>CAWJVK010000001.1:0-350321 GCA_963846305.1 uncultured Gammaproteobacteria bacterium
TTGCCGCCGGATCGGCCACTGCCGCGAGCACGGTCCGGACGGATTTCCTGGTTGTCATTCCGATCTCCTCAGGCCGCGTCGCCGCGACCATCGATCGGCCACCAACGCCCGGCCCCACGCCGATGCTCCCACCAGGCGCTGGCACTGGCGAGTCGGGAAGCTACCTAGCCACCGTGCACCGGGCGGCGTGGCCGGAACGCACCGACGTGCCCAGGTCATCAAGCGGCGCGGGGACGCCACGCGTCCTGCTCGCCGCCGGCCGTCGGTGGTCTTTACATATTGCAATGCGCAATTACGGCAGGGTCCTGGCCGGCGTGGCTAAGTCCCTGACTGGACACGACACGCGGGACCGTGGCGCGAAACTTGCACTTTCACCCCCGACAGCATGGAAAGGCTGCAATAGAGACAGGGGGGCGGTGATGGCTACGATCGTCCGACGTGGCGCCTTCGGGTGTGTCCTGGGGCTGTTGCTGGTCATGTCCGCCATTCGCGTCGCCGCCGCCCCGGGCGCCGACGGGGCGTGGTCGCCGGTCAAGCCCTGGCCCCTGATCCCTCTCCACATGGTGGTGATGCCCGACGGGCGCGTGCTGAGTTTCGGCACCAAGGCGGACGGCACACAGACCGGAAACTTCATCTACGACGTGTGGGACCCCGCGGGCGGCTTCGACGCCGGGCACCTGACACTTGCCAACACGACCGGTACCGACATTTTCTGCAGTTCGACGCTGGTGCTGCCGCAGGGTGGCAAGGTGTTCATCGCGGGCGGCGACAACTGGACCGGCACGGGCACCACGAACACCGGCAACAACAACAGCAACCTGTTCGACTACGGCAGCAACACGCTGGCGCGGCAGTCCAACATGAACCGGGCGCGCTGGTATTCGAGTTCCACGGTGCTGCTGAACGGCGAGGTGTATACGCAGGGTGGCTCAGGTGGAACCGACTTTCCGGAAGTGCGCTCGACAGACGGCACCTTCCGGCTGCTGACCGGGGCGGCCACCGGCGCGCTCGATTTCATGTACCCGCGCAATTTCATCGCGCCGGACGGCAGGGTATTCGGCTTCGACAGTGCCGGCAGGATGTACTACGCCAACACCACCGGGACCGGTTCCATCACCAGGGTCGGCCAGTTCAGCGGCCCCACCGGCAGCGACTCGAGCGTGGCCATGTTCCGCCCGGGACGCATCCTGCAGTTCGGCGGCAACTCCAACGGCGCGGTCGTTATCGACATCACCGGCGGCTCGCCGGTGGTGACCCCGACCGGGTCGATGTCGTCGCAGCGGCGGCTGGTGAACGCGACGATCCTCCCGGACGGCAAGGTGCTGGCCACGGGCGGAAGCCCCGTCTGGAACGACATGACCAACGCCAACTACAGCGCCGAGATCTGGGACCCGAACACCGGCGTATGGACGGTCGGCAGCCGCGGAGTCAAGGCGCGCCTGTACCACTCGACTGCGGTGCTGATGCCCGATGCGAGCGTGCTGGTGGCCGGCGGCGGCGCCCCGGGGCCGCAGAACAACACCAACCTCGAGGTCTACTATCCGCCGTACCTGTACGACGCCGCGGGCAATCTAAAGCCGCGCCCGGCCATCGATTCCGCCCCGTCGGTGCTCGACATCGGCCAGACCTTCGCGGCCCACTTTTCGTCCGCGCCGGTCATCCATCGCGTGGTGATGATCAAGACGACGGCCGTCACCCACAGCTTCAACATGGAGCAGCGTTTCGTCGAACTGACCTTTACCTCCAGTGGCAACCGCCTGATGGTCCAGGCGCCGACCCGTGCCGCCGACGCCCCGCCCGGTTTCTACATGCTCTTCCTGCTCGACGCCGCGGGCACGCCGTCGATTGCGCGCATCGTCAAGGTCAACGTCGCGCCGCAGCCGAATCCGGACCTCGCGCCCATCCTCGCCGACCCCGGCGCGCAGGTCGGATTGCGCGGCGTTCCCGTGACCTTGCAACTGTCGGCCAGCGACCCGAACGGCGACGTGCTGGGATTTGGGGCCAGCGGCCTGCCGACCGGCCTTTCGATCGACGGGGCCACGGGCCTGGTCTCGGGCACACCGACCGAGCCCGGCCTCTACAACGTGGTGATTGCGGCCAGCGACGGCGTCAACAGCGACGTCAGGAATTTCGTCTGGACCATCGCGATGGGCGAGCCGTTCACGATCAACCCGATCCCGCCGCCAACGCCGCAGTTGGCCGGGGAATCAGTGACCTTTACCGCAGGCGTGACCGGCGGGACGAATGTCCTGTATCGATGGGATTTCAACGACGGCACGCAGGCGACCGGCTACTCGGCGGACCCGACCGTCACGCACAGTTTCACGCGACCCGGCATCTACTACGTGACCGTCACGGTAATCGACGCAAGCGGGTTGCCGCAATCGACGACGCTGGCGCAAACGGTGCACCTGCCGCAGACCGCGAATCGCCCGGCGGTCTCGTCGAACATTGCCTATGAGAGCCGCAGCGGCGCGGGCGACCGGGTGTGGGTGGTGAACCAGGACAACAGTTCCATCAGCGTATTTGACGCCGCCAGCAACGCGAAGCTGGCCGAGATAACGGTGGGTGCCGCACCCCGCGCTCTGGCCATCGCGCCGAATGGCGAAGTCTGGGTGACCAGCAGGCAACTCGCCAGGATCTCCGTCATCAACCCTTCGACGCTGACGGTGCGCCGGACCCTCAAGCTTCCATTTGCATCGCAGCCCTTTGGCATCGCGATGGCTCCCACCGGCGGTCGTGCCTATGTCGCGCTCGAGGCGTCCGGCAAGCTGCTCGCGATCGATGTCGCCACGTACAAGCAACTGGCCAGCGTCGACGTCGGCGCAAACCCGCGACACGTGTCCGTCAGCAGCGACGGAAGAAAATTGTATGTATCCAGATTCATTACTCCGTTGCAGCCGGGTGAGAGCACGGCTGACGTGGGAACAGATGTCGGCGGCATGGCCACCGGCGGGCAAATCGTCGTCGTCGATGCCGCTACGATGCTGCCGCAAGGCACGATCGTACTGCGACACAGTGACAAGGCCGACGCCGAGAACCAGGGCCGCGGGGTTCCGAACTACATCGGTGCCGTGGCGCTGTCGCCGGACGGGCTGTCCGCATGGGTGCCCTCAAAGCAGGACAATATCCGGCGCGGATCCCTGCGGGACGGCAACAACCTCAATTTCCAGAACACCGTGCGCGCCATCGGATCGCGCATCGACCTGGCGGCGGGCGCGGAGGACCATGCGTCACGGCTCGATTTCGATAATTCGAGCCTCGCAAGCGCCGCCGTGTTCGACCCGACCGGCGTCTACATGTTCGTGGCACTCGAGACCAGTCGCCAGGTCGCGGTCGTCAGCGCCTATGACCGATGGGAAATCTTCCGTTTCGACGCCGGCCGCGCGCCGCAGGGCCTCGCGCTGTCGAGCGACGGCCGCACCTTGTACGTGAACAATTTCATGGACCGGACCGTCGGTGTGTTCGACCTCACCGCCCTCTTGTCTTCCGGAACCATCGACGTGCCGATGCGCGCCACGCTCCCGACCGTCGCGAAGGACAAGCTGAGCGCGGTAGTGCTGCAGGGCAAGCAGCTGTTCTACGACGCACGGGACAGCCGGCTGGCGCGTGATTCCTACATGAGCTGCGCTTCCTGCCACAACGACGGCGACGGCGACGGACGGGTCTGGGACCTGACGGGTTTCGGGGAAGGACTGCGCAACACGATCGCGCTGAACGGACGCGCGGCGACTGCGCAGGGCTACCTGCACTGGAGCAACAATTTCGACGAGCTGCAGGATTTCGAGGGCCAGATTCGCGCGCTGTCGGGCGGCAGCGGATTGATGCCCGATGGGCTGTTCCAGGCGGGAACCCGCAGCCGGCCACTGGGTGACGCCAAGGCAGGCCTGAGCGTCGATCTCGATTCACTGGCGGCGTACGTGGCGTCGCTGAAGACGTTCGCATCGAGCCCGTTGCGCAACGCCGACGGAAGCCTCAGCGCCGCCGCGGTCCTCGGCAAGGATGTCTTCCTGGCAATGAACTGCGCCGGCTGTCACGGCAGTGTTGCCTTCACCAGCAGCGGTGTCGCCAACCCGCAGGACATTGGCACGCTAAAGACGAGCAGCGGTTCCCGGCTCGGCGGAGCGCTTGCCGGAATCGACGTCCCGACCCTGCGCGACGCGTGGGCGACCGCACCGTACCTGCACGACGGGTCGGCCGCGACACTGGCGGACGCAATACGGGCCCACAAGGACATAACGGTGCCCGACGCCGACCTGCAGAACCTGGTCGCCTACGTCTCGGAAATCGGCGGCCAGGAAACCACGGCGCCAACCGCCGAACAGGACGCCGGCACCGGATTGCAGGGCGAGTACTTCAACAACAAGGAACTGTCCGGTGACGCGGTGCTGCAACTTGTTGAGACGGTGAACTTCGACTGGTCAACCGGATCTCCCGATGACAGCGTCAACGCAGACGATTTCTCTGCTCGCTGGACTGGCACCCTGGAGGCTGCCGAGCCCGGCAGCTACCAGTTCCAGACCAACTCGAACGCGGGGGTGCGGCTTTGGGTGAACGGGATCCGGGTCATCGACAGGTGGACGGCGCACACGACACGCACCCACAACAGCACCAAGCTCACCTTGCTTGCGGGCGCGCGCTACACCATCCGGATGGAGTACTACGAGGACACCGGCCCGGCGGTTGCGCAGCTGCGCTGGAAGTCGCCCGGCATGGCAAGCTTCGCTGCGATCCCGGCCAGTCGGCTGTACACGCACTAGCGTGAGGAGCTCGAGGCCGGGCCGCGCGCTGTTCGGGCTGCTCTGGCTGCTCGGGCTGCTACCGCTGGCAGGGGGGGCGGACGCCGTGCACCGCGCTTCGCCCCTGCCCACGCTGGACCGGGTGACGGTGGTTGCCGCGCCGAAGCCCGTTCGCGATTTCACGCTGACCGACCAGGACGGGCAACCTCGCGCGCTGGCGAGCCTGCGTGGCCAGCCGACGCTGGTGTACTTTGGATTCACCCACTGCCCGGACGTTTGCCCCGCCGCGCTGACCAAGCTGAAGCTGCTTCACGAGTCGAATGGTGGGGCGCTGCGCGCAGCGCATGTCGTCTTCGTCAGCGTGGACGGCGAGCGCGACACGCCCACGGTGATGAAGAAATACCTGAAGTCATTCTCTCCCGATTTCATCGGGCTGACCGGCAACCCGCGCGCGGTCGGGGACATCGCGGCGCGCTTCTCCGCGGTGGCGTTCAAGGAAAAACCGGACCCGCAGGGCAACTACGAGTACTTTCACTCCAGCCAGGTGTTCCTGCTGGACAAGGACGGACGCCTGCAAGCGTCGTTCAACGACGCGGCGGTGCCAGACATGGCGACCGTCACGCGAATACTGATCGAGGAGAAATGAGCAATCTGGCCGCGCAAAACGCAGCTTCAATAGTTGATTGCAGCGGAGAAGTTGGTGGGCCGTGTAGGACTCGAACCTACGACCTACTGATTAAGAGTCAGCAGCTCTACCAACTGAGCTAACGGCCCAACCTGAAAACCTGGGGTGGACGATGGGGCTCGAACCCACGACCGCCGGGACCACAACCCGGAGCTCTACCAGCTGAGCTACGTCCACCATCGTCCGGCGGAATTTCCCCAAGCGTGGCGCGCCCGGCAGGACTCGAACCTGCGACCCTCGGCTTAGAAGGCCGATGCTCTATCCAGCTGAGCTACGGGCGCATCGTCCGAGGCCGCGGTCCGGTTGGTCGGGGCAGAGGGATTCGAACCCCCGACCCTCTGCTCCCAAAGCAGATGCGCTACCAGACTGCGCCATGCCCCGCCCTGCACCGACTCGTGGTCGCCGCCTGAGCCCGACCCACCGCCGGGCCGTGCCTTCACGGGAGCGCGAATCATACGGACGGCGGCCCTGAGCGTCAATTTCGCGTGCACACGATCTCGCGACCGGCTCCGGGGGCGTGCCAGAATGCGCGCCCCGGCCACGCGGACCCCGGCAAATGGCAGGCAAAATCATCGACGGCAAGGCCATCGCGGCGGACATCCGTCGCGAGGTGCGTGAGGAAAGCGACCGGCTCGCCGCCAGCGGCAAGCGCAGGCCCGGATTGGCCGTGGTGCTGGTGGGCGACGACCCGGCCTCCCACGTCTATGTGCGCAACAAGCGCGCAGCCTGCGAGGAATGCGGCTTCGTTTCGGTGAGCCACGACCTGCCCCACTCCGCGACCCAGACCGAGTTGCTGACGCTGATTCAGCGCCTGAATGCCGACCCGTCGATCGACGGCATCCTGGTTCAGGTGCCGCTTCCGGACCACATCGACGAGCATGCGGTGATCGAGGCGATGGCACCCGACAAGGACGTGGACGGCTTTCACCCCTACAACGTGGGACGCCTCGCGCTGCGCAACCCGCTGATGCGTCCCTGCACGCCCTACGGAGTCGTCAGGATGCTCGACCGCTGCGGGCTCTCGACCAAGGGACTGCACGCGGTGGTGGTCGGCGCGTCGAACCTGGTGGGACGTCCGATGGCGTTGGAACTGCTGCTGGACGGCGCGACGGTCACTGTCTGCCACCGGTTCACTCCAAACCTGCGCGACCACGTCGAGCGCGCCGACCTGCTGGTGGTGGCAGTCGGCAGGCCGGGGATCGTGCCCGGCGAGTGGGTGAGGCCTGGGGCGATCGTCGTCGACGTCGGCATCAACCGCCTGCCGAATGGCAAGCTCGTGGGCGACGTCGACTTCGAGGCGGCGCGCGAACGCGCCGGCTGGATCACGCCGGTGCCCGGCGGCGTCGGCCCGATGACCGTCGCGATCCTGATGAAAAACACACTCGAATCAGCACTGCAGCGAAAATAGGTGCCAGGCACCTATTTTTCTAGCCGCGGCGCCAGAGGGTCTTGCCGCCGGGCTGGTCCTCGAGCAGCACGCCAGCCGCAGCCAGCAGGTCGCGGATGCGGTCGGACTCCTTGAAGTCCCTGCCCTTGCGCGCAGCGCCACGCTCCTCGATCAGGCGTTCGATGTCGGCGTCGCTGAGCGCCGCCCCTGCGTCGACCCCGGCCGCGGATTCGAGGTCATGATTACCCGGGGCGCGGCGCGGCTGCTTGCGCAGGAAGGTCCCCGCGTCCTGGCCGAGCAGTCCGAGGCGCGAGCCAAGCTCCCGAAGCTCCGCCGCGGCAAGCGAGGCATCGTCATTGCGACCCGCCGCCTTCGCGGTATTCACCACGCGCGCGAGCGACTGCAGTTCCGCGATCGCCTCCGGTGTGTTGAAGTCATCGTCCATCGCCGCCACGAACCGCCCGGTCGCCGCGCTGGCGGGCGCATCCGCTGCGCTCTCGACGCCGCGCAGCGCAAGGTAGAGACGTTCGAGTGCCGCGTCGGCCTGGGACAGGCTGTCCGACGAGTAATTGATCGGCCCGCGGTAGTGGCTGGCGATCATCAGGTAACGCACCACCTCCGGATCACGCACCCACTCGAGCACTTCGCGCACGGTGAAGAAGTTGCCGAGCGACTTCGACATCTTCTCGTCGTCGACGCGCACGAAGCCGTTGTGCATCCACAGGTTGACGAATTTCGAGTCGCAGACAGCACAGGTCTGCGCGATCTCGTTCTCGTGATGCGGGAACTTGAGGTCCATGCCGCCGCCGTGGATGTCGAAATGGGGCCCTAGCAGGTCCACCGACATCGCCGAGCATTCGATGTGCCAGCCTGGCCGACCCGGTCCCCACGGCGACTCCCAAGCGGGCTCGCCGGGCTTGGCGGCCTTCCACAGCACGAAATCGAGCGGGTCACGCTTGGCCTCGTCGACGTCGATGCGGGCGCCGGCGCGGAGGTCCGCGAGCCGTTTGCCCGAGAGCTGCCCGTACGGCGCGAAGCTCGACACGGAGTAATACACGTCGCCATTGGCGCCCGCGTAGGCGTAGCCCTTGTCGACCAGCGCCTGCACCATCGCGACGATCTGCGGCAGGTACTCCGTCGCGCGCGGCTCGTGGTCCGCGCGCGCCACGCCGAGCGCCTCGCAGTCCTCATGGTAGGCGTCGATGAACCGCCCGGTCAGCGCGCTCATCGGCTCACCGTTCTGCGCCGCGCGCTGGATGATCTTGTCGTCGATGTCGGTGATGTTGCGCACGAACGTGACGCGGTAGCCGGAGGCGGCCAGGTGCCGTCGCGCGACGTCGAAGGCGATCAGCATGCGGGCGTGACCGAGGTGGCAGTAGTCGTAGACCGTCATGCCGCACACGTACATGCGGACTTCGCCCGGCACGATCGGCTGGAACGTTTCCTTGCGGCCGGTCAGCGAATTGTGGATCTGCAGCATCGTCCAGTGTCTCCGGAATCCCGTTCCTTCAGTTCGTCGACCCGGCCCGCCGCGCGGCATCGGCAAGCCTCGCGGCGACGAGCTCGCGCCCCATCAACACGGCCAACGGTGCAAGCTCGGGGCCGTGCGTCATGCCGGTCAACGCCGCGCGCAACGGCTGGTAGAGCGCGGCCCCCTTGCGCCCGGTGGCCACGCCGACCGCGCGTGCCCAGGCCCTGAAATCGCCGGCGTTGGCCAGCCACTCGCCGAGCGCCCTGGCGAAGAATTCGCCGCCGGCCTCGGCGATCGCCGATTCCGCATCGGGCTCGAATGGCAACACCGCGCCGCCGGCGACCGCCAGCAGCGGATCCGCGTCGGCCGGGAACAGCAGGTTGCCGCGCACCACCGACACGAACTCGGCCTTGCGCGCAGCGTCGCCGAGCACGTCCAGCCGCGGGCCCAGCCACTCGACCAGGTCCGCGACCCCGGCGCTGGTCAGCGCTTCCCGCTGCCAGTGCCTGAGCTGCGCTTCGTCAAAATGCGCCGCCGAGCGACTGACGCGCCCGAGGTCGAAGTGAGACGGCATCGCGCCGGCGTCCAGCCAGGCATCGGTGCCACAGGTGTGGCCTAGCCGCAGCAGGTAGTTCCTGATCGCGCCGGGAAGGTAGCCCTGTCCACGCAGGTCGTGCAGCCCGGCAGAACCGTCGCGCTTCGACAGCGGCGCGCCCGATGCGCCGAGCACCAGCGGCAGGTGCCCGAACCGCGGCACGGGCAGGCCCAGAGCCTCGAGCAGCAGGATCTGTCGAGGCGTGTTGGCCAGGTGATCGTCGCCGCGCAGCACCAGCGTGACGCCCATGGCAACGTCGTCCACGGCATTGCCAAGGAAGAACGCCACCGAACCGTCGGCGCGGGTCACCACGAAATCCCCGATGTCTTCGGTCGCAAATCGCTGCTGGCCATGGACCAGGTCGTCGAATTCAACCACGCGCCCCGGCTGCACCCGGAAGCGTGTCGCATACGCCCGTCCCGCGGCGATACGCTTCGCCACCTCTTCGGCGGCGAGCGCCGCGCAGGTGCCCGCGTAGCGTGGCGGGCGGCCGGCGGCGAGCTGCGTGCGGCGCGACAGTGAAAGCTCCTCCGGAGTGCAGAAACACGGGTACGCGAGGCCCGACCGGCGCAGCCGAGCAGTGGCCTCGGCGTGGAGCGAAGCGCGCTCGCTCTGCCGGTACGGGCCGTGCGGGCCACCGACGTCGGGGCCTTCGTCCCACTCGACGCCCAGCCAGCGCAGGTCAGCGAGCAGTTGCTCGAGGTGACGCTGCTCGCTGCGCTCGGCGTCCGTGTCCTCGACGCGCAACACCATGCGCCCGCCGCTCGACCGCGCGGCCAGGTGGTTGAAGATCGCGGTGCGGGCATTGCCGACGTGCAGGCTGCCGGTCGGGCTCGGTGCAAACCGCGTGACATGGGGCGCAGTGGACATGGCCGCGCATCTTACCGGATCGCCCGGCCACGGCCGTGAACCAGCCGCCGACGCACCGGCCGATGCGCGTGCGCCCCGGCTCGCACCTTGTCGTGCCGGGCCCCGCTGGCTTGTCCTGGCGCGCGCTGGGCCTCGATTGCTCGGGCTGGCAGGCATGCCGCGATACCCCGTAACATCCAGCGACGCCAGGCGACAATTACCGTGACCACGCTCTTCATCTCCGACCTGCACCTCGACCCCGAATCTCCCGAGATCGCCCGGCAGTTCGTGGCCTTCCTGGACGGCGAGGCGCGCTCCGCCGACGCGCTGTACGTGCTCGGAGACCTGTTCGAGGTCTGGCTCGGCGACGACGACCCCGATCCGGCAGCACGAGACATCGTCGCGGCGCTGCGGCGCCTGACGGATTCGGGCGTGCCCTGCTACGTGATGCACGGCAATCGCGATTTCCTGATCGGGCGGCGCTTCTGCGAGGCGACCGGTGCCCGGCTCGTCGATGACGGCACGGTCGTCGACGTCCACGGGCAGCGCGTGTTGCTGATGCACGGCGACCTGCTCTGCACCGACGACACCAGCTACCAGCGCCTGAGGCGCATCGTGCGCAACCCGATCGTGAAGTGGACACTGGCGCACCTCGGCCTGGCACGGCGGCGCGCGCTTGCGCAGAAGATGCGCGAGGGCAGCCGCATGCACACCGGCGCGACCGCTCCCGAGATCATGGACGTGAATGCAACGGCGGTCGCCGCGGCTTTCCGCGCGAATCACGTCGCGACGATGGTCCACGGCCACACGCACCGACCGGCCGTTCACGAACTGGTCGTGGACGGCGAAGAGGTTCGCCGCGTCGTGCTCGGCGACTGGCACGTGCAGGGCAGCGTACTCGCGTGGTCGCCGGACGGATTCGAGCTTCGCTCGTTGCCGCGCTGACCCGAGGCGGCTTCCCGCCTTTCGGGGTGGGGCTGATCCATCCCGGGGCGTCGCGCGGCATGGACGCCGCGCGCGAGCCCCCAGGGACGGGTTCATGGCGTCCCCGGGATGGATCAGCCCCACCCCGAAAGGCTTCGCCGGCGCCGCGGGGTTACGCCGGCGTCCCCGAGTGAAACCGGAACTGCGGGTCCGGCGAGGTCGCGAGCTCCGCCTCGACCACCGCCAGTTGCCCGAGCCGCGAAGCCGCGTCCGGCCCGCGCTTGTCGGCCAGCCTCAGGTACAGCCCGGCATGTCGTGACTCGGCGGCCGCAAGCGAAGCATAGAACTCTGCCAGTGGCGCGGGCAGCCGCTCGATGAGCCCGACGAATCGCTCGTGCGAACGCGCCTCGATCAGCGCGCCGCAGAGCAGCAGGTCGACCCGGCGCCCGGGCTCCTCGCGGCGCAGCGCGCGCCGCAGGCCATCCGCATAACGCGATGGCGAAAGGCGCCGGAACTCGACACCGAGCTGCGTGATCCTCTGCTGGACCAGTTCGAAATGGCGCAACTCCTCGCGCGCGAGCCGCGACATCCGGTCGGCCAGGTCGAAGTCCTCCGGGTAGGCGAACATGATCGACAGCGCTGTGGACGCTGCCTTCTTTTCGCAGTTGGCATGGTCGATCAGCAGTTCGTCCACGCGCCCGACCGCCGCCGCGAACCACGCCGGGTCGGTCGGCGCCGCCAGCATGTCGCCATGAGCGGCCATCAGGCCGCGGCCAGGTCGAGCAGTTCGTCCACCCTGGCGATGATCTCGGCCGCCGACGCCGGACGGTCCGCCGGCCGTTTTGCCAGCAGCGAGTCGAGCAGCGGCTGCAGGTGCGCGACAGCCTGCGGCAGGCGCGGCAGCGGCTCGTTGGCGTGCATGTAGATCACCGCGAGCGGGGTCTCGGCACGAAACGGTTTCAGGCCGGTGAGCATCTCGTGCAGCACGATGCCGAGGCTGTAGAGGTCACTGCGCCCGTCGAGCGCGACTCCGTGCCCCTGCTCCGGGCTCATGTAGTGCGGCGTGCCGAAGATCGCGCCGTTGCCGGTGATATCGCTCTCCAGGTCGAGCTGCCGCGCCAGTCCGAAGTCTATGAATGCTGCGCTGCCGTCGCCGCGCAGCAGCACATTGCCTGGCTTTACGTCCCGGTGCAGCACGCCGATGTCGTGAAGCGCGCCCAGCGCGGCCGCGAGCTGGCGCACGTACACGAGTGCGTCGCGCCAGGGCAGCGGACCGCACATGCGCGTGCGCAGGTCGCCACCCGGGAAATACTCCATCGCCAGGTAGACGTGATCGTCGGCCACCCCGAGGTCGTAGATACGCGCGATGTTGGGGTGATCGAGGCGCGCCGCCAGGTCGAACTCGCGCAGGAAGCGGTCGAACGTGGTGGTGCCCTCCACCGCGTCGGGAACCTGGCGAAACACCTTGAGGACGCGCGGCTGGTCCGTGCCCGCGACACTGGCCAGGAACACGCTGGACGATCCACCCACCGCGATCCGGCGAACGCACCGGTAGCCGCGGATTCGCACCGACCCGAACCTGTCCGGCGGCGGCGGCTCGAGCGCCGCTCGCGAGGTGTCTGCGAGCACGTTGTGCCGCTCGGCCAGCGCATCGCGCAGCGCAGCGGCGAACTGCTCGTGATCGAACTCCATCCGCGCCAGCACCCGCGAGGCCCCGGCGTCCATTCCGCGCTCGTCGCCCTGCGGCGCGAAATAGACGATCGGCGGAAACCCGGCGCGGTCGCTCAGGTCTTCGAGCCATTCGAGTCCGCGGCCGCCCTGCACCTCGTGGTCGAGCAGCACGACGTCGTAGACGGAACCGCGAAACGACGCCTGCAGCCGCCCGCGCTTCGCGGGCTCGTATTCGGACGGCAGCGCGTCGAGCCACTCGACCGTAATGTGGTGGGCGAGCAGCTGCCGGTATTCAGGCCGATCGCTGACGATGAGCGCCCTGACTGTCATGCCCTCGCGCGGCCGTTCACGGTCCGCCGACGACCCTGAGCGGGCCACGCCCGCCGTTCGACGTGCTGCGCTCGGTCTTGGCCAGGTCGGACCTCTCCGCCTGCAGCCGCGCGAGGTACTCGGGCGTGATGTCGCCGGTCACGTACTCGCCGGAGAAGCACGAGGTGTCGAACTCGGCGACCTGCGCGTCGTGATGGCGCACGGCACGTACCAGGTCGTCGAGGTCCTGGTAGATGAGCCAGTCGGCACCGATGATTCGCGCGACCTCCTGCTCGGTGCGGCCCGCCGCGACCAGTTCCGACGCCGCGGGCATGTCGATGCCGTAGACGTTCGGGTAACGCACCGGCGGCGCGGCCGACGCGAAATACACCTTGCGGGCGCCCGCCTCGCGCGCGACCTCGATGATCTGCGCCGAGGTCGTGCCGCGCACGATCGAGTCGTCCACCAGCAGCACGTTGCGGCCGCGAAACTCGAGGTCGATCGCGTTCAGCTTGCTGCGCACGGACTTCGAGCGCTGCTCCTGGCCCGGCATGATGAACGTGCGGCCGATGTAGCGGTTCTTGATGAAACCTTCGCGGTACTTCACGCCCAGCAGTTGCGCGACCTGCAGCGCGCTGGTGCGGCTGGTGTCCGGCACCGGTATCACCACGTCGATGTCGTGGTCGGGCCGCTCGTTGCGGATCTTCTCGGCCAGCAACTCGCCCATGCGCATCCGCGCCTTGTAGACCGAGATGTTGTCCATGATGGAGTCGGGGCGCGCAAAGTAGACGTACTCGAAGATGCACGGCGTGTGGCGCGGGGCCGGCACGCACTGCTTGCTGTGCATCTGGCCCTGCTCGTCGACGAACACGGCCTCGCCCGGCCCGACGTCGCGCAGCCGCCGGTAGCCGGCCTGGTCGAGCGCCACGCTCTCCGAGGCGAGCATGTGTTCCGCGCCACGCGGGCCGTCGCGCGTGCCGATCACCAGCGGGCGTATGCCGTTGGGGTCGCGAAAACCGACCACGCCGTGGCCCATGATCATCGCGATGACCGCATAGCCGCCTCGCACGCGGCGATACACGGCGGAGAGGGCAGCGAAGATGTCGCCGGGTGTCGCGCGCGGCGTGCCGAAACGCTGCAGCTCGCTCGCGAGCACGTTCAGCAGCACCTCGGAGTCCGAGCTGGTGTTCAGGTGACGCCGGTCCTCGCGCGTCAGCACGTCGGCCAGTTCGGCGGCATTGGTGAGGTTGCCGTTGTGGGCGAGGCAGATGCCAAACGGCGAATTGACGTAGAACGGCTGGGCCTCGTCCGAGCCGTCGCAGCCGGCGGTCGGGTAGCGCACGTGGCCGATGCCGCTGTTGCCCTTGAGTTGCAACATGTGCCGCTGCTGGAAGACGTCGCGCACCAGGCCGACGTCCTTGCGCATGAAGAGCTCGCCGGACTGCGCGGTCATGATGCCCGCGGCGTCCTGCCCGCGATGCTGCAGCACCGTCAGCGCGTCATAGATCTGCTGGTTGACCGGGGTGCTGCCGACGATGCCGACGATGCCGCACATGGTCCTGCCTCACGATTCCGGGAGCGTTTCTTGCACGTATTCGCGGCCCGTCTCGACGTAGCCGCGCAGTACCGTGGCCATCTCCTGGCCCAGCGGCATCAGGCGCGAGGCCCGCCACCAATCCTCGTCCTGCAGCTCCGCTGCCTGGCCGAGCATCACCGCGAACCCGACGATCACGGCGCCGCGAACGACTCCGAACAGCCCGCCGAGCAGCCTGTCCATGCCCAGCGTGAGGCCGGATCTCTGCACGAGGTAGCTGAGCAGGCTGCCCAGCAGCCACGCGGCGACCACCACGGCAAACAGCACCAGCATGCGTGCCACCCAAGGCTGAAGCAGCGTGTCCCGCATGGCGCCGCCAAGGTATGGTTCCACCCGGTCCGCGTAGCGCCAGGCGAGCCAGAGCCCTACCAGCCACCCGAGCAGCGCGACCGACTCGCGCAGGAATCCGCGTATTGCGCCAAACACCGTGGACAGGACCAGCGCCGCCACGATGATGTAATCGACTGTCGTCATGCGAATCGTATCCTGGTGCCCGGCACAACCACTACGAGGCGCGGCAGTCTACCAGAGCGTGGTCAGTCGCTTGCGACCACGGTTGCCGGCAGGCCGCGGGCCTTCAGCTTTGCGGCAACGCCATCGGCGCGGGAACGGTCCGCTTCCGGCCCGACGCGAACTCGCTGCAGTGTCCTGCCCGACTTCGATACCGGCGACACGTACGCCTGGTAGCCCGCGGACTTCAGTTCTGCTGCCAGCTTGTCGGCCTTGTCCCGCGTGCTGAATGCCCCGACCTGGATCGACCATCCACCGCGCTGAGCACCGGCTTCGGGCTTGGCGGCCGCGGGCGGCGGCGACGCAGTGACGGCCGGTGTGGATTGCAATGGCGGGGTCGCATCCGCGCCGCGCGCAGGGGACCGGTCGACGATCTTGCCGTCCGGCGCGGCCGCGGGCGTCGAGCCTGGCGCCGGGCCCGATGCAGCGGGGGCCGCAGGATCCGCCGCCCGACCCGTCGCCCTGGCTGCCACGGACCGCTCGGGTGCGGCGTCGGCGATCGGCCCGGCCGCCGATTTCGGCGGCGCCGCGGAACCCGGGCTGGATCCGGCCAGCTCGATGGTGAATGTACGGGTACCGGGCGCGGCGGCGGACGTCGCGTCCTGGACCATGTCCGCCTTTCGGCCGGTCAGGAGTTCCGGAATCAACACCACGGCCAGTGCCACCAGCACCGCCGCACCGATCAATCTCGCCTTGAGCGCCTGGTCCATTTGAAAATTATAGCCAGACCGGCGGGTTCGCGCCGCGCGGTTGCAACTGTTGCAGGTACTCGAGTGCCGGTCCGACCGTGTGGAACGACCCGAACACCACGACACGGTCACCCTGCCCCGCATCGGCGGCGGCTCGCTGCATTGCTCCTGCCACGCTCCCGCCGTGCTCCATCCCGAGTCCCACGGCCGCGGCGCGGGCCGCAAGTGCGTGGTCGCGCAGGCCCCGCTGGCCGTCGGTGTCCACCGCAATCCAGCGACCAGCGGAGGTGCCCAGAACGCGAATGACCTCCTCGATGTCCTTGTCACCGAGCATGCCGCAGATGGCGATGGTGCGTCCCCGCGCCGGGAGCAACGCCAGGTTGGCCGCCAGCGTCCTTGCCGCATCGGGATTGTGGGCCACGTCCAGCACCCACTCGAATCCGCGCGGGTCGGCGATGCGCTGGAACCGCCCGGGGAGCCGCACGCGCCTGAGCCCCTCCTCCACCGCGAACCGGGTCAGCGTGAGTCGCCCGTGCAGCGAGCGCAGCGCGGCCAGCGCGACCGCGGCGTTGCCGACCTGTGCAACCCCGGCCAGCGCCGGGGCCGGCAGCGCGTCGAGTTCGCCCGCCGCGTCGTGGTATCGCCACGTGCCGCCGGGCCGCTCGATGCCGTCGAAATCCCGGCCACGCAGCAGCAACACCGCCCCGACTGCTTGCGCGACCTCCAGCACCGAGCCCGGCGGCGCCGCCATGCCGACGATCGTGGGTCGCCCACCCCTCATTATCCCGGCCTTCTCGCGGCCCACGCTCTCCAGGTCTGTCCCAAGCCACTCCATGTGGTCGAGGCCGACCGACACGATGACCGATGCATCGGCGTCCACCAGGTTGACCGTGTCGAGTCGTCCGCCCATGCCCACCTCCAGCACGATTGCATCGGGCGCGGTGGTCTCGAATATCATCAGCGCGGCGAGGGCATTGAACTCGAAGAACGTCAGCGAGTCGTTGCCGAGCGCATCGGCGATGCGCTCGAACGCCGCGACCAGCGAGACGGCGGACACCGGCTGGTCGTCCACCCGGATCCGCTCACGGTAGTCGACCAGGTGCGGCGAGGTGAAGGTTGCCACACGCCGGCCCGACGCCTGAAGCATCGAGGCGAGCATCGCCACGCAGGAGCCCTTGCCGTTGGTGCCGCCCACCGTGATGACCGGACACGATGGACGTTGCCATCCGGTGCGCACCAGCACGCGGCGCGCCCGGTCCAGGCCGAGGTCGATCGCATTGGGGTGCAACGCCTGCTGCCAGGCAAGCCAGTCGCCGAGGCCCTGGAAACGGGGGCCGGTCGGCATCTCAGGCAGACTCGGCCGGGGCCTCCAGCGGCGGCCGGCCCATCATCATCGCGAGCACGCTCGAGATGCGGTCGCGAAGGTCGCGCCGGTCGAGAATCATGTCGATCGCGCCGTGCTCGAGCAGGAACTCACTTCGCTGGAAGCCCTCGGGCAGCGTTTCACGCACCGTCTGCTCGATCACGCGCGGACCGGCGAAGCCGATCAGCGCGCGCGGTTCGGCAATGTTCAGGTCACCGAGCATCGCGAGGCTCGCCGACACGCCTCCGGTGGTGGGATCGGTCAGCACGGAGACGAACGGCAGGCGCGCCTCGGCCATCCGCGCAAGCGCGGCGCTGGTCTTGCTCATCTGCATCAGCGACAGCAGGCCCTCCTGCATGCGAGCGCCGCCGCTTGCAGAGAAACACACCAGCGGCAACCGGTTCGCCAGGCAATGCTCGGCCGCGCGCACGAAGCGCTCACCGACCACCGAGCCCATCGAGCCGCCCAGGAAGCGGAACTCGAACGCGCACGCCACCAGTTCCAGTCCCTTGACGGTCCCGACCAGGACCACCAGCGCATCCTTCTCGCCGGTCTGCTTCTGCGCCGCGACGAGGCGATCGCGGTATTTCTTGGTGTCGCGGAAGCGCAGCGGGTCCTCGGGCTCGACCTCGTTCGCGATCTCGCGGGGCGAACCCTCGTCCAGGAAGCGGAGCAACCGCTCGCGCCCCGTGATCCTCATGTGATGCGCGCACTTCGGGCACACCTGCAGGTTGCGCTCGAGTTCCGCGCGATACAGCACCGCGTCGCAGGCTGGGCACTTGATCCACAGCCCTTCCGGCACGGAACGCGAACGTCGCTCCGTCTTGATGCGCGAGGGAATGATCTTCTCGAACCAGGTCACGTGCGTCTCCAGGACGGCCGCGCGCAGTCTACCGCATGCCCGCGGCCTCGGTCGGCAGGCCCCACCCGGCCTCGTAGGCCACCCCGGCAAAATAAAGCCCCTGGGGCGGCGCAGTGACACCGCCCTGTGTACGGTCACGCGAGGCGAGCAACTCGGCGACCCAGCCCACCGGCCGGTCGCCGACGCCGACCGCCACCAGTGCGCCGGCAACGTTGCGCACCATGTGGTGCAGGAAGGCGTTGGCGGTGATGCGGATCTCGACGCGGTCGGCATCACGCCGCACCGCCACGCCGAGCACGCGGCGTACCGGCGTCGGGGACTGGCAACTGGCCGCGCGCAACGCGGAAAAGTCGTGCTCGCCCAGCAGCGACTGGGCGGCGACGTGCATCGCGCCTGCATCCAGCGGCCGGCGCAGCCAGCAGGCGTAGCCGCGGTCGATGGCGGGCCGCACCCGCCGGTTCACGATTCGATAGACGTAGCTGCGCGACAGCGCGCTGAACCGGGCATGGAAGTCGTCGGGCACCGGCCTGGCCCACAGCACGCTCAGGTCCGGGGCGCACTCCGCCGAGCCGCCGAGCACCCAGGCCTGCCCTGGCCGGGCGGAGGTCGTGTCGAAATGGGCCACCTGCATCAGCGCATGCACGCCGGCATCGGTGCGACCGGCCGCGGTCAATCGCAGCGGATGATCCGCGACCCTTGAAAGTGCCCGCTCGAGTTCGGCCTGCACGCTCGGCGCGTGCTGCTGCATCTGCCAGCCCGAGTAGGCCGAACCGTCGTACTCGACCCCGATGGCGACCCGCGCCATCCGCTCGTCAGGACGGCAGGCTCGCCATCAAGCGTTCGGCCTCCTGCTTCTGGTCCGCGCTGCCTTCGCTGAGCACCTCGTCAAGGATGCTGCGCGCGCCCTCGGGATCACCCATGTCCACATAGGCCCGCGCGAGATCGAGCTTGGTGCCGACTTCACTGAGCGTGAACGGCTCGTCGCCGAGGTCGAAATCGACCTCACCCGGCGACCGACCCGGCAGCTGCGTGGTCTTGATCGTGGGCATCAGGCCGGTGGCCTCGTCGCCGGCATCCAGCGTCGGCATTTCATTGGTCGACTCGACGACGCCCTTCAAGGTCGGCATTTCGTTGGTCGGCTCGACGACGCCCTTCAGGGTCGGCATTTCGTTGGTCGGCTCGAGCATGGGCCGGATACCGGTCTGCTCCTTCAGTATTCCGCTCGTACTGAGCAGGTCGTCGTCCGTGTCGTCCGGGTAGGTCTCGGCCGTGATCCGCGGACTCTCGACGGTGTCCTCGACCGCGGTCCGCGGCCGCTCCGCGAGCATGTCACTGAACTGGTCGTCATCGTCGAGCGCTGCCGTGTCACTGACGTCGAGGCCGAGGTCCTCGATCGCGACTTCCTGGGTCGGGTCTTCGGACCCGCGGTTGCGCTCGGCGATCCGCGTCAACTCGACCGTCGGCGCGATCGTCGTTGCATCGTTGGAGGCGCTCGAATCGCTGACGTCGAAGTCCAGCCCGCCTTCTCCGCCGGCCTCGGGACCCTCGGACGGAAAATCGATTTCCTCGCCTGCCGCCTCGGCCGCCCCGAGGTCCATGTCGAGCGGGCCGTCGCTGCCGTGCAGTTCCATGTCCAGGCTCGCGGAAACCGGTCGCGCGCCGGCGAACAACTCGTCCTCGGCCGCAATCTGCTTGCCCATGATCACGATCTTGTCCCACTCGCCGGGCCGGGCTTCATCGCGCGAGGTGCCCATCTCCCTGGCAAGCTCGACGAAGCGCTCGCGGTTGCCCCAGACGAAGTAGATCTCGAGCAGCTTGAGCTTGAGGTCGCGGCGCTGCGGGGCGCGCTTCATCGCGAGCTGAACGAGCTCGGCCGCCTGGTCGTACAGGCCGTAAGCCATGTGGAAGTCGGCCTCGGCGAGCGGATCGCCGGACTCGACGCTGACGGGTTCCTCGCCGGAAATCGTATCCACGACCGCAGTCGTCCTGCGGGAAGCTTCTGGCGCACGTGACTGCCCGGCACCCGTGGACGTCGAGCGCACGTCCGCTGGCCGCCGCTCTTCAACGACGATCGCGCCCTCGCCCGCTTCCGCGCCGCGGGCACGCAGGTCGGTCCGGGTGCGCGCGAGCGCCTCCTGCAGGTCCACCTCGTTGGCGCCGGGGCGGCCGCTGCTGCGGCGATACAGTGCATAAGCAAGCGCCGCGGCGATCAGTCCGAGCAATACCCACCAGTAGCCGGCAAGGCGCTCGAACAGCGAGGGTTCCTGGGCAGCCTTCGGTGGCTGCTTCGGCTTCTTGGCCTCGGGCTTCGGCTTGGCAGCCGGCGCCGGTTCGACTTCGGCCTGCGGAGCTGCGGCCTCACCCTCTGCCGCACCAGCCACCGGTGCCTCGGCACCCTGCACCGGGCTTTCGGCCGGGACGGTTTCCGGGGCGCCCACCGGAGCTTCGGCCACCGGTTGGCCAGCGGCTGCCTGGCCCTGCAGCGTCGCGAGTTCTGCGTTCTTGACCTCGAGCAGGCGCCGCGCCTCTTCGAGCTCGGCTTCGAGCTGCTGCACGCGCGTCTGGAGCTGGCCAGCCGCTGCCCCGCCGGCCGCTGCCGGCGGTTGCGAAGACGTCGTGGCCGTGGAGGCGGCCGCCGAGCCTTGCTCCGGCGTCACCAGTCGCAGGCGACCGCCCGCCGCGTCCGACGACTGGGCGCCAGCCGTCCCATCGCGCCACAGCTGGTACTGCCGCGCGACCTCCGCCGCCGCCGCCGATGCCGGAATGGCTTCGACGGCCGACGCTTCCGGAATCCTCAGCGTGGCGCCGGCACGCAGCACGTTGATGTTGCCGTCGAACGCCTGCTGGTTGCTCTGGAATATGGCCACCATCGCGCGGTTCACATCCGAGCGGGAACCCGGGTACGCCTCGCTCGCGATCTTCCACAGCGTGTCGTTGGTGCGGACTCGATACTCGGACCCGGCGACGATCGTGGGACGCGGGGCCGCTTCGCGCTGCGGTCCAGCCGATGCGGGTGCCGGCGCAGGACGCGGGGCCGCCTCCATTGGCTGCGAGCTGCGCGACACCGGCACGACCGGTGCCACGACGGACGGCTCGCCAGCCTGGGCCGCCGGGGCGAAGACCGGCGGGTCGAGCAGCACGGTGTACTCGCGCAGCAGCCGGCCGCGTGGCCAGTCAGCGGCGACCAGCATCGTCACGAACGGCTCGGTGACCGGCCGCGGCGAGGTGACCTTCAGGTAGCTCCTGCCGTCGGAACCGCGCACGACCTTGAAACTGAAGTCCGCCAGGTAGGCAGGCTTGTCGAGGCCGTAGCGGGCGAAAACGTCGTTTGGGGCCAGCGACGCCCGCAGCGCGGCGAGGTCGTCGTCCTGCGCCGACACCAGGTCGATGTCGGCATCAAACGGCTGGTTCAGCGCCGAATGCAGGTGGATCTCGCCGAGGCCAAGCGCATACAGCGCGCTGGGCGACAACAGGGCGCTCAACAGTAGGACACGGCGAACGGCTGACTTCATCGTTGCTCCCGCCAGTTACGACACCCCCGTAGCGGCGGACGGCATGCCCACCGGGCCGGGTTCGTTGACTGTTGCGAATTGAACATAACTATAACCGACGCCCCGACCTACGCCCACAGGCGCGCCATCGGGGCTTTGTATCTTGTTGCGGTCCCCGGGGGGCGGACATGCTGCACATTTCACGCTTTTGACCAGGATCAGCGTCGGCGGGTGATTACGGGGGTGGCGACCTCGACATCGGCATTCTGAGCGCGGTGCCTCAGGAAATGGTCTGCCAGCACCAGCGCCATCATCGCCTCCGCGATCGGAACGGCCCGGATCCCGACGCAGGGATCGTGACGTCCGGTGGTGCTCACTTCCACCGGATTGCCACGTTCGTCAATGGTACGGCCGGGCAGCACGATGCTGGAGGTGGGCTTCAGTGCCACGCTGACCACGAGGTCCTGGCCGGACGAGATGCCGCCCAGTGTCCCGCCGGCGTGGTTGGACAGGAAGCCGCCGGGCGTCAGTTCATCGCGGTGTTGCGATCCGCGCTGGCCAACCACCGCGAAGCCGTCGCCGACCTCGACACCCTTCACGGCGTTGATGCTCATCATCGCGTGGGCGAGATCGGCGTCCAGGCGGTCGAACACCGGCTCGCCCAGGCCCGGGGGCGCCCCGGTCGCGACGACGTTCACCCGGGCACCGACCGAGTCGCCCTCGCGACGCAGCCGGTCGATCAGCGCCTCGAGGTCCGGTACCCGCGCCGGGTCCGGGCAGAAGAACGGATTGCGGTCGACCTCGTCCAGGTCCAGCGGCTCGATGACGACGTCGCCCGCCTGCGCCAGGTAGCCGCGAATGGCAATGCCCACGCGCTCGGCGAGGTACTTGCGGGCGATCGCCCCGGCGGCGACGCGCATGACCGTCTCGCGCGCCGACGACCGGCCGCCGCCGCGATAGTCGCGGAATCCGAACTTGTGCTGGTAGGTATAGTCGGCGTGGCCCGGCCGGAAGCGGTCCTTGATCTTCTCGTAGTCATAGGAACGCTGGTCCTGGTTCTCGACCAGCAGGCCAATGGAAGTGCCGGTGGTACGGCCTTCGAAAACCCCGGAAAGAATGCGCACCTTGTCCGCTTCGCGCCGCTGGCTCGTGTAGCGCGAGGTGCCCGAGCGGCGGCGCTCGACGTCCTGCTGGATATCGTCCTCGCAGAGCGCAAGGCCCGGCGGACACCCGTCGACGATGCAGCCCAGCGCCGGCCCGTGGCTCTCGCCAAAAGTCGTGACCGTGAAAAGCTGGCCGAATGTGTTGCCCGACATCGTGTGTCCCTGGACGGATTGCGTGCCTCAGGCGCCGTGCTGCCGCCCAGCCCCGAGTTGCGCTCTTCTTAACACGAACACGCCGCCGCCGCCGTGTTCGAATTCAACCCAGGTGAACGGGAGGCGCGGGAAGGCGCGAGCGAGCCGCTCATCGCTGTCGCCGACCTCGACGAAGATCGCCCCGTCCTGCTCGAGGTGTGCGGCGGCGCCGTCGAGGATCCGCCTGACCACGTCGAGACCGTCGCCACCGGCCCTGAGCGCAAGGTCGGGCTCGTGCCGGTACTCCTCCGGCAGCCCCGCCATCTCCTCGTCGCTCACGTAGGGTGGATTCGAGAGGATCAGGTCGTAGCGACGCGCGCCGAGCGGCCCGAACACGTCGCCCTGCAGCAGTTCCAGCCGGTCGCCGACCTCGTGCCGCGCCACGTTGCGCCGCGCCACCTCGAGGGCCTGCGGCGAGAGATCGACCGCAACGACGCGGGCCGCGGGAAACAGCTTGGCGCAGGCGATCGCGATGCAGCCCGAGCCGGTGCCGATGTCCAGGATCGTGCCGACTTTCCCGGGATCGATCCACGGCTCGAATCGCGTGGCGATGAGTTCGGCAAACGGTGAACGCGGCACGATCACGCGCTCGTCGACCTCGAATTCGAGCCCGGCGAACCACATGCGACCGATGAGGTATGCCGCCGGGACGCGACGCTCGATCCGCTTGCCGAACAGCTCGAGCACGCGCTCGGCGTCAGCGGGCCCGGGAACCCGCTCGTAGGCCCGCGCAGCCTGCTGGTGGTCCAGGCCGAGCGCGTGGAAGACGAGGGCCGCCGATTCGTCCACCGCATTGTCAGTGCCGTGGCCGAACACCAGCCCCGCCCGCTCGAATTCAGCCGCGCCGTATCGCACCAGGTCCTCGACCGTCGCCGTGGCGGGCGGCAGCGACGCGAACGTCGATCGCACGCTCATGCCCTGCCGCGCCGTTGTGGGATAATCGCGACCCCGTCCGACCGGACGCAGGCGACGTACCCTTCTATGCCGGCTCGTCCATTGAGAATCGTCATTCTCGCGATTGTAGCGTTTGCAGGCGGACTGCTGGTCGCCCGCGCACTGTTGCCGTCGCGGGCCGGACTGCCGCAGACCGAGCGCGCGACCGTGCTGCCCTCGCCGATGGCATTGACGGACCTGGCGCTGGTCGACCAGGCCGGGGCCCCGCTCGGGGCGGATTTCTTCAAGGGACACTGGACCATCGTGTTCTTCGGCTTCACCAGCTGCCCGGACATCTGCCCGACGACGCTGGCGACCCTCTCGCAGGCAATGCGGCAGCTTGCCGACCTGCCGGCCGCCGAGCGGCCGCGCGTGCTGCTCATCACCGTGGACCCCGAACGCGATGACCCGGCGCAGCTGGCCGCCTACGTTCGCTTCTACGACCCGGCCTTCCTCGGCGCGACCGGCACGCCTCAGGCGATCGCCGCGGCGGCGGCTGCATTCAGGGTGCCGTACGCGAAGGTGGCCCTGCCCGAGGGCGGCTACACGATGGACCACGGCTCCGGGATTTTCTTCGTCGGCCCCGCGGGCGGCATCGTCGCGTACTCGTCGGCGCCGCACGACGCGACGACCATCGCGCGTGACTACCGCAAGCTGCTCGCCTACGCCGGAGCCGCGTCGTGAGCCCCGGCGAAGCGGGGGCCTCGGACCGCGCGTTCGCGCTGCTGCAGGACCTGCTGCCAAAGCAGGCACTGTCGCGGTTGATGCATCGCCTGGCGCGCAGCACCACGCCGCTGGTGCGCAACACCCTGATCCGCGCCGTGCTGCGCGGCTACCCGCAGATCCAGATGCGAGAGGCAGCGCAGCCCGATCCGCTGTGCTACCCGTCGTTCAACGCATTCTTCACTCGCGCACTGCGCGCGGACGCGCGCGTGATCGAGGGCGGCGCTGGCGACCTGGTATCGCCCGTGGACGGTACGGTCAGCCAGCGCGGGCCGATCGTCGCCGGGCAGCTGCTGCAGGCCAAGGGCATGCACTACTCGCCGGCAGCGCTGCTCGCAGACGAGGAAGCAGCCGCGCGCTACCAGGGCGGCGCATTCGCCTGCATCTACCTGGCACCCTACAACTACCATCGCATCCACATGCCGCTCGCCGGTCGACTGCTCGCGACCCGCTACGTGCCCGGTGCGTTCTACAGCGTGAGTGCCGCCACGGCGCGCGCCATCCCGGGACTCTTTGCTCGCAACGAGCGCGTGGTCTGCGAGTTCGACACGGAACTCGGCCCACTGGCCGTGGTGCTGGTTGGCGCCCTCTTCGTCGGCAGCATCGAGACCGTGTACGCGGGCGAGCTGAACCCGCCACGGGCGCGCGGCGGCGGCGTGCGGACGGTAACCGAAGGCGTGGGAACCGTGCTTGGCAGGGGCGCCGAGCTCGGGCGCTTCAACATGGGCTCGACCGTCGTGCTGCTGGTCGGCAATCCGGCCGTCCGCTTCGCCGACCAGCCCGCCCCGGGTGACGCGGTGCGCATGGGCCAGGCACTCGCACGCGCCGGATGACGCGGCCTGCTTCAGCGGACTGGGCGCCCACGGCGTCGCTCGCGACGCTGCGGCAGCGCGCGCGGATGCTGGAGATCGCGCGCGGGCATTTCTCCGCGACCGGCTCGCTCGAGGTCGAGACCGCGGTGATGGTCCAGGCGGGCGTCACTGACGTGCACCTCGAGTCGCTGGAAGTCCGCAGCGCGGACGGCTCATCGGCCGGTTACCTGCACACCTCTCCCGAGTACGCGATGAAGCGACTGCTGGCCGCCGGGGCACCGGACATCCACCAGGTCTGCCGAGTGTTTCGCCAGGGCGAGCGCGGCCGTCGGCACAACCCCGAATTCACGATGGTCGAGTGGTACCGGCTCGGCATCGACCACCATGCGTTGATGCAGGACGTCGAGCGACTGCTGCGCGCGTTGATCGAACCGTTTCGCACGGTCGGCCCCACGCAGCGCGTCACCTACCGCGACGCTTTCGGCGAGGCGCTCGGCATCGACCCGCTCGGCACCGATACCGCGCGGCTTCGCGATGCCTTGCTCGCCGCGCGGATCGACGTCCCGGAGTCGATCCGCGACGAGCGCGATTCACTGCTCGACCTCGCGATGGCAACGCTGGTCGCCGCGCGTTTCGCGCCGGACGCGATCACGTTCCTGTACGACTTCCCGGCATCGCAGGCCGCGCTTGCTCAGGTCCGCGGCCCCGTGGCCTCGCGATTCGAGGCCTTCTGGGGCGACCTGGAACTCGCGAATGGCTTCCACGAACTCGGCGACGCGGCCGAGCAGGCGGCCCGCTTCGAGGCCGACCGCGCGGAGCGTGCGCGCCGCGGCCGGCCGGACCGCGAACCGGACACCAGGTTCATTGCCGGACTCGCTGCCGGGCTGCCTGCCTGCGCCGGCGTTGCGCTCGGGTTCGACCGAGTGGTGATGATTGCGACCGCCGCGGGCAGCATCGACGAGGTGGTCGCCTTTCCGGTCGAACGCGCCTGAAGCCAGCACCGCGGGCACAACAGCACACACATCGACAAATCGAACCGAATCGCAGTCGATCGCAGCCAAGGGAACCGGAGACGACACCGCATGCACACGCTCGAGACGCTCCCAACGGACGACAAGCCAGCCGCCTACGCGGAACTTGAGTCGTCACTGCGCGCGCTGCTATCGGGGGAGCCCGACTTCATCGCCTGCGCGTCGAACATGGCCGCACTCCTTTACTGGAGCCTGCCCGGACTCAACTGGGCGGGCGTGTACCTGTTGGAGCCCCGCTCCGGTGACCTCCTGGTCGGCCCATTCCAGGGCAAGCCCGCCTGTGTGCGCATCGCGATGGGTACGGGCGTGTGCGGAGCTGCAGCCGTACGGCGGGAAACAATCGTCGTCGCGGACGTGCACGCGTTCCCGGGCCACATCGCCTGCGACTCGGCCTCGAACTCGGAAATCGTGGTTCCGATCATCGACGGCGACCGGCTCATCGGCGTGCTCGACCTCGACAGCCCGGTGACGGGACGCTTCGACGACGCGGACGCGCGCGGGCTGGAGGCGCTGGTCCGGGTATTCGTCGAAGCGACGCGCGCGTCACAGGCGCAGCGGACGGTTTCCGGTTGAGGCTTCCCGGGGCGTCGCGCGGCACGTACGCCGCGCACGAGCCCCCATGGATGGGTCCACGGCGTCCCCGGGGAGGCTCAACCGGGAACCGTCCGCGGTCCGACTAGCCCTTGGCGCGCGACAGGTAACCGCCGGTGCGAGTGTCGACGCGGATCACTTCGCCTTCGTTCAGGAACAGCGGCACGCGCACGACCGCGCCGGTCTCGAGCTTCGCGGATTTCTGGCCACCGGTGGCGGTGTCGCCACGCAGGCCCGGGTCGGTTTCGACGATCTTGAGTTCGACGTGCGCCGGCGCTTCGACGCCGAGCGGTACGCCGTTCCACAGCATCACCTTGCAGTTCGCGCCGTCCTTGAGCCACATGGCCGTCTCGCCCACCGCATCCTTGCCCGCCGTGTGCTGTTCGAAGTTGTCCGGCACCATGAAGTGCCAGAAGTCGCCGTCGCTGTAGAGATACTGCATGTCGGTCTCGACCACGTCGGCCGCCTCGACCGACTCGCCAGAGCGGAAATTGCGTTCCAGCGTTCGTCCGTTCTTCAGGTTACGGATCCGTACCCGGTTGAAGGCCTGGCCCTTGCCCGGCTTCACGAACTCGTTCTCGACGATCGTGTAGGGATCGCCATCGAGGATGATCTTGAGACCCGAGCGAAATTCGTTCGTGTTGTAGCTAGCCATTGTTTTGCGACCGGATGTTGTGGGCAGAGGCGCCCGAACCGGCCCGTCGGGCCCGGCTGGAGCAAGCCGCAAATTGTACCTGTGCGGACCCGTCCCCGTCAGCCCTGGGGAAAACGGCGACATTCACCGTTTTCGGTCGACGGAAAAAGGAAAATGCCCGCTGGCCGGTGCCCGTGGCCAGTGCGAGGCTGCCACCTGCGTCACGTTAGGTACCCGGAGCCCGTTGTATAGTCGCCCGGCGTTTTGCATCAGCGCGGGGCCGGTGGGCCGGTTCCGCCGAGGGTTACAGATTGGCTGAAAATGGTGCCGTCCCGCTGCTGGTCCTGTCACGCCAGCAGGACCCGGTGGAGATCATAAACAGCACGCTGCGCAATGCAGGGCAGCCGGTTCACTGCGCATGGGCGAGGGACATTGCCTCGTTCGGCGAATCGCTGGCGCAGTCAGCGCCGCACCTCATATTCGTGTGCATCGCGGACTACGACGAGGCCAGGACTGCGCTCGACGTCCGTAACCGTTATGCGACCCACGTACCGGCGATCCTGGTCCGCGAGTCGATTGGCGAGGAGGATCTGGCCCGGGCGATGGAAATCGGGGCGGTGGACGTCGTAACGCTGGCCGCGAGTGCGCGACTGCAGGCGGTCGCCGCCCGGGAACTGCGCTCCTCCAGGCTCGACGGGGCGCTTGCGGGCACGCTCGCCTCGGCCAAGCAGTACCGCGAGCAGATGAAGGCCTTCATGTCCGGCTCGGCCGATGCCATTGCGCACGTGCAGGAAGGCATCGTGGTCGACGTCAACCCGGCCTGGGTCGAGTTGTTCGGCCACCAGGACGCCGGGTCGGTGCTCGGCCAGCCGCTGATGGACTTCTTCGACCAGCGCAGCCACGCCCCGCTCAAGGGCGCCCTGATCGCCGCGTCACAGGGTCGATGGGACAATCATTCGCTCTCGAGCGTGATCGCGCAGCCGGACGGCAACGAACTCACGGTGGACCTGGAGTTTGAGCGTTTCGAATTCGAGGGCGAGCCGGCGGTGCGCCTGCGCATCGCCTCCCAGAAGCGCGACCTGAAGTCGCTTACGGTGCAGCTCGACGAGGCGCTGCGCTACGAGGCCGCGACCGGCCTGCTGAAGCGCGCCGCCTTCCACCAGCAGGCGGCCGAACACGCCGCGCAGCCCTTGAAAGCCGGCCTGCGCGCGCTGGTGACTTTCGAACCGGACAAGCTCGCGGCACTCGGCGCGGAACTCGGACCGCTCGCGGTCGAGGATGTCATGGACGAGCTCGGCTCGCTGCTGCACTCGCTGCTGCAGCCGGGGGACATCGCAGGTCGCGTCACGGGGCAGTGCTACGCCGTCCTGGTGGAACGCGGCAATTCGCGCGACCTCGAGGCCTGGGTCTCCCGCGTATTGCGACAGGTCTCGGAACACGTGTTCCATTCCGGCGAGCAACACTCGGCGAGCGTCACCTGCAGCGGCGGTTGCGCGCCGCTGAGCTCGCAAGGCGAGGAACTGCGCGCCGCGCTCGAGTACTCGCTGAGCGCGTGCCGTGCCGCGGCTGCGGGCGGCGGCAACCGGCTGCTGCGACCCGATGCGGCCGCGGTCCAGCCGGGTGCCGAGGAGGCCGATCGCACCTGGGCCGGACAGATCAAGTCCGCGCTGATGGCCAACCGCTTCCGGCTGGTGCAGCAGCCGATCGCGAGCCTGGTCGGCGAGGGTGAACCGATGGTCGACCTCGTGGTGCGCATGCTCGACGAGAAGGGCAACGAGGTCCTGCCGTCGGAATTCCTGGCGGCGGCCGAGCGCACCGACCTGATGAAGAACATCGACCGCTGGGTGATCGGCGCCGCGATGTCGTTCTGCGCGGCGCGCAAGCCCAGCCGCGTGTTCGTGCGCGTGTCCCACGATTCCATGCGCGACCAGACACTGGGCACCTGGTTGCACCAGCAGATCAAGGCCTCGGGCGTCGAACCGGGCCGGATCGTGGTCGAAATCGGTGAGGAACTGGCGACCAGGCACCTCAAGGAAGCGCGCGAATTGCGCTCGCTGGTCACCCACCTCGGCTTCGGGTTCGCCATCGAGAATTTCGGCGCCAGCCGCGACTCGGCCCAGATCCTGCGCCACCTGCCGTCGCACTTCGCCAAGATCGACGGCGCCCTGATGCAGGGCCTGGCCAACGACCGCCGTCTCCAGGACCAGGTCAAGCTGCTGGTGGACGCGGCACACGCCGCGAAGGCCGCAACCATTGCGGAGCGCGTCGAGGACGCGAACACGATGGCAGTGCTGTGGCAACTCGGCGTCGAATTCGTCCAGGGCTATTTCGTCTCCAGCCCCGAGGAAGTGGTGCTCGGCGCGTGAGGCGAGCGCAGCGGCGCTAGCCGGTTTCGACCTCGATCCCCTCGACCTTCCGCCAGCCGCGCGGCAGCACCGCGCCGCGCTGACCGCGTTCACCGCGATAATCGTCGAGCTGGCGGAAGGTGAGGCCCATCTGCCGGCCGGCCGACGTCACCCGCAGCACCTGGCCGGGCGCGACGACCGCGACCGCCAGCAGCGTTTCCTCGCCGGACAATGCCTTCCTGGTCGGAATGCCGAAGATCTTGTTGCCCTTGCCTCGCGGCAGTTCCGGCAGGTCCCCGACCGGAAACGCCAGCAGGCGCCCCTCGGAATTGACGGCAGCCAGCAACGCGCCCTCGCCGGCCGGCAACGGCACCGGCGCGAGCACGCCCGTCCCGTCCGGCACCTTCAGCACCGCCTTGCCGGCGCGGTTGCGGCTGTGCAGGTCCTCGAGCTTCACGACGAAGCCGTAGCCTGCCGCGCCCGCGAGCACCCAGCGTTCCGCGGGCTCGCCGATCAGTACGCCGGGAAACGTCGCCCCATCCGGCGGATCGAGGCGACCGGACAGCGGTTCGCCCTGGCCGCGCGCCGACGGCAGCAGGTGCGCGGGCAGGCTGTACGCGCGGCCGGTGCTGTCGAGGAACACGGCAAGCTGCGTGCTGCGGCCACGCGCCATGCAGCGATATTCGTCGCCCGTCTTGTACGACAAGCTGCGCGGGTCGATTTCATGTCCCTTCGCCGCGCGGACCCAGCCGCTGCGCGACAGCACCACCGTCACGGGCTCGCTGGGCACCAGTTCGGTCTCGGCGATCGCCTGCGCGGCGGCACGCTCGACGATCCGGCTGCGACGGTCGTCGCCGTATTTCTCCGCGTCGGCGATGATCTCGTCGCGCACCAGCTTGCGGAGCCGTGTCTTGCTGCCGAGTATCTTCGCGAGTTCGTCCCGCTCGGCGGCCAGCTTCTCCTGCTCGCCGCGGATCTTCATCTCCTCGAGCTTCGCGAGGTGTCGCAGCCTGGTCTCGAGGATCGCCTCGGCCTGCAGGTCGGACAGCTCGAAGCGCGCCATCAGCGCGGCCTTCGGCTCGTCCTCGTAGCGGACGATCCGGATCACCTCGTCGAGGTTCAGGTACGCGACCAGCAGGCCGTCGAGGATGTGCAGCCGCGCGTTCACCTTGTCGAGGCGATGCGTGAGGCGGCGGGTCACCGTGTCGACGCGGAACGACAGCCACTCTTCCAGCAGTGTTTTCAGGCCCATGACCCGTGGCCGGCCGTCGCGCGCGATCACGTTCATGTTCACGCGGTAACTGCGCTCGAGGTCGGTGGTCGCGAACAAATGGGCCATGACCTGCTCGACATCCACCCGGTTCGAGCGGGGCGTGATCACCAGCCGCGTCGGGTGCTCATGGTCGGATTCGTCACGCAGGTCCTCGACCATCGGCAGCTTCTTCAGGCGCATCTGCCCGGCAATCTGCTCGAGCACCTTCGAACCCGAGACCTGGTAGGGCAACTCGGTGACCACGATCTCGCCGTCCTCAATCTCGTAGCGCGCGCGCGCGCGGAACGTGCCGTTGCCGGTCTCGTAGAAGCGCGACAGGTCATCGCGCGAGGAGATGATCTCCGCGCCGGTCGGGAAGTCCGGGCCCTGCACGTGCTCGCAGAGCTGCGCCACGGTCGCCTTCGGGTCCTCGAGCAGGCGCACGCAGGCCGCGGCCACCTCCCGCAGGTTGTGCGGCGGGATGTCGGTCGCCATGCCGACCGCGATGCCTGTCGCGCCGTTCAGCAGCACGTTCGGCAGCCGCGCCGGGAGCAGCGCCGGCTCGTCGAGCGTGCCGTCGAAATTTGGTGTCCAGTCCACCGTGCCTTCGCCGAGTTCCGACAGCAACACGTCCGCGTAGCGCGTCAGCTTCGACTCGGTGTAACGCATCGCGGCAAACGACTTGGGGTCGTCCGGGGAGCCGAAGTTGCCCTGCCCGTCCACGATCGGGTAACGGTAGGAGAACGACTGCGCCATCAGCACCATCGCCTCGTAGCAGGCCGAGTCGCCGTGCGGATGGAACTTGCCGATCACGTCGCCGACCGTGCGCGCGGACTTCTTGTGCTTGGCCGTCGCCGCGAGCCCGAGCTCGCTCATGGCGTAGATGATCCTGCGCTGCACCGGCTTCAGGCCGTCGCCGACATGCGGCAATGCCCGGTCGAGGATCACGTACATCGAATATTCGAGGTACGCTTTCTCGGTGAAGGTGCGCAGCGGCAGCTGCTCGACACCCTCGAAGTTCAGTTCGTTCTGCGTGGTCACGGTTTCTCCGGCGGGCTCAGGGCTGCACGGCAGCCAGGTTGCCCTTGGTCTCCAGCCACTCGCGGCGGTCGGCGGCGCGCTTTTTCGCGAGCATCATGTCCATCACCTGGTCGGCCTGGTCGTTCGCGTCGACCGTCAGCTGGACCAGCCGGCGGGTCTCGGTCGCCATGGTGGTCTCGCGCAACTGCAGCGCGCTCATCTCGCCCAGGCCCTTGAAGCGTGTCACGACCGGCTTCGCGCGCGGGTTCTCCGCGCGGATGCGGTCGAGGATGCCGTTGCGCTCGGCCTCGTCCAGCGCATACTCGACCTGCTTGCCGTAGTCGATGCGGAACAGCGGCGGCATCGCCACGAACACGTGGCCGGCAAGCACCAGCGGACGGAAGTGCCGCAGGAACAACGCGCACAGCAGGGTCGCGATGTGCAGCCCGTCGGAATCGGCGTCGGCAAGGATGCAGACCTTGTGATAGCGCAGCGCCGAGATGTCGTCCGACGCCGGGTCAACGCCGATCGCGACCGCGATGTCGTGCACCTCCTGCGACGACAGGATTTCGCCGGACGCCACCTCCCAGGTGTTGAGGATCTTGCCGCGCAACGGCATCACCGCCTGGAACTCCCGGTCGCGGGCCTGCTTGGCGGAGCCGCCCGCGGAATCACCCTCGACCAGGAACAGCTCGGTCCGCTTCGGGTCCTGGCTGCTGCAGTCGGCGAGCTTTCCAGGCAATGCGGGGCCGCTCACCACGCGCTTTCGCGCAACCTTCTGGCTGGCTTTCAGCCGCACCTGTGCATTTTCGATCGCCAGCTGCGCAATGCGCTCGCCGGCTTCCGGGTGCTGGTTCAGCCACAGGCCGAACTGGTCCTTGACGATGCCGGACACGAAGGCCGCCGGCTCGCGGGAGGTCAGGCGTTCCTTGGTCTGGCCGGCGAACTGAGGGTCGCGCATCTTGGTCGATAGGACGTAGCTGGCGTCGTCCCACACGTCCTCGGGCGCGAGCTTGAGGCCGCGCGGCAGCAGGTTGCGGAACTCGCAGAATTCACGGATCGCCTCGGTCAGCCCGAGACGGAAACCGTTGACGTGCGTTCCGCCGAGCAGCGTCGGGATCAGGTTGACGTAGCTTTCCTCGACCCGCGCCCCGCCATCCGTGCGCCATGCGACGGCCCAGTCCACGCCCTCCATCTCGCCCTCGATGCTGCCGGTGAACGGCTCGTCGGGCAGCCACTCGCCGCCGTCCAGCGATTCGCGCAGGTATTGCTCGAGACCGCCGCTGTAGACCCAGGCCTCTTTTTCGCCGGTCTTCTCGACCTCGAGCCGCATCTCGAGCCCCGGGCACAGCACCGCCTTGGCCTTGAGGACATGCTTCAACTTCGGCAGCGCGATGTCCGGGCTGTCGAAATACGACGGGTCGGGCCAGAAGCGCAGCGTCGTGCCGGTGTTGGCCTTGCCGACCTCGCCCACCACCTCGAGCTTCGACTTGATCTTCCCGTTCGCGAACGAGATGTTGTATTCCTTGCCACCGCGCCGCACCCAGCACTCGAGGTTCTTCGACAGCGCGTTCACCACCGACACGCCGACGCCGTGCAGGCCCCCCGAGAACTTGTAGGTGCCGTCGGAGAACTTGCCGCCCGCGTGCAGGCGCGTGAGGATCAGTTCTACGCCGCTCACCTTCTCTTTCGGGTGGATGTCCACGGGCATGCCGCGGCCGTCGTCGCTGACCTCGACCGAGCCGTCCTTGTGAACCGTGACCGCGATGCGGCTGCAGTGCCCGGAGAGCGCCTCGTCGACGCTGTTGTCCACGACCTCGTGGACCAGGTGGTTGGGCCGGCTGGTGTCGGTGTACATGCCCGGCCGGCGCCGGACGGGTTCGAGTCCGCTCAGGACCTCGATGTCTTGAGCGGTGTATGTCTGCGTCATCTTTGGTCGTTCCGCGTGCTCGCGCCGGTGAAGGCGCGCGGATTCTAGCAGCGCATGACTGCTGCCGCATCGTCGTGGCACCGCGTGGGCGATCCACACCTGGGCCCTGTCACGCCGGTGAGCCGCCGTGCCGTATCCGGCGGGACGCCGTAAACCCATCCCTGGGGGCTCGCGCGCGGCGTCCCTGCCGCGCGACGCCCGCCGAATACGGCACGGCACCTCACCGGCTGCGCGATTGCCGTGATCCGGCGTCGGCGCTGCTCAAGCGAGATCGCGCATCAGCGACGCGCGCGACGCCTCCGGCAGCGGATCGACCGAGTGTCGGTACGCGTCATGATCCATGCCGATCGACAGCGCTGCGCCCGCCTTCGCCGCCGCGACCATCGCGGGCGTGAGCTCGAAGCGCATGAAGTGCACGGCCGAGGTCTTCTCGTCGTTCTCGCGCTCGAGATCCTCGTCGGCGATGGCAAAGACAGGCTCGTGCGGCGCTACGCGGACCCAGCAGCGGTCCTCGATGCCTTTCAACTGGCCAAGCGCCACGCGCCGCTCCTCCGCGTCCGGGTACTCGATCAGCAGCGTCGCCTTCCAGTTCGAGCCATCCGGAATCAATGGGTTGTAGGTGGCGAGTTCGTCGGCGATGCCCTCGGGCTCGAAGATCTTCTCGATCCGGAGCATCTCCTGCACCTGGTACTGGACCGTGAGCCGGTCCTCGAAGCAGAAGGTTGCGTTCGGCCCGCACTGGATGGTGCGGTCGCGCTTGTGGGCCAGCACCTGCGGCCGGAACTCGGCGCGCTGCCGCGCGTACTGCTCGAGGCTGAACAGATCCTCGGCCCGCAACTTGCCCTTGCTCACAGTCCGTACGCCTTGCGCAGCAGTGTCAGCGGATGGGTTGGGCCCTGGCCGCCCTCGAGCGCCGACTCGATCTGGTGACCCGCCATCGGGCAGTCGCTGGCGTAGTGGTCGGGTTCGGCAGCCTTGACCTTGTTGAACACCGGCTTGCCGATCTTCATCGAGGTGTCCCGGTACTTGCGTTTCACGCCGTAGGTCCCGTTGTGTCCAGAGCAGCGCTCGATCGTCTCGATCTCGGTGCCGGGCACCAGCGCAAGCACGTCGCGAGTCTTCAGGCCGAGGTTCTGAACGCGCAGGTGACAGGGCACGTGGTAGCTCACCTTGCCGAGCTGGCGCACGAAGTCGGTGCGCAGCAGGCCTGCCTTGTGCCGCAGCATCAGGTACTCGAACGGGTCGAACATCGCCGCCTTGACCTTCTGCACCAGCGGGTCGTCCGGGAACATCAGCGGCAACTCCTGCTTGAACATCAATACGCAGGACGGGATCGGCGCCACGATGTCGTGGCCCTGGTCCACCAGCGCGGCCATCGCCGGGACGTTGACGTTCTTCGCTTCCTCGATCGCGTCGAGGTCGCCGAGCTCGAGCCTGGGCATGCCGCAGCAGCGTTCCTTCGGGATGACGCTCACCGGGATGCCGTTGTGGCGGAAGACTGCGGCGAGGTCCGCGTCGATGTCGGGCTCGTTGCGGTTGCAGTAGCAGGTTGCGAACAGTGCAACGCGGCCCGTCGTCTCCGGAGTGGCCTTCGGCTCCAGCCCCGGGCGGTCACCGCGCGCGACGCGCTTGCGGCCGGAGGTGCTGTGATAGTCGGGAACTGGTGCCTGCGGGTGCACGCCGAGCGTCTTGTCGAGCATCTTGCGCCCGATCGCACTGTGGTTCACCAGGTTGACCACCTGGGCGACGACCGGGATGCCGGCCACCGAGCCGACGGTATCGGTCGCCGTCAGGATCCTGTCGCGCAGCGGCGTGTCGCCCTTCCGGAACTTCACCGCCTTGGCCCTGAGCATCAGGTGCGGGAAGTCGATGTTCCAGGGGTGCGGCGGCACGTACGGGCACTTCGTCATGTAGCACATGTCGCAGAGGTAACAGTGGTCCACGACCTCCCAGTAGACCTTGCGCTCCACCCCGTCGAGTTCCGTGGTCGGGCTTTCGTCGATGGCATCGAACAGCAGCGGGAACGCATTGCACAGGCTGAAACAGCGCCGGCAGCCGTGGCAGAGGTCGTAGACGCGGTGCAGTTCCTTGAACAGCGACTCCTCGTCGAAGAAGCCGGGATCGCGCCACGCAATCGGGTGCCGTGTCGGCGCCGCGAGACTGCCCTCGCGCGCTGCCGGGGTGCTGGTGTCGTCAGCCATCGAATGTCTCCTGCCTGTGTACGCTCTCGTGACGAAAAAGGGCGGACCCGCCCGGGCCCGCCCTCTCACGTTTGCCGCAAGGGCCGGCCGATCAGAGGGCGTCGAGTGCCTTCTGGAAACGATTCGCGTGCGAACGCTCGGCCTTGGCCAGCGTCTCGAACCAGTCCGCGATCTCATCGAAGCCTTCGTCCCGCGCGGCCTTTGCCATGCCCGGGTACATGTCGGTGTACTCGTGGGTCTCGCCCGCGATCGAAGCCTTCAGGTTGTTCGACGTGCTACCGATCGGCAGTCCGGTGGCAGGATCCCCAACCTGCTCGAGGTATTCGAGGTGGCCGTGCGCGTGGCCGGTCTCACCCTCCGCCGTGGAACGGAAAACGGCCGCGACGTCGTTGCAGCCCTCGATGTCCGCCTTCTGCGCGAAATACAGGTAGCGGCGGTTCGCCTGCGACTCGCCGGCGAATGCGTCCTTCAGGTTCTTTTCCGTCTTGGTGCCCTTCAAACTGCTCATTGTTGCCTCCAGCGGTGTTGCTCGCCGCAGCGACGAGCATGATTTAGACTTGGTCTAGCCGAAGCCCAATCTAGGCGGCAAGCGGCGTGAAGTCAACGCTAGCACGCCCTGCCCGGAGCAACGATTCGGACAGTCCGGTATTGCCGTTTCCCCTGCGTTGACCGTCGCTACCCCCTGTGCAAGGCTTGCGCGCCCCGGAGACCAGCGTGACCAGCAAGAAAAACAAGGCCCTCGACTTCGAACAGGCGCTCGCGCAGCTCGAGACGGTCGTCGAACGGCTCGAGCACGGCGAACTGCCGCTGGACGACGCGCTGAAGCAGTTCGAGCGCGGCATCGAACTCGCGCGCGACTGCCAGGCCTCGCTGAAGGCGGCTGAACAGAGGGTGGAGATCCTGCTGCGCAAGACGCCCGACGCGGAGCCCGAGCCCTTCGACGGCAGCGAGTAGGCGTCACCGCGGATGACGGCACTCAGTACTCGCCTGGACGAATGGCGTTGCCGCGTCGAGCGTGAACTCGACCACTGGCTCCCGCCGGCCACGACCCAGCCGCAACGCCTGCACGAAGCACAACGCTACAGCGTGCTCGGGCCCGGCAAGCGCATCCGTCCGGCTCTCGTCTATGCAACGGCGGAGACGCTGGGCGTTCCACTCGGGCACGTGGACGCCGCGGCGTGCGCGGTCGAGTTGATCCACGCCTATTCGCTGGTGCACGACGACCTGCCGGCGATGGACGACGACGACCTGCGTCGCGGCCGGCCGACCTGTCACAAGGCGTTCGACGAGGCGACTGCGATCCTCGCCGGGGATTCGCTGCAGGTGCTGGCGTTCCAGGTGCTGGCCAGCCGCCGCGGCACGCCCCGCGACGACGGCATGCGCGTGAACATGATCGCGGTGCTCGCCGAGGCCAGCGGGACCGCCGGCATGGCGGGTGGCCAGGCACTCGACCTCGCGGCCGAAGGCCACGGGCTCACGCTGGCCGAAATCGAACGGGTGCATGCGCTCAAGACCGGTGCGCTGATCCGCGCCAGCATGCTGATGGCGGCGCACTGCTCACCCGGACTCGACCCCGGGACACTGGCAGCGCCTGGGCGAATTCGGCAGCCTGGTCGGGCTGGCGTTCCAGGTGCAGGACGACATCCTCGACATCGAGGGTGACGCCGCGCTGATCGGCAAGCCGGTCGGCAGTGACGAGGCGCGCTGCATGCCGACATACCCCGCAGTCGCCGGCCTGGCCGCGGCGCGCGCCCGTGTCCACGAGTTGCATGCGGCGGCGCGCGCCATTCTCGCGAATGCAGGATGCGCCGAGAGCCCGCTCGCCCACCTGGCCGACTGGCTGCTGGCGAGGCGCCACTAGCGCGGCCCGGCCTGCCGCAGTGCGATAGACTTGCCGTTCATGCCTACGGTCGCCCCATATCCGCTGCTCGCCGCGATCAATTCGCCGGCCGACCTGCGGCGCCTGCCCGAATCGGAGCTGGCTCCGCTCGCGAAGGAGCTGCGCGACTTCCTGGTCCATACGGTCAGCCAGATGGGCGGGCACTTTGCGGCCGGGCTCGGCACGGTCGAGCTGACGGTGGCGCTCCATTACGTGTACGACACGCCGCACGACCGCCTGGTGTGGGACGTCGGCCACCAGGCCTACCCGCACAAGGTGCTGACCGGGCGCCGCGACCGGCTGCAGACCATCAAGCTCAAGGGTGGGCTCGCCCCGTTCCCGAGCCGCGACGAGAGCGAGTACGACACCTTCGGCGTCGGCCACGCCAGCACTTCGATCGGCGCGGCGCTCGGCATGGCGCTCGCGTCCGCGCGCACCGGTCCGCCGCGGCGCGTCGTGGCGGTGATCGGCGACGGCGCCATCAGTGGCGGCCAGGCCTTCGAGGCGATGAACCACGCCGGCCCGCTCGACCCGGACATGCTGGTGGTGCTGAACGACAACGAGATGTCCATTTCGGAAAATGTCGGCGCGCTGGCACTGTACTTCGCGCGGGTACTGTCGGGACCGACCTACACGGCGCTGCGCGAGGGCGGCAAGCGCATCCTGAACCACCTGCCGGCGATGAAGCGATTCGCGCGCCGCTCCGAGGAGCACGTCAAGGGCATGGTGCTGCCCGGGACGCTGTTCGAGGAACTCGGCTTCAATTACAGCGGCCCGATCGACGGCCACGACGTCGGCGAACTGGTCGAGAAACTGCGCTTGCTGCGCGAGCGGCGCGGGCTGCAGTTCCTGCACGTCGTGACCCAGAAGGGCAAGGGATACGGGCCGGCGGAAGCCGACCCGATCAAGTGGCACGGCCCCGGCCCCTTCGACCCGACCAGCGGGACGATCTTCAAGGAAAAGAGTTCCGGCCCGGCGTATTCGCAGGTGTTCGGGCAGTGGCTGTGCGACATGGCCGGGCGCGACTCGCGCGTGGTGGGCATCACGCCCGCGATGCGCGAAGGGTCCGGAATGGTCGAATTCTCGAAGCGATTCCCGGACCGCTACTACGACGTGGCGATCGCCGAGCAACACGCGGTGACGCTGGCCGCGGGCATGGCCTGCGAGGGCACCAGGCCGGTGGTGGCGATCTATTCGACCTTCCTGCAGCGCGGCTACGACCAGTTGATCCACGACGTGGCGCTGCAGAAGCTGGCGGTCACCTTCGCGATCGACCGCGGCGGGCTCGTCGGCGGCGACGGCGCCACGCACCAGGGCGCCTATGACCTCAGCTTCCTGCGCTGCGTCCCGAACATGACCGTGATGGTCCCGGCGGACGAGAACGAGTGCCGGCAGATGCTCTACACGGCCGTGACACTGGGCGCCCCCGCGGCCGTGCGTTATCCGCGCGGGCCGGGGCCGGGCGTGGTGCCGCTGGCCGCGATGAACGCGCTGCCGGTGGGCCGTGCGGAGATACGTCGCGAAGGCCGCTCGGGCCTGCTGTTGCTCGCCTTCGGCACCATGGTCGCGCCCTGCGGGCCGATCGCCGACAGGCTCGACGCCACGCTGGTCAACATGCGTTTCGTGAAGCCGCTGGACGCCGAACTGGTGTGCCGCCTCGCTGCCTCGCACAGTTGCGTGGTGACGATCGAGGAGAACGCGATCGCCGGCGGTGCCGGCAGCGCGGTGGCGGAATGCCTCGGTGCCGCCGGGATCGAGCGGGCCGTGCACCACATCGGCATTCCCGATCGCTTCATCGAGCACGGGTCGCGCGAGGACTGTCTTGCGCTCGCGGAACTCGATGCCGCGGGCCTGGCTCGCCAGGTCGAGCGCGCCTGGCCCGCGCGCAGCGAAACGCTGGCCGCGGTGGGCGCGAGGCCGCTGGCCATATGACGATGGACGACGTGCAAGGCCGCGCGGATTCGCGCCAGATCCCGATCAACAAGGTCGGCATCAAGGACATCTACCACCCGGTGCGGGTCAAGGACCGCTCGGGCGGCGAGCAGCACACCATCGCCAATTTCAACATGTACGTCGCGCTGCCCCACAACTTCAAGGGCACGCACATGTCGCGATTCGTGGAAGTGCTGCACGGCCACGAGCGCGAGGTCTCGGTGGAGTCGTTCCGCCAGATGCTGGCCGAGATGACCCGCAAGCTCGACGCGACCACCGGGCACATCGAGATGAGCTTCCCGTACTTCGTGATGAAGGAGGCGCCGGTGTCGGGCGTCTCGAGCCTGATGAACTACCAGGCCAGCCTGATCGGCGAGGTGCACGACGGGCGTGAGGAGATGTGGATCCGGGTGCTGGTGCCCGTCACCAGCCTGTGCCCCTGCTCTAAAAAGATCGCGGACTACGGGGCGCACAACCAGCGCTCACACATCACGATCAAGGCCCGGGTGCGCGAGCACCTGTGGATCGAGGAACTGATCGACATCGCCGAGCAGGAGGCGTCGAGCCAGCTGTACGGGATCCTCAAGCGCCCCGACGAGAAGTTCGTGACGGAGCGCGCCTACGACAACCCGAAATTCGTCGAGGACATCGTGCGCGACGTCGCGGTCAGGCTGAACAAGGAACAGCGCGTGCTGGCCTACGTGGTCGAGGCGGAGAACTTCGAGTCCATCCACAACCACTCGGCATACGCGCTGATCGAAAAGGACAAGCAGGCGGCCCGCTAAGGCGCGCGGCGCGAGCTTCCGGCTGGCGCGACCGTCAGGATTCCCCGCCGCGCATCCACGAGCGCAGCTTGTGCATCAGGCCCGGCTCGCCTTGCGACGGGCTCGCGGCCGGCCGCGCCGGCTGGCGGACCGGCACCGCCTGGCTCGCGGGGCGGGAGTAGCCAGAGGGCGCGGCTCCGCTGTCGTACGGATTGAATCCAGCGGGATACTGCGCCTTGGCTGGCGGCGGCTTGCCGTCCTGCTTGCGCACGATCGCCGTCGCCTCGAGGCTCAGGTGCGGCGCCTCGAGCTTTCGCACCAGGCTGGTGCTGGCATCACGCGCGAACTGCCCGTCGCCGACCCGCCATTCCCAGACCGGGTTGCCGCGCGCGTCGAAGGCCACGCGCCCGGATTCCTTCTCCCGCGTCTGCGGCGCGGCCGCAGCGTCGCCATGCCCGGCTGCGGGAGTGCTGGTCGGAGTCGTTTTCTGTTCGCTCATGTTTGACCCGGATGCTGGGCTGGCAGCTGCGGCCTTGCGATAGCGGCTGGGCAATTCTGGGCCCGCTGCCGACGCTCACGCATGAATCAGTGCCGGCGGGCAGCCGAAACTGCGACCCATTAGAGGTTTTTCTCCCAGGCGACCTCGTCTAGGCAACTTCGCCCGACTTCCTGCCCCGCTGCAGCCGGCCGATCAACTCGCGCAGGAACACCTTGTGGAAGCGCAGTTGGCAGGAAATCGACGCCTGCTCCAGCAGCGTCGCCGTGACCTTCAGCAGCGTGAGCGGGCCCTCTGCCTCGATCATCGTGTCGCGCCGCGCGCCCTCGGAGAACGCGGCCTCGCCGAAGCAGCCGCCGGTCTCGACGCGCCCGGCCAGTTCGCCGAAACGGCTCACCCTGGCGCAACCGGAAACCACCACGTACAGGCGGTCGTCGGTGTCACCGGGCCGCAGCACGGCCTCGCCCGGCTGGCAGTCCATCCAGCACCCTGCCTTCATGACCTCGCGGATTTCGGCGTGCGAGAAATCGTGGAAGAAGCGCAGGCGGCGCAAGACCGCGAAGCGCTCCTCGTCGTCGATGTCCGACTGCGCAGAACGCAGCTTCTGGTGCACCCGGGTCAGGTCGGCGGCGAACTCCGCACCGCTGCGATAGCGATTGCCGGGTTCCTTCTCCAGCGCGCGGTTGACCACCGCCTCGAGTTCCTGAGGGATTTCGGGACGCACCTCGCGCAGCGGCTCGGGCGTTGCCTGCACCACCTGCCTGAGCAGTTTGCCGAGAGCGCCGGCACGGAACGGCCGGTGGCCGCACAGCATCTCGTACATCACGGCGCCGAGCGAATAGAGGTCGGAGCGCGGATCGAGGTCGTGGCCCTGCACCTGCTCGGGCGACATGTACGCGGGGCTGCCGGCCACGCCCTCGAGGCGCGACACGTCCGAGTCGGAGACCAGCGCGATTCCGAAATCCACGATGCGCACGTCGCCGTCCTGGGTCAGCAGGATGTTCGAGGGCTTGATGTCGCGGTGCACGACGCCGCGCGAGTGGGCGTAATGCAGCGCCTTCGCGCACTTGTAGACGATGCCGATCACCTGGTCCACCGGCAGCAGGCTGCCCGGCCTGCAATAGGCGGACAAAGTGCGCGCGCCGTGCACGTGCTCGGTGACGACGTAGCGCCGCCCCTCTTCCTCGCCCGCGTCGAAGATCGGCACGATGTTCGGGTGCTGCAGCTTGCCGACCATGTGCGCCTCGCCGAGGAACATGCGGCGCGCGTTGCGCGACTCGGCGTCGTCGGCGTTGGCTGCGTGGTAGAACTTGATCGCGACGTCGCGCCCGTAGAACGGGTCGTGCGACAGGTACACGGTGCCGGTGCTGCCGCGCCCGACCTCGTGCACCACGTAGTACTTGCCGATGCGCTCCGGTACGGACTGCAGCGGCGTGACGATCGGCTGGGTCTGTGTCCCGGTGTACAGGTTCTGGGTTGCCATTATTCTTCGCGTACGGGCATTCGCTGCTGGCCGGAGTTCCGGTTATGTTGCACGGGAGGATAGTGGCGCGCCCTGCGCGGTTCCGTGACCTGCCTCGCGGATCCGAGGCAGCAGCGAAGTCCGCGCGAATTTCCTGTCGCCCCGGCCGTCAGCCGAAGTGGTCGTATCCGCCGCCGGCCAGCGGGATGACCTGACCCGCACGCTCGCAGCGAACCGCGCGGCCCGCCTCGATTTCACCGATCCGGGTGATCGCGCAGGCCCGGCGCAGTTCCGCCTCGCACCGGCCGGCAGCGGCGGCCGGCAGCGTGAACAGCAGCTCGTAGTCGTCGCCGCCCAGCAGCACCAGGCGTTCGCCGGCCTCGCGCCCCTGCGCGGCGAGCAGCGCTGCCGAGACCGGCAACGACTCGAGATCGAGGCGCGCGCCGACACCGCTCGCGGCACACAGCTTGCCGAGGTCGCCGAGCAAGCCGTCCGACACGTCCATCGCGGCACTGGCCCGCCCCCGCAGCGCGCGACCAAGCTCGAGCCTCGGTTGCGCATACAGGTATCGAAGCACCAGCGGATCCCCGCAATCCATCGCGTCGCCGCGTCGCAGCGCCTCCAGCCCGGCCGCCGCCTCGCCCGGCGAGCCCGACACGTAGACCAGGTCGCCTGGCCGCGCGCCGGAGCGCCTGAGTGCAAGCGCCGGCTCGACGAAGCCGAGCACTTCGACGGTGACCACCAGCGGCCCTCTTACCGTGTCGCCGCCGACCAGTTCCACGCCCTGCGCGTCCGCGAGCGAATGGAAACCGCCGGCGAAATCCTCGAGCCAGTCCTCGCGCACCTCGGGCAGCGACAACGAGAGCAGGGCCCATGCGGGATCGGACCCCATCGCGGCCAGGTCGCTCAGGTTTACCGCCAGCGCCTGGTGTCCGACGGAACGGCCGGGAGCGCCTGACAGGAAATGCCGGCCTTCGACCAGCGTGTCGGTGGCGGCGACCAGCGCGTGTCCGGCTGGCGGCTGCAGCAGTGCCGCGTCGTCGCCGACGCCGAGCAGCACGTCGCGCCGCTTCGGCGGACGCCTGAAGAACCGGTCGATCAGGTCGAATTCGCCGAGCGCCACGGCGCAGCCCGCTCAGGCGCGCGCGCGGGCTGCCGCTGACTGTTCGGCGGCGCGCAAGCCGCGCGCGGCCCGATCGAGCACGGCGTTGACGAACTTGTGCCCGTCGGTGGCGCCGAACCGCTTGGTCAAGTCCACGCCCTCGTTGATCACCACCCTGTACGGCACGTCGAGCTGGGCGCGCAGCTCGTAGAGGCCGATCAGCAGCACTGCGTGTTCGACAGGGTCGAGTTGTGCCACGGGACGGTCGAGCAGCGCGCCGAGCGCCTCGTCGAGCGATTCCCGCGCTTCGGTGGTACCCGTGAGCAGGATCTCGAAGTAGCCGCGGTCGGCGTCCGTGAAGCCTTCCTCACCAGCGTACTGGTTGCGCAGCTCGGCACAGCTCTGCCCGGTGAGCTGCCACTGGTACAGCGCCTGCATCGCGAACTTGCGCGACAGGCTCCGCGCCCGCGAGGTCCTGTCGGGGCGTTTGGCCACGATCAGGCGTCCAGCCGCCGCAGCAGGTTGGCAAGCTCGAGCGCGCAGAGCGCCGCATCCGCGCCCTTGTTGCCGGCCTTGGTGCCGGCGCGCTCGATGGCCTGCTCGATGGAGTCGGTGGTGAGCACGCCGAACGCCACCGGCACGCCCGTCTCCAGCGAGACCCTGGAGAGTCCGGCGGCGCACTGCCCCGCCACGTGGTCGAAGTGCGGCGTCGCGCCGCGGATCACCGCGCCGAGCGCCACGATGGCGTCGCACCGCTTGCTCGCGGCGATCTTCTGCACCACCAGTGGCAGGTCGAAGGCACCCGGTACGCGCACCAGCTCAATTTGTTTCTCTGCGGCACCGTGTCGCACCAGCGTATCGACCGCGCCCCGCACCAGCGAGTCCACGATCATTTCGTTGAAGCGCGCCGCCACGATCGCGAAGCGCAGGTCGCGTGCAATCAGGTCACCGTTGATAGTGCGAATGTTGTCCATGCTGGTTCCTCAACCGCCCTCGTCCACGTACTCGACCACCTCGAGCCCGAAGGCCGACAGGCCGTGCATCTGCTTCGGCGCGCTCAGCACGCGCATGCGCACCACGCCGAGGTCCTGCAGTATCTGGGCGCCGATGCCGTAGGTGCGCAGCACCTGCGCCCCGCTGGCCTTCGGACTGCGGGGGATGCGGCCGTCGGAGCGCACCGCCTCGGCAATCTCGAGCGGGCTCTCGTGCGGCCGCAGCAGCACGATGACCCCCGAATCCTCGCGCGCAATGCGCTCCATGGCGCTGCGCAGGCTCCAGCTGCGGTCCTGCTCGTGCGCGCCGACCAGGTCGCGCACCGTGTCCTTGAGGTGGACACGCACCAGCGGCGCCGTGCGGCTGTCCAGCGACCCGCGCACCAGCGCGAGGTGAACCGTGCCGTTCACGTGGTCCTCGTAGCAGCAGAGCCGGAAGGGCCCGAAGTCGGTTCTTATCTCGCGCTCGGCGATGCGCTCGACCGAGCGCTCTTTCTCGAGGCGATAGCGGATCAGGTCGGCAATCGTGCCCATCTTGATCCCGTGCTCGCGCGAGAATTCCTCGAGCTGCGGCCGACGCGCCATCGTGCCGTCCTCGTTCAGGATCTCGACGATCACCGCGGCCGGTTCCACGCCCGCGAGGCGCACCAGGTCGCACCCCGCCTCGGTGTGTCCGGCGCGCGTCAGCACCCCGCCCGGCTGCGCCATCAGCGGGAAGATGTGGCCGGGCTGGCGCAGGTGTTCGGGGCGCGCGTCGGGCGCCACGGCGGTGCGGATCGTGTGCGCCCGGTCGTAGGCGGAAATGCCGGTGGTCACGCCCTCGGCCGCTTCGATCGACAGCGTGAAGTTGGTGGTATGGTCGGAATCCGTCTCGCTGACCATCAGCGGCAGCCTCAACTGCCGGCAACGATCCCGGGTGAGCGTCAGGCAGATCAGCCCCCGCCCGTACCGCGCCATGAAGTTGACGTCCTCGGGCCGCACCTTGGAGGCGGCCATGATCAGGTCGCCCTCGTTCTCGCGGTCCTCGTCGTCCATCAGGATGACCATGCGGCCACCGCCGATGTCCTCGAGAATCTCGTCGATCGTGTTCAACGAACTCATTTAGAAAAGGCCGTAAGCATTTGTATTATTTAAATGTGTCCCCTGCCTGGCGTGGCGTGCCCGAGCCGGGGACGCAAGTGTAGCAGGCGGCTGGTGCGCTGGCCGGCCTCCCGATCAGCGGCGGGCCTCCAGCATTCGCTCCAGGTAACGGGCGATGATATCGACCTCGAGGTTGACGGCCGTCCCGGGCACGCAGCCGGCCAGGGTCGTGAGGTCCAGCGTGTGGGGCACCAGGTTCACGTCGAAGCGGCACCCGTCGACCCCGTTGACGGTCAGGCTCACCCCGTCGACGCAGATCGAGCCCTTGCGCGCCACGTAGCGTGCAAGTTCGGCCGGCACCTCGAATTCCACCCGCACCGACCGCGCGTCGTCGTGCCGCGACAGTACCCGGCCCACTCCGTCAACGTGACCGGTGACATAGTGGCCGCCGAGCGGCTGGCCCGCCGTCAGTGCTTTCTCGATGTTGACCCGGGTCCCGGCCACCGCCGCGCCCAGCGTCGTGTGCGTCAGCGTCTCGCGTGAAACGTCGGCCGCGAACGCAGCGGCCTCGAGCTGTGTCGCCGTCAAGCAGGCACCCCCCACTGCGATGCTGCCGCCCACCCGCACCTCGTCGAGCGGCACCGTCCCGGTCTCGATCCACAGCGTCACGTCGCCGCCACAGGGCTCCACCGAGCGAATCCGGCCCACGCCCTGCACGATCCCGGTAAACATCAACCCACCTCGTTGCGCCGCGGGCGCAGTGTCAATCGCAGGTCGTCGCCGACCCGGTCCACGTCGTGCCATTCGAATTCGCAGCGGTCGCACATCCGTTCGAGGGCCGGCATGTTGAACAGGCTGCGCGCCGCGCTGCCGAGCACCACCGGCGCCATGTAGACGACGATCTCGTCAGCCAGTCCCGCACGCAGGAACTCGCCCGCCAGCGTCGGGCCAGCCTCGACCAGCACCTCGTTGCACTCGAGCGCCGCGAGCCTGGCCAGCACCGACGGGATGTCCAGGCCGCCCTCGCCGGCTGGCACGGCCTCGACCATGGCGCCCGCTTCACGAAGGCTTGCGGCGGGCCCGGATTGCGCGTCGCGGGTGAAAACAATGTCGGCCCGGCGACCGACAGCAGGTGGGCCTGTGGCGGGGTTCGCAGCGAGCTGTCGAGCACGACCCGCAATGGCCGGCGACCGCGCAGCTCGAAGCGCTGGTCGCGCGCGGTGAGCAGCGGGTCGTCCGCCACCACGGTCCCGCTGCCGGTGATGACCGCGGAGGCGCGCGAGCGCAGCCGCTGCACGTCGGCACGCGCGGGTTCACCGGTGATCCACTTGCTGGTGCCGTTTGCAAGTGCGGTGCGACCGTCGAGGCTCGCGCCGAGCTTCAACGTGACCCAGGGGCGGGCGCGCGTCATGCGGCTCACGAATCCACGGTTCAGCTCCAGCGCATCGTCCGACATCAGGCCGACTTCGGTCGCGATGCCCGCGGCGGCGAGGCGCGCGAGACCGCCGCCGTCCACGGCCGGGTTCGGGTCGCGCATCGCAACCACCACCCGGGCCACTTTGGCCGCGATCAGCGCGTCGACGCAGGGCGGCGTCCTGCCATGGTGCGAACACGGTTCCAGCGTGACGTAGGCCGTGGCACCGGCAGCCGTTGCGCCAGCCTTTTCCAACGCGACGACTTCGGCGTGCGCGCCGCCGGCGCGCGCGTGGAAACCCTCGCCGACCGCCTGGCCCCAGCGCTCGAGCACGCAGCCGACGGCCGGATTGGGCGGCGTCGAGTACAGGCCGGACCCGGCGAGCTCGAGCGCGCGCTGCATGAAGCGCCGGTCGTCGGCGGAAAAATCACTCACTTGCCGTGATCCTCCGGCTCGACGCCGGACCACAGGCCGAGTTGCAGGTCCTCGACGGACTGGGGCCGACGGTGCTGCAGGCGCTCGATCTCCTCGCGGAAGGCGTCCACGTCCTGGAAGCTGCGATAAACCGAGGCAAAGCGCACGTACGCCACCTCGTCGAGTCGGTGCAGTTCGTCCATCACCAGTTCCCCGACCAGTCGCGCCGGCACTTCCCGCTCGCCGAGCGTGCGCAGCTTGTGGCAGACATGGTTCACCGCGGCGTCGACCGACTCGCTCGACACCGGTCGCTTCTCCAGCGCCTTCAACATGCCCGAGCGCAGCTTCAACTCGTCAAAGGGCTCGCGCGTCGCATCGCTCTTCACGACCCTCGGCATCACCAGTTCGGCCGACTCGAAGGTCGTGAACCGCTCATCGCACTTCAGGCACTCGCGCCGCCGGCGCACCTGCTGGCCTTCGGCCGCGAGGCGCGAGTCGATGACCTTGGTCTCCTCGTGGTTGCAGAACGGGCAGTGCATGGCCGGTCCGCCCGACTCCGCCTACCCGTAGACCGGATAGCGCCGGCAGACCTCGAGCACCGCCTGGCGCGTGCGGTCTATCATCGCCTCGTTGCCGACATCGTCCAGCACGTCGGCAATCCAGCCGGACAACTGCGTGACCTCCGCCTCGCGGAACCCGCGGGTCGTGACCGCCGGCGTGCCGATGCGCAGGCCGCTGGTGACGAATGGCGAGCGCGGATCGTTCGGCACGGTGTTCTTGTTGACCGTGATGTTGGCGCGCCCGAGCGCCGCGTCCGCGTCCTTGCCGGTGACGCCCTTCTCGACCAGGTCCACCAGGAACAGGTGGTTGTCGGTGCCGCCCGAGACGATACGATGGCCGCGGCCGATGAGCGCCGTGACCATGGCACGGGCGTTTGCCACCACCTGCTGCTGGTAGCCCGCGAATTCCGGTTGCATCGCCTCGAGGAACGCAACTGCCTTGGCGGCGATGACGTGCATCAGCGGACCGCCCTGTGTGCCCGGGAAGATCATCGAGCTGAGCTTCCTGGTTATTTCATCATTCTCGCGCGCAAGGATCAGGCCGCCGCGCGGCCCACGCAGTGTCTTGTGCGTGGTGGATGTCACGACGTCGGCGTACGGCACGGGATTCGGGTAGACGCCCGCGGCCACCAGTCCGGCGACGTGCGCCATGTCCACCAGGAAATACGCGCCGACCGCGTCGGCAATGGCGCGGAACCGCGCCCAGTCAACCACGCGTGAATACGCCGAGAAGCCGGCCACGACCAGCTTCGGCTTGTACTCGAGGGCCAGGCGCTCGACCTGGGCATAGTCGATTTCGCCGGTCGCAGGATCCAGGCCGTACTGCACGGCGTTGAATATCCTGCCGGAGAAGTTGACCTTGGCGCCGTGGGTCAGGTGACCGCCGTGGTCGAGACTCATGCCGAGGATGGTGTCGCCCGGACTGATCAACGCCAGGTACGCCGCGACGTTGGCCTGCGACCCGGAGTGCGGCTGCACGTTGGCGTAGGCGGCGCCGAACAGCTTCCTGGCACGGTCGATCGCCAGCTGCTCGGCCACGTCCACGTACTCGCAGCCACCGTAGTAGCGCTTGCCGGGATAACCCTCGGCGTACTTGTTGGTCAGCAACGAGCCCTGCGCCTCGAGCACACGCGGGCTCGCGTAGTTCTCGGAGGCGATCAACTCGATGTGTTCTTCCTGGCGCACGCGTTCGTGATCGAGCGCGGCTGCGAGCTCCGGGTCGAACCCGGCGATTTTCATGCTGGCGGGGAACATTGGCACTCCACGGTCGTGAACGCGCAATTGTAGCCGGTTGCGACCGTACACTCCCGCAGCCACGGCTGTGGAACGCCAACCACGGCCGGGCACGCCGGGCGAAGACGTCGGTTCCGCGGCGTCCCTGCCGCGCGACGCCCCGGCCGCCCCGCCCCAGCACCCCCTCGCAACGCCGACCGGTCGGTGGCCCCGAACGTCAAACGCCGGCGCGTATCGGCAGGCACGGCGCAGGGCGCCGGTGTTGCGGGTTGCCCTGGAGGGGCGTCGCGCGGCAGGGACGCCGCGCGCGAGGCTCCAGGGATGGATTCACGCCGTCCCCGACAGGGCGAACCGCAACACCGGCGCCCGTGCTACGACCGATGCCCGGTCGCCCGTGACGCGATGCGCCCGAAGGCCGCATAATCGCGGCCCTTTTCCCGCCCCAGCCGACCTGAGATCCCATGGCCCAGTTCATCTACACCATGAATCGCGTCGGAAAGATCGTGCCCCCGAAGCGCATGATCCTCCGCGACATCTCGCTCAGTTTCTTCCCGGGTGCCAAGATCGGCGTGCTCGGCCTGAATGGCTCCGGCAAGTCGACGCTGCTGCGCATCATGGCGGGCATCGACAAGGAGTTCGAGGGCGAGGCCCGGCCCCAGCCGGGCATCCGGATCGGCTTCCTGGAGCAGGAACCACAGCTCGACCCCGCCAAGGACGTACGTGGCAACGTCGAGGTGGCGGTCAGCGCGATCAAGGACGCACTGGCCGGGCTCGACGCAGTCTACGCCGCCTACGCCGAGCCGGATGCCGACTTCGACAAGCTCGCCGCCGAGCAGGCCAGGCTCGAGGCCATCATCCAGGCTGCGGACGGCCACAACCTGGAACGCCAGCTCGAAGTCGCCGCCGACGCGCTGCGCCTGCCACCCTGGGACGCCGACGTGACGAAGATCTCCGGCGGCGAGCGGCGGCGCGTGGCGCTCTGCCAGCTGCTGCTCTCCAAGCCCGACATGCTTTTGCTCGACGAGCCCACCAACCACCTCGATGCGGAGTCCGTGCGCTGGCTCGAGCATTACCTCGAGCAGTATCCCGGTACGGTGATAGCGGTGACGCACGACCGTTACTTCCTCGACAACGTCGCCGGATGGATCCTCGAGCTCGATCGCGGCTATGGCATCCCCTGGCAGGGCAATTACTCCTCGTGGCTGGAGCAGAAGGAGAAGCGCCTTCAGGTCGAGGAGCAGCAGCAGGGCGCGCTGAAGAAAATGCTCGCGCGCGAGCTCGAGTGGGTCCGGCAGAACCCGAAAGCCCGCCAGGCCAAGAGCAAGGCGCGCATGCAGCGCTTCGAGGAACTGCAGTCGCGCGAGTTCCAGGAGCGCAACGAGACCAACGAGATCTACATTCCTCCCGGTCCGCGCCTCGGTGACCTCGTGGTCGAGGCGAAGGGCCTGTCCAAGGCCTACGGTGAGAAGATCCTGTTCGAGAACATGGATTTCAACCTGCCGCAGGGCGGCATCGTCGGCATCATCGGCCCGAACGGCGCCGGCAAGACCACGCTGTTCCGCATCATCACCGGGCAGGAGACGGCCGACTCCGGCGAGATCCGCATGGGACCGAGCGTGCAACTCGCGTACGTGGACCAGTCGCGGCAGACGCTCGACGACAGGAAGACGGTCTGGCAGGAGATATCGAACGGCCTCGACATGCTGAAGGTCGGCAATTACGAGACGCCCTCGCGCGCCTACGTGGGACGCTTCAACTTCCGAGGCTCGCAGCAGCAGCAAGTGATCGGCGAATTGTCCGGCGGCGAGCGCAACCGCGTGCACCTGGCCAAGGTGCTGAAGGAAGGCGGCAACGTCATCCTGCTCGACGAGCCAACCAACGACCTCGACGTCGAGACGCTGCGCGCGCTCGAGGAGGCGCTGCTCTCCTTCCCCGGCTGCGCCGTGGTCATTTCGCATGACCGCTGGTTCCTCGACCGCATCGCGACCCACATCCTCGCATTCGAAGGCGACAGCGAGGTCGTGTGGTTCGAGGGCAACTACACCGAGTATGTCGAGGACCTGAAGCGCCGGCGCGGCGATGACGCCGAGCAGCCGCACCGGATGCGTTATCGCAGCCTGCACGCCTGAAGCGGTTACACTCGAGCAGGGAGACCGCATGTCCAGGACCAGACCGACGCTCGAGATCGACGGCACCCGCCTGTCGCTTGCCCAACTGCGCGGCTTCGAGTCGCGGCGTCCGCGGGTGACGCTCGCGCCGGCCGCGCACGAGCGCATGGAGGCGTCGCGGGGCGCAGTGCGGCGCGCGATCGATCGCGGCGACGTGACCTACGGCATCAACACCGGCTTTGGTGCTTTCGCGAACAAGGTCATCCCGGCGCCTCAGACCCGCAAGCTGCAGCTAAACCTGGTCCGCAGCCACGCCTGCGGGACCGGGCGACCGTTACCGGCTGCAATCGTCCGCAGGATGCTGCTGCTCAAGGCCAACAGTCTTGCGGCGGGCTTTTCCGGTGCGCGACCGCTGGTCGCGGAGATGCTGCTCGCCTTCCTCAACGCGGACGTGCTGCCGGTCGTTCCGGCACAGGGATCGGTCGGCGCGTCCGGTGACCTCGCGCCGCTCGCGCACGTCGCGCTCGCGCTTGCCGGTGAAGGCGAAGCCACCCGCGCCGGCGACACGATCGAAGGGCATGCAGCCCCCGCGGCGGCTGGACACGAACCGCTCGAACTGGAGGCGAAGGAAGGACTGGCGCTGCTCAACGGCACGCAGCTCTCGCTGGCCCTTTCGCTCGAGGGCCTGTTCCAGGCGGAGCGTCTGCTCGACGCATCGATCGCGGCCGGGGCGCTCACGGTAGAGGGGCTGGCGGGCAGCCATGCCCCGTTCGACGATCGTATCCAGCAGGCCAGCCGTCTCCCGGGCCAGGCCCGGGTTGCCGCGCGCCTGCGCAGCCTGCTGACCGACAGCGAGATCCGCCGCAGCCACGCGGACTGCGAGCGCGTGCAGGACCCCTATGCGGTGCGCTGCATGCCACAGGTGTTCGGTGCCGTCGAGCACACGCTCGGCCACGCCCGCGAGGTGCTCGCTGCGGCTGCGAACGGCGTGTCCGACAACCCGCTGGTCTTCGGTGACGACATCCTGTCGGGCGGAAACTTCCACGCCGAGCCGATCGGCTTCGTGAGTGACTTTCTCGCCATCGCGGTCGCGGAACTCGCAAGCATCTCGGAGCGGCGCATCGACCTGCTCGACCGCCGCGTGAACCCCAACCTCAACATGTTCCTTGCGACGGAGCCGGGCCTGGAGTCGGGCTTCATGATGGCGCACGTGACGGCGGCCGCGCTGGTCTCGGAGAACAAGACCTACGCGCACCCGGCCTCGGTGGACAGCCTGCCGACGTCTGCCGGGCAGGAGGACCACGTCAGCATGGCGCCCTGGGCCGGTCGCAAGCTGCTGGAAATCTGCGCCAACACCGCGACCGTGCTTGGCATCGAACTGCTCGCGGCCGCGCACGCGATCGACTGCATGCGACCGCTGGCCACGACGCCGGAACTGCAGCGCGTGCACGCAGCGGTCCGCGAGCGGGTGCCATACCGTGCCCGCGACCACCGGCTCGATCGCGACATCGCAGCGCTGGCCGAGCTGGTCCGCAGCGGCGAACTCGCGCGACTGATCACGTAGGCTTGCCGTGCGAGGCACAGCCGTCACCCTCGCCTGCTTCGCGCTGGTCGCCGCGCTGCTCGCCTGGAGCCGATGGCTGGCACGGCGCCGCCTCCCGTCACTGGGACACGCGGCACTGGCGGTTGCCTGCGCCGCAGCGGCGGCCTGCCTGTGGACCGCGGCCGACGGCCTGGCAAGCTATGAACCCCTGCGAAGCGGCATGGCAGTCGCCGAAATCCACTTCGACGAGGCCGGACCGGGCCACTACCGGGCTACCCTGGTGCGGCTGCCGTGGGGCCGCGTGCAGGTCTTCGAACTGGACGGCGACAGTTGGCGCATCGAGGCACGGACACTGGACTGGCGCGGACTGGCGACGGACCTCGGCCTGCAGCCCGCGTACCGGCTGGAGCGGCTCGAATCCGGCCCGGGCGCCGGTGCGACCGGAACCGGCAGCGACGCCGGCCGCAGCTATGCGCTGGCCCGCGACGCAGGGGTGGACGTCTGGACCCTGGTGGGCGGCCACCCGCGCTGGTCGCGCTACGCGGAGGCTCGGGTCACGGCGGTCCCATGGCAGCCCATGGCGGACGGGGCGCGGTTCAGCATCGTCGCGACGGCCGACGGCCTGGCTGCGCGACCGGCGAGCACCGAGATCCCCGTGGTCGCGCCACCGCGAGGTTGAACGCGTGCCGCGTGCCGCGGCATCGGCTACACTCGGGCCAGTACCTCAGCCAGCCTTGCGGATGCAGCCAGATGTCAGTCCACGTCGACTCGAACGGCCGCCTTCATCATGACCAGGAGCGCAGCCTTGCGCTCAACTGCCCGCATTGCCAGGTGTTCTCGCACATCACCGCGGTGTCGATCCCGCAGTACTCGGAACTGGTCGCGAACCGGCCCAGCCAGGTGGGCATCGTCTACCGCTGCGACTCCTGCAACGCCCCGATCTTCCTGCGATTCGCGGTGAAGATGTACGCGGCGAACCGCGTCGAGCTTGCCAACCACTTCGTCGAACTCGAACGCGCGCGCGAGAAGTTCAACTTCACCTACCTGCCCGAGGACTGCGAGACGCTGTTCCGCGAGGCGCTGGGCTGCTATTCGGCCGGCCACTTCAATGCCTTTGCGTCGATGTGCAGGCGCACGACACAGGTGGTGGTCGCCAACCTCGGTGAAAACGGGCGCCTGCGGATCTACAACCAGGTCAACGAGGCGCGCGAGATGGCCGAGATCGACGGCGACACGTTCGCCGTCGTGAAAAAGGTGCTGTTCGGCTCGGATGCCGACGCCTCGCCCTCGATGCCTGAGCTCGGCGTCTACGAGGCGAGCGTGCTGCTCGAACTGGTCAAGGACATGCTCTACCAGGCCTACGTGCGCAAGGGAAAGCTGCAGCAGGCCATGATGGTTCGCCGCTTCTTCGCCGAAGAGACGCTCGACAAGATCACTCCGATCGGCCGCGCCGCCCGCGGCGACTGACACTCCAACGTCGCACAGGCTTGCGCGTCAGGTGCCTGTCCGCAGCGCGTCGCGCGGCACGGATGCTGCGCGCGAGCCTCCATGGATGGATTGCCGGCGTCCCCGCGGGCAGGCACTTGACACGCGCGCGGTGCAATGAGGCCGGAGGGACCCGCAGTCAGCCGACCCAGGCGCGCGCATTGCGGAACATCCGCATCCAGCCGCTGTCCTCGCCCCACTCATCGGGGTGCCATGAATTCTGCAGCGTGCGATACACGCGCTCCGGGTGCGGCATCAATATCGTCGCGCGGCCGTCGGCGCTGGTGAGGCCGGTGATGCCGCCCGGCGATCCGTTGGGGTTGGCCGGGTACGCCGCCGTCGTACGACCGTGGTTGTCCACGAACCGCATGCTGACGAGACCGCTGCCAATGCAGTCATCCGCAGCGACCGCGTCGCCAAATTCCGCGCGCCCCTCGCCGTGCGCGACCGCGATGGGCATCACCGAGCCTGCCATGCCGCCGAGGAAGATCGACGGCGACTGCAGCACCTCGACCAGACCGACGCGGCCCTCGAACTGTTCGGAGCGGTTGCGCACGAACCTCGGCCAACGCGCCGCGCCCGGCACCAGCGACTTCAGCGCCGCCATCATCTGGCAGCCATTGCAGACGCCCAGCGTGAAGCTGCCGGGCCTGGCGAAATAGGCCTCGAACTCGGCCCGCAGCGCCGGATTGAACAGGATCGACTTCGCCCAGCCCTCGCCGGCCCCGAGCACGTCGCCGTAGGAAAAGCCGCCGCAGACGACCAGGCCCGCGTAGGAGTCGAGTCGTGCACGGCCGGCGATCAGGTCCGTCATGTGAACGTCCACCGGCGCGAATCCGGCGCGGTGGAATGCGGCGGCCATCTCGACCTGGCTGTTCACTCCCTGCTCGCGCAGGATTGCGACCTGCGGGCGCGTGCCCTTCGCGATGAACGGCGCGGCAACGTCCGCGGCCGGGTCGAACGTGAGCCGCGCCTGCAGGCCCGGGTCCGCGGCGTCGGTGGCGCGTTCGAATTCCTCCGACGCGCAGGCCGGGTTGTCACGCATCGCCTGCATGCGGAAGCTGGTCTCGGACCAGGCGCGGCGCAGTTCGGTGCGGCTGGCTGCGAAGACCGTTCTGCCGCCGATGCGCACCGTGAGCGCATCGTCGCCGGTCACACGACCGACCTGCCGCGCGCAGTCGCCGAGCCCCGCCGCGCGCAGCACCTGCAGCGCGCGCTCGGCCGAGGCTGCTTCGACCTGCAGCACGGCGCCAAGCTCCTCCGCGAACAGCGCCGCCGCGTCGCGCGTCTCGCCCGCCTCGAGTTCGGCCTCGATGCCGCAGCGCCCCGCAAATGCCATTTCGCACAGTGTGACGAACAGTCCGCCGTCGGAGCGGTCGTGATAGGCGAGCACCAGTCCCAGCTCGCGAAGCCGCACCAGCGCGGCGAAAAATGCGCGCAGCAGCGACGGGTCGTCGCAGTCCGGCGCGGTCGAACCGACCCGGCCATACACCTGCGCCAGGCAGGATCCGCCCAGCCGGTTGCGGCCACGACCGAGGTCCACCAACAGCAGGACGGTCTCGCCGCGGTCGGTTCGCAGCTGTGGAGTGAGCGTGCGGCGCGCATCGCGGGCCGGTGCGAATGCCGAGATCACCAGCGACACCGGTGCGACCACCTTGCGGACGCCGTCGGCCGCCTGCCAGGCAGTCTTCATCGACAGCGAGTCCTTGCCCACCGGGATCGCGATGCCGAGTGCGGGGCACAGCTCCTCGCCCACCGCGCGCACTGCGTCGTAGAGGTCCGCGTCCTCGCCGGGCTCGCCGCAGGCCGCCATCCAGTTCGCGGACAGGCGGATGTCCTCGATGCGCGCGATGTCGGCGGCCGCGATGTTGGTCACGGCCTCGGCCACCGCCATGCGCGCCGCGGCAGCCGGATCGAGCAGCGCGAGCGGCGTGCGCTCGCCCATCGCCATCGCCTCGCCGCGCGAGGAGAAATAGTCGCTCAGCGTCACGGCCACGTCGCTCACCGGCACCTGCCAGGGGCCGACCAGCGGGTCGCGGCTGATCATGCCGCCGACCGAACGATCGCCGATGGTGATCAGGAAGGTCTTGTCGGCGATGGTCGGCAGCCTGAGCAGGCGGAATGCCGCCTCGCGCAGGTTCACGTCGCTGGCGTCGAAGTCGTCGGATGCGCCGGGCAGCCTGCGCACGTCGCGGGTCATGCGCGGCGGCTTTCCGAGCAGCGTGTCGAGCGGCATCGACACCGGTTCGTTGCCGAACAGCGGATCGCTCACCGACAGCAGCCCGTCGCCGGTCACCTCGCCGATGACCGCATACGGGCAGCGCTCACGCTCGCAGAACGCCGCGAACTGCCCGATTTGCGCGGCTTCCACGATCAGGACGTAGCGCTCCTGGGCCTCGTTGCACCAGATTTCCAGTGGCGACATGCCGGGCTCGTCGCTCTGCACCTTGCGCAGGTTGACGCGACCACCGCAGCCGTCGTGCGCCACCGACTCCGGTACTGCGTTCGACAGGCCGCCGGCACCGACGTCATGGATCAGCAGGATCGGGTTTGCCTCGCCCAGGCCCCAGCAGGCGTCGATGACTTCCTGGGCGCGGCGCTGGATCTCCGGGTTACCGCGCTGCACCGATGCGAAGTCGAGGTCCGCGGAACTGGCGCCGGCGCCGACGGACGAGGCCGCGCCGCCACCGAGCCCGATCAGCATTGCGGGGCCGCCGAGCACCACGATACTGGCGCCAGCCTCGATGCGTGACTTCTCGACGTGCTGCCGGCGGATGTTGCCGAGTCCGCCGGCGATCATGATCGGCTTGTGGTAGCCGCGCAGCGGTGAGCGCCCATCGGCCTCGACGCGCTGCTCGAAGGTGCGGAAGTAGCCGCAGATGCCCGGCCGCCCGAATTCGTTGTTGAAGGACGCCGCGCCGACCGGGCCTTCGAGCATGATCGTGAGCGCGGACACGATCCGGTCGGGCTTGCCCAGGTCCTGCTCCCAGGGCTGCACCGCGCCGGGAATGCGCAGGTTCGAGACCGAGAAGCCGACCAGCCCGGCCTTGGGTTTCGAACCGCGACCCGTCGCACCCTCGTCGCGGATTTCGCCGCCCGAGCCCGTGGCTGCGCCCGGGAACGGCGAAATCGCGGTCGGGTGATTGTGCGTCTCGACCTTCATCAGGATGTCGATGGGCTCGTCGGCACCGGCGTAGGGACCGCCGCCCGGCTGCGCGAACCAGCGGCGTCCCTGCCAGCCCTCGATCACCGCGGAGTTGTCGCGGTAGGCCGACAGCACGCCCTGCGGACTGCGGGCATGCGTGTTGCGGATCATCGCAAACAGCGACTTGTCGCCGCGCACGCCGTCCACGATCCAGTCGGCGTTGAAAATCTTGTGGCGGCAGTGCTCGGAGTTGGCCTGCGCGAACATCATCAGTTCGACGTCCGCAGGATCGCGCCCGAGCGCGCGGAATGCATCCACCAGGTAGTCGATCTCGTCGTCCGAAAGCGCCAGCCCGAGCGTACCGTTCGCTGACTCCAGGGCCGCTCGTCCCTGCGCGGCGAGCGGCACGGTCGCCAGCGGCCTGGGCGAGGCATGCCGGAACAGGCCAGCCGCCTGCGCGGGATCGCGCAGCACGGCCTCGGTCATCCGATCGTGCAGCAGACCGGCCACCTCGCGCCATTCCTCATCGGCCAGGCGCTGCGGCCCGTCGAGGTAGTACGCGACGCCGCGCTCGATGCGGCGCACCGACGCGAGGCCACAGACATGGGCAATGTCGGTCGCCTTGCTGGACCAGGGCGACACCGTGCCGAAGCGCGGCACGACCAGCAGCATCTCACCGGCCGGCGAGACGGCCGGGGTCTCGGGCCCGTAGCGGAGCAGTGATTCGAGGATCGACGCCTGGCCGGCCCCGAGGTCACACTCGAGGTCCACGAAATGGACATGGCGGCAGTCCAGGCGCTCGATCGAGCCGGTCCGCTCCCGGATCGAGGACAGGAGTTTCGCGAGGCGGACATCCGAAGCTGCGGGGGCGCCGCTGAGTGTGAGCATGCCTTAGGTGCCGCGGCCGGTCTGGCAGGGGCGCGGAATGATACCGGAGCGCCCCGGCCCGGACCAGCGCGGGAAAGCCACGCTAGCGGCGCGTGCCCGGGTCTCCGGGCGTGTACACCGGGTACGGGAACTGCGTGACGTTCGAGCCCTCTGCAGCGACCACCTTGCTCACGCCGCTCTTGCGCACCTCGTCGATGCGGATCACCGCGTGCAGCGGCAGGTAGGTGCGCTTTACCCCGGCAAACTCAGACTGGATGCGTTCCTCGGACGGGTCCACGACCACCGCCGAGCGCTCCCCGAACACGAGTTCCTCGACCTCGACGAAGCCGAAAAGCGAGCCGTGGCCGACCTTTCGGGCATAGATCTCGTAAACCTTGCCCTGGTTGTGGAAAACGACCTTGAAAATGTTGCTGGCGGCCATGGCGTACTTGCGGATTCGGGTCCAAGCATATTACAAGTACGCCCACACCATGGCCATCAAGCTCCGCGTCATCAGCGACCAGTACCGTGAACTCGGCGAGGGCCGCTCGCGCGTGTTCGGCGTGAACGGCGGTTCGATCGGCCGGGCCCCGGACAACGACTGGATACTGCCCGACCAGAAGCGGCTGGTGTCGGGACACCACTGCGACATCGCCTACCGCACCGGGCACTACTGGATCAATGACCACAGCACCAACGGCGTGTTCGTCAATGATTCAGACGACACGGTCGCGGAGACCGGGCCCGTCGCGCTGCAGGATGGTGACCGCCTGCGCATGGGCGACTACGAGATCCTGGTGAGCGTCGACGACCGCATCGACTTCCTGCCGGCGGCCTCGGAGCTGCACTCGGCCGAGAAGCACCTCGACTCCGGGATCAACGCCGGCTTCGACGTCGACAGCCTGTTCGCGCAGCGCGACGCGGGCGACTCGAGCTCGATCTCGATCCGCAATGCGTTCGGGCTCAAGTTACCGAAGGATTTCCGGGAGAGCCAGCAGCGGCCGTGCAGGACGAGCCGGACGCCAGCGACGACGAGGCCGAGCAGGCGCAGGCCAGCCCACCGGACGATACGCCGGAGCCGGCATCGGCCAAGCCTGCCGACTGGGCACTGAAGACCCGGGCCGTCACGCGCCAGGAACTCGCCGACGCGCTGGCGCGGCGACAGAGCCGAATCGAGGCCCGCCAGCAGACCTTGCCATTCCACCAGCAGGCCACTGCCTGGACCGACCTCGGCAACGCGGTGCAGGCCTTCTGCCGTGGTGCAGGCATCGATCCGTCAACGCTGACGCCCGAGGCGCAGTCGATGCTTCCGTTGGTCGCGGGCCAGCTGCTGCGCGAGGCGGTCGTCGGCGTCACGGACCTGCAGCACGCGCGAGCGGCGGCAGGCCCGGCAACACAGCCGGCGCCGGCGCCAGCAACCCTGAGCAACCCGCTGCGCAACTCCACCAGCGTCGAACAGGCCCTCACGCGCCTGCTGGAGTCCCACGGCCGCTCGATCGGCGGACCGGTCGAGGCGCTGCGGGACGTGCTGCTCGAGGCAAAGGAGCACGAGGCCGCAGTCAATTCCGCAATCCGCGAGGGGCTCTCCGTGCTGCTCGCGCAGCTCGGCCCCACCAACGTCGCGGACCAGTTCGAGGATGGCCGGTCCCGCACCATCGCCCCGGGGCAGGACCCGCGCCCGAAATACTGGGAGCACTACTGCGAATTGTTCCGCATGGTGACTCAGAACGGGGCCGAGGGCCTGCCGCACCCGTTCGCGGAAGCATTCACGAGCGCATACGAGGCTGCCCGCGCGGACATGGCCTCGCGGCGCGCCACGCGAAACGACAGCTGAAGCGCGCAACGCCGCGGCCGACTGTTCCGGCGAGCCGCTTGCCGGCCGCCGCACGGGCAGGAAAAAGTTGGCGGAGAGGGTGGGATTCGAACCCACGTGGGGCGGTTATGCCCCCATCCGATTTCGAGTCGGCGCCGTTATGACCGCTTCGGTACCTCTCCGAGGGCCGCGTATTCTATACAAACAATGAAAGCCTTGCTTGCACTGGTCGCGATGCTGGCCCTGACCACCTGTTCGCAACCGCCGCCGCTGCTCGCCCGGATCCTGGCGGATGGGGAACTCAGGGTGGCGACCCGTAACAGCCCCGACGCCTATTACCTGGGCAGCCATGGGCCGGAGGGACTGGCCTACGAACTCGCGAGTCGCTTCGCCGAGGACCTGGGCGTCTCGCTGCGGCTCTACACCGTGCGGACCCGTGAAGCCGCGCTGAACGAAGTGAGGACGGGACGTGCCCACATCGCTGCCGCCGGGATCACCACCGGCATCCCGTTGCCGGAGGGCGTCAGCTTCGGTCCCGGCTACGCCCTGGTCCGCGAGCATCTGGTACAGCGTCGCAGTGCGCCCCGCCCAGCTTCGATGAAGGCTGCCGGCCGCGGCCGGATCGAAGTGGCTGCCGGCAGCGCCCACCTGCGCACACTCGAGGAGCTGAGACTGGTCGAGCCGGACCTGGCCTGGATCGAGCGAGCGGACACGGACACCGAGCAGATCCTGAACGAAGTCTCCAGGGGCACGGCACAGTTCACGCTCGCGAGTTCCACGGAATTCGCGCTCAATCGACCGATGCACCCGGACCTCGCCATCGCGCTGGACCTGTCGCCGGAGCGCGCAGTCGCCTGGGTCGTGAACACGGCGAGCCACGATTACAGCATCCTCGACCGGGTCAACGCATTTTTCATCCTGTCGCGGGCCGGCGGCTCGGTTGGCCTGCTGCTGGACCGTTACTTCGGTAACAGCGACAGTTTCGACTACCTCCTGTCGCGCAATTTCATCGAGCACGTCGAGAGCCGGCTGCCTCTGTACCAGCTGTGGTTCAAGAACGCCGCGCTGCAGTACCGGGTCGACTGGCGCCTGCTCGCCGCGATGGGCTACCAGGAATCGAAGTGGGATCCGTCGGCGGTTTCGTTCTCAGGCGCCCGCGGACTGATGCAGCTGACCGCGGACACCGCCGAGATGATGCGTTTCCGCAATCGCCACGATCCCCAGGCCAGCATCATCGGCGGCGCCAAGTACCTTGCGCAGATGCTCGATACGGTGCCGTCCCGCATTCCCGAGCCCGACCGGACCTGGTTCGCGGTCGCCTCGTACAACGTCGGCTACGGCCACGTCGAGGACGCGCGCGTGCTCGCGCAGCAGACCGGCCGCGATCCCGACCGCTGGGAGGACGTCCGCGAGACGCTTCCGCTGCTGAGCCAGGAGAGGTGGTACACGCGCACCCGCCACGGCTACGCGCGCGGGTGGGAGCCGGTGCGCTACGTGGAAAACGTTCAGGCCTACCTGGACATCCTGGAGGTCATGGGCACGGGCAGCCCGGCGCCGACGGGCGCCGAAGCAGCTGCGAATGAAGCGCGGCCGGAAGCGGCCGGCCCGCCGGCCAAGGGACCGCCGAAGCGCTGAACAAGGGCCGCCGCACGCTCACCTGCGTGCTGCGAAGAAACCCCTGAGCAGGGTGCCGCACTGCTCCGCGAGTACGCCGCCCTCCGCTTCGATACGGTGGTTGAGCGCCGGATTCTGCACCACGTTGAACACGCTGCCAGCGGCGCCCGCGCGCGGGTCGGTCGCGCCGAAGACCAGCCGCTTCACCCGGGCGTGGACCATTGCCCCGGCGCACATCGCGCAGGGCTCGAGCGTTACGTACAACGTGGTGTCGGTCAGGCGATAGGTATCGAGCGCAACGCCGGCCGCGCGCAGCGCGATGATCTCGGCATGCGCAGTCGGGTCGCAGGTGCCGATAGGCCGGTTCCACCCCTCGGCAACGATCTCGCCGTCCTTGACGACTACCGCACCCACCGGCACCTCGCCGGCGGCAGCGGCCTGCCGCGCCAGCTCCAGCGCACGCGACATGAACGCGAGATCGGTCGGATCTGCGGCGGCCGGGGAGCCGCCGGGCGCCTGCTCCGTCATTCCCACTCGATCGTCGCGGGCGGCTTTCCCGAGATGTCGTAGGTGACGCGCGAGATACCCTTGACCTCGTTGATGATGCGCCGCGCGCACAAGTCGAGGAATTCATAGGGAAGCCGCGCCCAGCGCGCAGTCATGAAATCCACCGTCTCGACCGCGCGCAGCGCGATCACGTAGTCGTAGCGGCGACCGTCGCCCATCACCGCGACCGAGCGCACCGGCAGGAACACCGCAAAGGCCTGGCTGGTCTTGTCGTAGAGTCCGTGTGCGCGCAGCTCGTCGATGAATATGCGGTCGGCCTTGCGCAGCAGGTCGGCATATTCCTGCGACACTTCGCCAAGGATGCGCACTCCGAGGCCCGGCCCCGGGAACGGGTGGCGGAATACCATTTCGCGCGGCAGGCCGAGTTCGAGGCCCAGGCGACGCACCTCGTCCTTGAAGAGCTCGCGCAGCGGCTCTACCAGCCCCAGCTTCATGTGCTCGGGCAGGCCGCCGACGTTGTGGTGCGACTTGATCACGTGCGCCTTGCCGGTCTTCGCGCCGGCCGACTCGATCACGTCCGGGTAGATCGTACCCTGCGCGAGCCAGCGCACGCCTTCGAGCTTGTGCGACTGCTCCTCGAACACCTCGACGAACAGGCGCCCGATGATCTTGCGCTTGCGCTCGGGGTCCGCCTCGCCTTTCAGTGCGCCGAGGAAGCGCTCCGCCGCGTTCACGCGGATCACGCGCACGCCCATGTTCTCGCCGAGCGTGCGCATCACCTGGTCACCCTCGCCCTCGCGCAGCAACCCATGGTCCACGAACACGCAAACCAGCTGCTCACCGATCGCGCGGTGCAGCAGCGCAGCCACCACTGACGAATCGACGCCACCCGAAAGCCCGAGCAGCACGCGGTCGCTGCCGACCTGCTCACGCACGCGTGCGATCGCGTCCGCCGCGATGTTGCCCGGCTCCCAGCGGGCCTCGCAGCCGCAGATCTCGCGCACGAAGCGCTCGATCAGCCGCTCACCCTGCAGCGTATGCGTGACCTCGGGGTGGAACTGCACCGCGTAGAAGCGCCGCGACTCGTCCGCCATTGCCGCAAGCGGCGCGCTCTGCGTGCCGGCCACAGCAACGAACCCGGGCGGCAGCGCATCGACGCGGTCGCCGTGGCTCATCCACACGTCGAGCACCGCGCGCCCGTCGGCGTCGGAGTGGTCGCGCAGTTCGTCGAACAGGCGGCACGGCCTCGTGACCGTGACCTGCGCGTAGCCGAATTCGCGGTGATCGGCCGGCGTCACGCGCCCGCCGAGCTGTTGTGCCATGGTCTGCATGCCGTAGCAGATGCCGAGCACCGGCACGCCGGCCTCGAACACGCTCACCGGCGCCCGCGGAGGCACTTCGTCGGTGACGGACTCCGGCCCTCCGGAGAGGATCACGCCGCGCGGCGCGAATGCCCGAACGTCCGCATCGCTCATGTCCCAGGGGTGGATCTCGCAGTAGACGCCCGATTCGCGCACGCGGCGAGCGATCAACTGCGTGTACTGCGCGCCGAAGTCGAGAATCAGGACCCGGTGCGCGTGGATGTCGGGCGGGCGCACGGTCGGTTGCTCAGCGGACACGGTAATTCGGCGCTTCCTTGGTGATGGTCACGTCGTGCACGTGGCTCTCGCGCATGCCCGCGCCGGTGATGCGCACGAACTGCGGCTGCGTGCGCATCTGGTCGATGCTGCCGCTGCCGGTGTAACCCATCGCTGCGCGCAGCCCGCCGGTGAGCTGGTGCAGGATGGCCACGATGCTGCCCTTGTAGGGCAGGCGGCCCTCGACACCTTCGGGCACCAGCTTCTCGAGTTCCGAGGTCGTGTCCTGGAAGTAACGGTCGCGCGAGCCGTGAGCCTGGGACATCGCGCCCAGCGAGCCCATGCCGCGATACGACTTGTAGGACGCGCCCTGGTAGAGCTCGACCTCGCCCGGCGACTCCTCGGTGCCCGCAAACAGGCCGCCGATCATCACGCTGTAGGCGCCGGCCGCGATCGCCTTGGCGACGTCGCCCGAGAAACGGATGCCACCGTCGGCGATCAGCGGCACGCCGCGCCCGGCCAGCGCGGCCGCGACATTGCCCACGGCGGTGATCTGCGGGACGCCGACTCCCGCGACCACGCGAGTGGTGCAGATCGAGCCCGGGCCGATACCGACCTTGACCGCGTCGGCGCCCGCGTCGACCAGCGCGAGCGCCGCTTCGCGCGTGACGATGTTGCCGCCGATGACCTGCTGCGCCGGCCACTTGGCCTTGATCTTCGCCACCATCTCGACCACGCCGCGCGAATGGCCATGCGCCGTGTCCACGACGATCACGTCCACGCCCGCCTCGCGCAGCGCCGCCACCCGGTCCAGCGTATCGGGGCCGGTGCCCACCGCTGCGCCGACGCGCAGCGCACCGCGCTCGTCCTTGCAGGCGCGCGGGAACTCGGTGGCCTTCTGGAAATCCTTGACGGTGATCATGCCCTTGAGGGCGAACGCCTCGTCGATCACCAGCACCTTCTCGATGCGGTGCTTGTGCAGCAGCGCCAGCACGTCTTCCTTCGGCGAGTTCTCGCGCACCGTGACCAGGCGCTCGCGTGGCGTCATCACCGAGGACACGGGCGCGTCGAGCTTGGTCTCGAAGCGCAGGTCGCGGTGCGTGACGATGCCGACCGCCTTGCCCTCCAGCACCACCGGCACGCCGGAGATGTTCTTGGCGCGCGTCAGCTCGATGACCTCGCGGATGGTCATGTCCGGACGCACGGTGATGGGATCGCGGATGATGCCGCTCTCGAAGCGCTTCACCCGGGCAACGTGGCGGGCCTGGGCCTCGGCGCTCATGTTCTTGTGGATGATGCCGATGCCGCCCTCCTGGGCGATGGCGATCGCGAGCCGCTGCTCGGTGACGGTGTCCATTGCGGCGGACACCAGCGGCAGGTTCAGGCGGATGTCCCGGGTGAGTTGCGTGCCGAGGCTCACCTCGTGCGGCAAGACCTCGGAGAAGGCCGGAACGAGCAGGACGTCATCGAACGTGAGGGCTTCCTCTAGGATGCGCAGCATGGCATGTCCCGGGCGTGGCAAAAGGAAGCGGGCAATTGTACCGGGCGCGGGCTCGCCGTGGAAATCGGCGAGGGTCCCTTGTGCGCCGGGCCCTGCCCGCTAAGATCACTGCCACCATGCACGACCCCCGGCTCGACGAGAGCGCCAACTCCCCGCCCCCACGCGAGATTCTCACCGTGAGCCGCCTCAACCGGGAGGCGCGGATGCTGCTCGAGCGCGGACTCGGCTCGGTGTGGCTCGAGGGTGAGATATCCAATCTTTCGCGCCCGTCGTCCGGGCACTGGTATTTCTCGCTCAAGGACGAGGCGGCACAGGTCCGCTGCGCCATGTTCAGGCAGCGCAACATGCTGGTGCGCTTCCCGGTCCGCGACGGGGCAATGGTGCTGGCCCGCGGCCGGGTCAGCGTCTACGAGGCCCGGGGCGAATTCCAGGTCGTGGTCGAGCACCTCGAGGAAGCGGGGGAAGGCGCGCTGCGGCGCCGTTTCGAGGAACTGAAGCAGAAACTCGCCGCCGAGGGCCTGTTCGACGAACGCCACAAGCAGGCCCTGCCCCGGCTGCCCGGGCGGATCGGGGTGATCACTTCGCCCACCGGCGCCGCTTTGCGCGACATCCTGCACGTGCTCGGCAGGCGCTTTCCGGCCGCTGCCGTGCTGGTGTACCCGGTGCCCGTCCAGGGCGAATCGGCGCCGCGCGAGATCGAGCAGGCAATCCGGCTCGCGGCAGCGCGGCGCGACTGCGACGTGCTGATCGTCGCGCGCGGCGGCGGCTCGCTGGAGGACCTCTGGGCATTCAACGACGAGGCGGTCGCGCGTGCGATGTTCGCCTGCCCGGTTCCGATCGTGAGCGGCGTAGGCCACGAGACCGATTTCACCATTGCGGACCTGGTGGCCGACCTGCGCGCGCCGACTCCCAGCGGGGCGGCCGAGCGCGTTGTGCCGGACCGCGACGAATGGCTGCGAGCGTTCGCAAATGCCGAACGCCGCCTGTCTCAATCGGCACGCCGGCGCATGGCGGACCTCGGCTCCCGGCTGCAGGTGCACGAGCAGCGGCTGGCCCGGGCGCATCCGGGCGTGCGCCTGCGCCAGCACGCCCAGCGCCTCGACGAACTGGAAGCCCGTCTGCGCCGCGCGTTCCGGGCGCGGTTCGACGATGCCCGTACCCGCGCATCGACCGCCGCCACGCTGCTCGCGCGCGCCTCGCCGGTGCTGCGACTGGAGGCCGGGCGCATACGGCTCGCGTCCGGTTCGCGCGCGCTGGCCAGTGCCGCCCGGTCGCGCGTCGCGGGCGAGCGCAGCCGGTTCGAGGTCGCAATGCGGACACTCAATGCCGTGAGCCCGCTGGCGACCCTTGATCGCGGCTATGCGATCGTCTGCGACGCCGCCGGCCACGTGCTGATGGATCCCGCCTCGCTGTCTCCCGGCGACACGGTGGACGCACGGCTTGCGCGCGGCCGATTCACCGCCACGGTCAAGGCGCTCGCGGGACTGCCCGACGACAACGCGGCGGCTATCGAATGAAGTCGCGCACGCGCATCGCGGCGCGGCGCCCGCCAGCACTTGTCACGCATGCGATTGCGCTCTGCAGCGGACTTGCCATGGCCTGGTCGACGCTGGCCGCGGACTTGCCCGAGCAGCGGCGGGTGCCGGGCGGTATCGCGATCATCAAGCTCGGGCCGGCAGCCGACACGGTCCCGGGCGAGGTTTTTTTCAACGAGCACCGTGCGCCGGTGCTGCGATCCGGCCCGGACTGGGTGGCAGTGATCGGCATCCCGCTAGACACGCAACCGGGCCCTCAGGCGGCACGACTGCTGCCCAGGGCCGGCGCGGCTGCCGCGCCGGACAGCACAGGCGCCGCGCAGGGACGACCGCTGGAGTTCACCGTCGCGGACCGGAAGTACGACGAGCAACGACTGCAGGTGAAGAACAAGCACCACGTGAATCCCGACCAGCAGGACATGGCGCGGATCGACCGCGAACGCGTCCGTATCGAAGCCGCGCTCGGCAGCTACACGCCGGATCGTGCCCCGGATTTCCGCATGCGCCCGCCGGTCGCGGGCGCGCGCTCCAGCAGTTTCGGGCTGCGTCGTTTCTTCAACGGCGAGGCGCGCAACCCGCACAGCGGCATGGACATCGCCGCGCCGGCCGGGACGCCGATCGGCGCGCCGGCGCCGGGCCGCGTGCTGGACACCGGCGACTTCTTCTTCAACGGCAACACGGTATTCCTGGATCATGGCGAGGGCGTGGTGACCATGTACTGCCACATGAGCCGCATCGACGTGAAACCCGGGCAGGAGGTCGCGACGGGCGACGTCCTCGGCCTGGTCGGTGCGACGGGCCGGGTGACCGGACCGCACCTGCACTTCGGGGTAGCGATCAACCGGGCGATGGTGGATCCGGCGCTGCTGCTCACGGCAGGAAAGCCACCAGGTACGAAGTAGCGGGCCGCCGGCGTCTACCGGCCTCAGCCTGTCGCGGCGCGGCCCTCGATGCCCTGCACGAACCCGCCGATCGCGGGCTCGAATCGCGCCAGGTCGGTCAGGAACGCGTCGTGCCCCTGCAGCGAGGGAAAGGCGTGGAATTCGACCCGCCCTCCCGCGCCCCGCAGGTGATCCGCAATCTCGCGCTGCTGGGCGATCGGGAACAGCATGTCGGTCTCGACGCCGAGGACCAGTGAGCGGCGCACCCCGAAACGACTGAACGCCGAGGCGAGTGACCCGCCGCCGTGGTCGGCGAGGTCGAACTGGTCCATCGCCCGCGACAGGTAGAGGTAGGCATTGGCGTCGAAGGCGTCGGCAAACCTCAGCGCCTGGTGCTCCAGGTAAGACTCGACCTCGAACCGGGGCCGGAAATCACCGGACAGTCCGGCCGTCTCCGGCACCTTCCGGCGACCGAAGCGCTGGTCCCATTCCTTCGGCGACCGGTAGGTGATCGTGCCGAGCTTGCGTGCGAGGCGCATGCCGAGGCGCGGCCCCCGGCCCGGCGGGTAGTTTCCGCCGCGCCAGCTCGGGTCGCCGCGCACCATCTCCCGCTGCAGCGAACGCAGCGCTATCGCAAAGGGCGTGGCCTGCGCCGCGCCCGAGATGCTCACCAGGTTCTCGACCTCGCCCGGAAACTGCGCGCAGTACGCCAGCACCACCATGCCGCCCAGCGACGGCCCGACCACGGCCGCGAGCTGCTCGACACCAAGCGAGCGCAGCGCCGCGCGGCCGGCGGCCGCAATGTCCTCGACCGCAATCTCCGGAAACGCGATCCCATAGGGGCGACCCGTGGCCGGGTCCACGCAGGCCGGTCCCGAGGATCCGTACGGGCTGCCAAGCGAGTTGATGCACACCACGAAGAACCGGCTGGTGTCGATCGGTCGACCGGCGCCGATCATGGTCTCCCACCATCCCGGCCGCGGATCGGCCGGCGAGGACGCTGCGTGGGCCGACGGGGACAGGCCAGTGAAAATCGCGATCGCGTTGTCACGTGCGGCGTTCAGCGCTCCCCAGCACTCATAGGCGATCACCGGCTGCTGCAGCACGCCACCCCGGTACAGGCTGAGCGGCTCGGCAAGCCGCGCGAACCTGCGGGCCGGCAGGTCGGCGGAAGTCGAGGGCGTGCGAACTAGTGCCATGGCCATGCCGGCAGTCTATGCCGGGCTCCCCTCCGAACAAGCTCCAGAGGATAGCGCGTCAGAAGCACCGGTTATCAGGCCGATCGCAGGCCGGTCAGCGCTTGCCGGTACCGGCGCGCCTGCTCTTGATCAGGCGCACGCGCTTGCGCTGCTGCCGCGGGGTCAACTCGTTGCGCTTCCCGGAATACGGGTTGTCGTCGGTGCGGAACTCCACGCGCATCGGCGTGCCCTTAAGCCGGAAGGTCTGGCGGAAGTGGTTCTCCAGGTAGCGCCGGTAGGCGTCGGGCACGTGCTGTGTCTGGTTGCCGTGGATCACTACGATCGGCGGGTTGCGACCGCCCTGGTGCGCGTAGCGCAGCTTGATCCTGCGGCCGCGCACCAACGGGGGCTGGTGCATGCTGACGGCCTGCTCCAGCGCACGGTTCAGGTCCTTGGTCGGCAGTTCCTTGGTGGCCGCGCGATAGGCCATGCGCACCGACGCCATCAAGTCGCCCACCGCGGTGCCATGCCGGGCCGAGATGTAGTGCACCGGTGCCCAGGCCAGGAAATCGAGCCGCAGGTCGACACCGTCGCGGATCAAGCCACGCTGCGAGGGATCGATGCCGTCCCACTTGTTGACCGCGATGACCAGCGCGCGCCCCTGCTCATTGATCAGCCCGAGCAGGCTCGCGTCCTGCTCGGCGATTGTCTCGTGCGCGTCGAGCACGCCGATCACGACGTGCGCCTCGTCAATTGCCTGGAGCGCCTTGACGATGCTGAATTTCTCGACCGCGTCGCTGACCCTGGCGCGGCGCCTGACACCGGCCGTGTCGATCAGCACGTAACGCTGGCCGTCACGCTCGAACGGCACGAAGACCGCGTCGCGCGTCGTGCCCGGCTGGTCGAACGCAACCAGCCGTTCCTCGCCGAGCAGCCGGTTGATCAGCGTCGACTTGCCGACGTTCGGACGACCCACGACCGCGACCCGGATCTCTTCGCCACCGGTCGCAGCGCCGTCGGGCGGCTCGGGGTCCACTGCGATGCCGGCCAATGCCCGCTCGAGCAGATCCTCGATGCCCTGGCCATGCGCGGCGGAAACAGCCACCGGCGCACCGAAACCCAGCCGGTGGAAGTCGATGCCGGCGATCTCCGCGTCGAGCGACTCCGCCTTGTTCGCGACCACCAGCACGGTCTTTCCGCCACGCCGCAGCAGGTCCGCCACGTGCAGGTCCGCAGGAACGCACCCCTCCCGCGCGTCCACGACCAGCAGCACCCGGTCAGCCTCCTCGACCGCCTTCAGCGTCTGCTCGGCCATCAGGCGCTCGACACCGTGGGTCACTTCCACCAGCCCGCCGGTGTCGATGACGACGCAGGGCCGCGGCCCGACACGCGCGTAACCGTACTTGCGGTCCCGGGTCAGGCCGGGCACATCCGCGACCAGCGCGTCGCGCGTGCGGGTCAGGCAGTTGAAGATCGTCGACTTGCCGACGTTGGGGCGCCCGACCAGGGCGACGACCGGTAACACATCAGCTCCCCGCCGCGCTCCCGGTGCGGTAGGCCTTGAGGTGCCCGCCCTCGTCGATGACAAACACGCGACCGCCCATCACCAGCGGCGGGGCCGCGATGCGCTTGTCGCCGGGGCGCTCGCGCGCCACGAACGTTCCGCTGCTGCGGTCGAGCCAGTGCAGGTACCCGTCGAAATCGCCGACGACCACGGCGTCGCCATCGACGGCCGGTGTGCTGATGCCCCGGCGCGCGAGGCCTTTCTGCTGCCAGACGACCACGCCGTCACTGCGGCGCATCGCCACGACGTCGCCGTCGGACGTGGAGACGTAGACCTGGTTGTCGTCGATGGCAAGCCCGCGATAGCTCGACATGTCGCGCGACCACCAGATCTGGCCGCTGTCGAGCGCCAGCATCGCGACCCGCCCCTGGTAGCCGACCGCGTAGATGTCCTTGCCGGACACCACCACCGCCGAGTCAACGTCCGAGAGGCGCTCGAGTTCCGTGCGTCCGCGCGGCGTGCTGAGCTGCGTCTGCCACAGGGCCTCGCCCTTGGCGAGCGTAACGGCCATGACCTTCCCGGTGTCGAAGCCACAAACGACGACATCGCTGCCGACGGCCACGGGCGTGGCCGTGCCACGCAGCGACAGGCGCGGCACGACGTCCTCGACCAACCAGTCTTCCTTGCCGGTGTCTGCCGACAGGGAACGCAGCCTGCCTTCGACCGAGCGGACGATCACCTGGCCGCCTTCGACCAGCGGCGGAGCCAGGATCTCGCCGGCGATGCGGGTTTTCCAGCGCTCCTTGCCGGTGGCTGCATCGAGTGCCACCAGGTCGCCGTCGCTGGTGCCGACGACCACCAGCCCGGAACCGACGCCGGGACCTGCTGAAAGCTCGAGATCCGTGTCGACCTGCCATCGCTGCTTGCCGTTCGCTGCGTCGAGCGCGCGGACCTTGCCGTTGCGTCCTGCCGCGTAGACCGTGTCGCCGGCACCCGCGACGCCAAGCGTCAGCCGCAGCACCTCGCCACCGCCGCCCAGGCTCTCGGACCACAGGCGCTCGACCTTCAGCGCGGGCTTGATGTCCACCAGTTCGGCCGGCGGATCGGCTGTGGTGTCCTTGTCGCAGGCGGCCAGCGCCGCGAGCACGGCAAGCGCGGCGACCAGGCGTAGCGGTTTCATTCTCCGGCCGCCCCACTCGCGGCGCCTCCGGCAGGCATCGCGCCGGCCGGGGCAGCGTTCGCCACGGCGGCCGCCGGAGGCAGCGCGTCGCGCTTGAGTTCGACGTAATCGCGATCGAGTCCCGCCGTGTCCTCCGGCGCCGACAGCGCTTCGTCGTACTCGCGCCGCGCCGCGGACACGTCGCCCTTGCCCGCGTACGCGTCACCGCGAAGATCGTGATAGAGCGCCGCGTACGAGCCCGCATCGGCGGTGCCGAGCAAGGCCACCGCATCGTCGTACTGCGCCTGTTCGACCATGACCCGCGCGAGCCGTGCGCGCGCGACGGCACGGAGCTCGGGGTCCCTGGAACCGTCCATCACGACGCGGAGGTGCTGCGCGGCCTCGTCGAGCTTGCGCTTCTCGACGGCCGAGCGGGCCAGCACCAGGTCAGACTGGTCGGCGTACGGCGACCCGGGCTGCGCGTCGCGCAGCGCCTTGGCCTCCACGACCGCCTGGTCGTAGTTGTCCTGGCTCAGGCTCGTGACCACGGCCTGGTAGCCGGCAAGCTCGTGCTGCGCCTGTTCCATCCGCATGCGCTGCCAGTACTGCCAACCCCATAGCATCGCGAGACCGAGCGCAATCCCGCCCAGTATCCAAAGCCAGTTCTCGCTCCACCACTGTCGAATCTGTTCTTCGCGTTCGTTGTCTGTCAGGTCTTCCACTTCGAGGACTCCGTCATGCCGGCCCGGCGCCTCGCTGCGCCGCGCTGATTGATGTCAACCGCAAACGCGTCCAGCGACGCGTCGCGCCAATTCCTCCGCGAGGCCCGCCACCGGGACCTCCGCCTGTCCTTGCTCCTCCCGCAGCGGCTTCAAGCCCGCCACGCCCCGCGCAAATTCCTCTTCCCCGAGGATGACGGCGTAACGGGCGCCGCTGCGGTCAGCCCGCTTGAGCTGCGACTTCAAGCTGCCCCCGCCGCAGTTGGTCTCGACTCGTACTCCCGGCAGCGCATCTCGCAACTGCTCGGCGACCTGCAGCCCGGCGGCTTCCGCGGCGGTGCTGCCCAGAACCAGGTACACGTCGGCCACGGCCCCGTCGCCGGCCAGGCCCTGCAGGCGCAGCAACTCGACGATGCGCTCCTCGCCCAATGCCCAACCGATCGCCGGTACCGCGTCGCCGCCAAGCTGGGCCACCAGGCCGTCGTAGCGCCCGCCGGAACACACGGCGTCCTGCGACCCCAGGTCCGTGGTCACCCACTCGAACACCGTGCGTGAATAGTAATCGAGGCCGCGCACCAGGCGGGGGTTTACCGCGTATTCGATGCCGGCGGCGTCGAGGCGCGCACGCAGGCCGGCAAAATGACCCGCCGATTCTGCGTCGAGGTGATCGGTAATCAGCGGCGCACCGGCAATCAGCTCGCGCATCGCTGGGTTCTTGCTGTCGAGGATACGCAACGGGTTGCCGTCCAGTCGCCGGCGGCTGTCGTCGTCCAGGGCGGCCGGGTGGTCTCGGAAGTACGCCACCAGCCTTTCGCGATAGCCCTGCCGCGATTCCGGCGTGCCGAGCGAATTCAGGTTCAACGTGAGGCCCCGCAGCCCGAGCCGGCGCCAGATGCGCGCCGACATCATGATCAACTCGGCATCGACGTCGGGTCCCGGGAAGCCGAGTGCCTCGGCATCGACCTGGTGGAACTGCCGGTACCGGCCCTTCTGCGGCCGCTCGTAGCGGAACATCGGCCCCGAGCACCAGACCTTCTGCCGCTGGTTGTGCAGCAGGCCGTTGCCGATCGCGGCCCGCACGATGCCGGCCGTCGCTTCCGGCCGCAGCGTCACCGAGTCGCCGCCGCGGTCCTCGAACGTATACATTTCCTTCTCGACGATGTCGGTCATCTCGCCGATGGAGCGCTTGAAGAGCTCGGTCCGCTCGAGGATCGGCAGCCGCATCTCGCGATAGCCGTATGCGGCGAAGGTCTCGCGCGCCACGCGCTCCAGCAGCTGCCAGGGGCCCGAGTCGGCCGGCAGCACGTCGTTCATTCCCCGGATGGCCTGGATCGTCTCGGTCATGCGAAATTACCCGGGGCAGCTCAGCGCTGCAGCCCGCCTTCGACGACGCCGAAGCGGGCAACGGTCTCGCCGGCGCGCGGCGACGGCACCATCACGCGCTTGCCGTTGACCGTCAGCGCGACACCCGGCGCATTTCCGAGCGTCACGCTGAGCGGCGCGGCGCCCGCGACGGCGCGCTCGGTACCGGCCTTGCCGAGGTCGTAGAGCACGGCCTTCCCGGAACCGTCGTAGACCTCGATCCAGGAATCCGCGGCGAATGCGAACGACAGCGCGACCTGCCCCGCGGGCGCTGCCACCGCAGGCGCCGTGCCGGCAGGACCCGCGACGGCCGGCGCAGACCCTTCCGCCATGACCGATGATCCGGTGACGCCCTGAGTCGACCCCTCGCTGGCGCCGTGCCCGGCGGCGCCGGCGCCAGCGCCGGCAGCGGAGTCGCCATCGGCAAGCGCCACGGACCCCACGGCTACGCCGGCACTGCCGGCAGCGGCCGTGAGCGGCAGGTGCAGGCCGAACTCGCTGACATACGCCGCAACCCCGGCGGCGATGGTGAGCACCAGCGCCGCGATGACCAGCCACGGCGAAACGATGCGCCTGCGAGGCGGCGCCATTTCCACGCGGGATTTCGGGACCAGCGTTGGCGGCGCAAGCTGCGCCCGCGACCGGTCATACGCGCCGAGCACCTCGTCGCCGGACAGTCCAAGCAGCGCCGCATAACGCTTGATGTGGCCGCGCACGAACACCGGAGCGCCGAGCACCGCGTAATCGTCGGATTCAAGCGCCTGCACCGCGACGGTGTCGAGGTTCAGCAACTCGGCAACCTGCTGCCCGGTCATTCCGGCAAGCTCGCGCTGCCGCCTGAGCCGCGCGCCCGGGTCCGTGGGCAGCTCGGCAACCTCTACGTCCGGCCGGTTCACTTCGGGGCCCGCGTCGCTTCGCGCAGCTCGCTCATCTCGGATGACATCGGGAAATCCTTCCTGATGCGTTCGGCATACAGCGATGCCTGCTCCGTTGCGCCCAGGGCGGTCTCGACGCGGTAGCCGAGCCACAGCGAAGCCGCGGAAACGGGCGCGTGCGATCCGTAGCGCTCGAGGAAGGCGCGGGCCTGCAGGTTATCGCCCAGCTCGTACTGGACCTGCGCCATCTGGAACAGCACGTCGGGCTGGTCGGCGTTGTAGCTCAGCGCCTGCCGGAAGTACTGCTCCGCCTCGGTCGGCCTTCCCGCGGAGCGCGCGCAGCGACCGGCATTTGCGTATGCCACGGCCGGCGCCCGGTTCAGCGGGTTCTTCGCGGCCTGCAGCAACAGTTCCTCGCCCTGCTTCGCGTCGCCCTTCAGGCACAGGAACGACGCGTAGCTGTTCTGCACGTTCGGGTCGTCGCGGCTCAGCTTGAGCGCTTCCTCGAAATGCGCCTGGGCCTTCTTGTCCTCGCCGAGGCGGTCGTAGACGAATCCAGCCGTGAGTTGCGTCGTCGCGGTGTGCGAATCCTGCTCGAGTGCCTTCTCGATCTTGTCGCGCGCCGTGGTCATGTCGCCCTGGCTCATGTAGGCGATCGCGAGCTGTGCGTTGGCCTCCGCCGCCTTGCGGCGATCCATCTGGCTGTCCTGGGCGGAGCGCGCGGGCGACGCGGCGACCAGCGCGATCAGCGACACCAGCGCCAGTCTGCAATTGAGCGGCTTCATGCGTGGGACACCGAGACCGGGACCAGGTTGCGCTCGCCGAGGCGCACCGTGGTCCTGTCATTGACCCGGCCGACCAGTTGGCCGCAGGCGGCGTCGATGTCGTCGCCGCGCGTGCGCCTGATCGTCGCCATGACGCCTCCCTTGATCAGCAGGTCGCGGAACCGCTCGATCGCCTCCTCCGTGGAGCGCCGATAGCGCGTCTTCGGGAACGGGTTGAACGGGATCAGGTTGACCTTGGCCGGATGACCCCGCAGCAGCCCGGCGAGCTGTCGAGCGTGCTCGGGCCGGTCATTGACCCCGTCGAGCATCACGTACTCGAACGTCACGTTGCGGGCGTTCTGCTTTTCGACGTAGTGCCAGCAGGCTTCGAGCAGGCTCGCGATCGGGTGCCGGCGGTTGATCGGCATCAGTTCACTGCGAAGCTCGTCGTTCGGCGCATGCAGCGACACCGCGAGCGCGACGTTGGTCTCGTCGGCGATGCGCATCATCTGCGGGACCAGGCCCGAGGTGCTGATGGTAACGCGCCGCCGGGACAGGTCGAGGCCGAGGTCGTCCATCATCAACTCGGCCGCGGGCACCACGTTGCGATAGTTCATCAGCGGCTCGCCCATTCCCATGAACACCACGTTGGTGATGACACGATCGCCGTCGGGCGAATAGCCGAGCTCGCGGTTGGCGAGCCAGACCTGGCCGACGATTTCCGCCGTCGAGAGGTTGCGGTTGAACCCCTGCTGGCCGGTCGAGCAGAAGCCGCAGTCCATCGTGCAGCCGACCTGGCTGGAGATGCAGAGCGTCCCGCGGCCAGGCTCCGGGATGAACACCATCTCGATGGCCTGCCCGCTCTCGAGGCGCAGCAGCCACTTGCGGGTGCCGTCGGCCGAGGCCTGTGAAACGATGACCTCCGGCGCACGAATCTCGGCGATGGCGGCCAGGCGGCCGCGAAAATCCCGTCCGAGGTCGGTCATCTGCTCGAAGTCGCCTGTGGCGCGCCGGTACATCCACTTCATCAGCTGGCGAGCGCGGAAAGGCTTTTCGCCCATGCCGAGAACGAATTCCTCCATCCCGGCCCGCGTGAGGCCGAGGAGGTTGGTGCCGTGGGTGGTGACTTCGTTCATGCCGGAGATGGACCGGGCAGCTGCGCCCTGGTTCCCGCTCAGCGCGGGCAGAGCTCGGTTTCTGCGAAGAAGTAGCTGATTTCCCGCGCCGCATTCTCCAGGCTGTCGGAACCGTGCACCACGTTCTGCTCGATGCTGGTGGCAAGATCGGCGCGGATCGTGCCCGGCGCCGCTTTCTTCGGGTCGGTCGCGCCCATGATGTCGCGATTCTTCGCCACGGCATTCTCACCTTCGAGCACCTGCACGACGACCGGGCCGGAGGTCATGTAGGAGACCAGGTCGCGAAAGAACGGGCGCTCGCTGTGCACCGCGTAGAAGCCTTCAGCCTCTGCCTGCGTGAGTCGCCTCATGCGCGCGGCCACGATTCGCAGGCCGGCCTGCTCGAAGCGGCGATAGACGTCGCCAATGACGTTCTTGTGGACCCCATCGGGCTTGACGATGGACAGCGTGCGTTCGACGGCCATGCGGTTCCTCTCGGGGCATCGGCCCCAGCTGTGTTGACAAGGCGCCCCGGCACGCGGAACCCGCGCAGCGGCGGCTTCCAGGACAGGGTCGGAGCTCGTGATTCGAACCGCGAAGTATACCTTCGCGCCACCCGGTGGGCCAATAAATTCAGCCGCGACGGGCAGTTAGACGTTGAAGCTCTCGCCGCAACCGCACTCGCCGCGGACGTTCGGGTTGCGAAACTTGAACGCCTCGTTCAGGCCCTGCTTGACGAAATCGATCTCGGTTCCGTCCAGGTAGCGAAGACTCTCGGCGTCAACGATCACTTTTACGCCCTCGTCCTCGAACACCGCGTCCCCCGGCGCCACCTCTTCGGCATAACTCACCACGTAGGCGAAGCCGGAGCAACCGGTCTTCTTGATCCCGAGGCGCAGGCCCACGCCACGGCCGCGGTCCACGATGAAACTGCGGACTCGCTCGGCGGCGGCAGGTGTAATTGATACCGGCATGATCGCAGTGGCTGGTGGCAGTTGACTGATTCTACACGGTAGACCCAGGTCCGGACGGCCAGTTCCCTGCCGCGTCGCGCACGGCGTCCTGAAGCGTGAGCAGGCGCCCGAACTTGGCCGCCGGCACGCCGAGCGCTTCGGCCGCCTCGCGCCAGTCCCAGGCGGCGAGTTCCTCGCGCGTCGCGCCGCGCAGCCGGTCGGTCAGCCACGAGGCGGCCGCCACCAGGTGCGGACAGCCAAAGGCGCGGAAGCGTCCGCGCGCCACCCGCCCCTGCTCGACCATGAAAGCAAGCTCGACACGCGCGCCGTGGTCGGCATCGCCGGCGGCGCCCACCGCGGTCGGGACACCGGCCGGCAGCGGATCGGCACCCGGGAGTTCCCGCATGCGGCGCCGGACCTCGCCCCCGTAACGTGGATCGTCATTCACAACGACGCTTACCGCAGGGCCGCGGGCGCAATGGCCCGCAGCCGCGGAACCTCCGCGGCGATGCGCGCGGCGGCGTACTCCACGTCCTCCCGGGTCGTGAACCGCCCGAGGCTCAAGCGCAACGTGCTCTGCGCAAGACGATCGCCGCGGCCCAGCGCGCGGAGCACGTAGGACGGCTCCGCGTGCGCCGATGCGCATGCCGAGCCCGAGGCGATCGCCAGGTCAGCCAGCGCATGCAGCAGGCTTTCCCCCTCGACACCGTCCACGGTCACGCTGAGGATGCCGGCGACCCTCTGCGTCGGATGGCCGTTCAATTCCACGTCCGGAAGCGCCGCGATCGACGCGAACAGCAGTTCCCGCAAGCCCGAGATCCGCGCCGCGTCCGCCGGCATCTCCTCCGCCGCGATGGCAAGCGCCCGGCCCATGCCGGCGACCTGGTGCGTCGGGATAGTGCCGGAACGCAGGCCCCGCTCCTGCCCGCCACCGAACAGCATGGGTACCAGGCCCAGTCGCGGCTCGCGCCGCAGCACCAGCGCACCGACGCCCTTCGGCCCGTGGACCTTGTGGGCGGTGAGCGCGAGCAGGTCGATGCAATCTCGCTCGACGTCGATGGGCAGCTTGCCCGCGCCCTGGGCGGCGTCGACGTGCAGCAGCACGCCGCGCGGCCGGCACAGGCGACCGACCGCGCCCACGTCCTGCACCACCCCGATCTCGTTCTGCACGTGCATCAGTGAGACCAGGATCGTGTCGGGCCGCAGCGCCGCCTCGACCTGGGACGGCTGCACTATGCCGTCAGTCCCGGGCTTCAGGTAGGTGACCTCGAACCCCTCGCGCTCGAGTTGGCGACAGCAGTCGAGCACGGCCGGGTGCTCGGTGCGCGAAGTCACCAGGTGACGGCCCCTGCCGCACTGGTACCGCGCGGCACCGAACAGCGCGAGGTTGTCCGCTTCGGTGGCGCCCGAGGTCCAGATCACCTGCTCCGGCAGCGCGCCGACCGCGCTCGCCACCTCGGCCCGCGCCTGCTCGACCCGCGCGCGCGCGCGCCGGCCGGGCTCGTGGCCCACCGACGAGGGATTGGCGAAATCGCCCCCCGGGCCACAGCACTCGAGCATCGTCTCGACCACGCGCGGGTCCACCGGCGTCGTAGCAGCGTTGTCGAGGTAGACCACCGTCATCGCCGCTCCCCGGTGCGCGGCGCATGCGGATCACCGGCGCGCCGCCGCCGGCCCTGCACCGAAGTGAGGATCCCGCGCAGGATGTTGACCTCGTTCTGGTCCATCAGCGCGCGGTTGAACAGCCGCTTGATGCGCGCCATCAGGTGTCCTTCGCCGTTGCGGTCGCGGAAATCGGCTTCTTCCATCACCTGTTCGAGCTGCGCGTAGAAATGCTCCATTTCCCGGGCACTGGCGAGCGGGACGCCATGCTCCGCGATGCCGGCATCCCCGTCGCGCAGTGCGAGCAGCAGTTCGTAGGCGACGACCTGCACCGCCATTGCCACGTTCAGCGACGTGTAGGCTGTACCGGTCGGTATCGACAGCAGCAGCTGGCATCGCTCGATGTCGTCGTTCGAGAGCCCGGTGCGCTCGGCGCCGAACAGCACCGCGACCGTTCCGGCGCGGGACGCGGCCGCGGCCTCGCGCGCCGCCGCGCGCGGCTGCACCACGCGCCACGGCAGGTGCCGGGACCTTGCGGTCGTGCCGATGATCAGGCCGCAATCGGCGACGGCGCTGGCGACGTCCGCGTAGATGCCGGCGCCGTCGAGCACGTCGTCGGCACCTGCCGCCATCACGGTTGCCTCGGTCGCGGGAAACCGCGCAGGCGCCACCAGGCGCAGGCTGCCGAACCCCATGGTCTTCATCGCACGGGCGGCGGACCCGATGTTGCCGGGGTGCGATATTCCGACGAGTACGATGCTGATGGACATGCTCTGCTATTCTAGCCGCCCGCATGCAACCGTTACTCAACATCGCCGTCCGCGCCGCACGCCGCGCCGGTGACCTGATCGTGCGCAACGTCGACCGCGTGCCGTCGCTGGAGGTGCGCGCGAAGAGCCGCAACGATTTCGTCAGCGAAATCGACCAGATGGCGGAGCGCGACATCATCGAGACCATCCGCCGTTCACACCCGGACCACGGCTTCCTCGGCGAGGAAGGTGGCCGCAGTGGCGGCGACGAATTCGTCTGGATCATCGACCCGCTGGACGGCACCACGAACTTCCTGCACGGTTTCCCGACCTTCGCGGTGTCGCTCGCCTGCGAATACCGCGGCCGGCTCGAACATGCGGTGGTCTACGACCCGATGCGACAGGAGCTGTTCACCGCGTCGCGGGGCGACGGCGCGCAACGCGACGGCCGGCGCATACGAGTCAGCAAGCAGGTCGGGCTTGAGGGCGCGCTGATCGGCACCGGCTTCCCCTACCGCGCCAATGCGCGCTGGACCGACGAGTACCTGGCGATGCTGAAGGTCGTGATGCAGCAGGCGGCCGGCATCCGGCGGCCGGGCGCGGCTTCGCTCGACCTCGCCTACGTCGCGGCCGGGCGCATCGACGGATTCTGGGAAATCGGCCTGAATTCCTGGGACACGGCGGCGGGCACGCTGCTGATCACCGAAGCCGGTGGCCACATCGGCACGCTCACGGGTGGCGAGTATCGCCAGGGCGGCAATGTCATCGCCGGCGCTCCCAAGGTGTACGAGGCCCTGGTCGAGTGCCTGAAGCCCTTCGTGCCGGAGCCGCTGCGAGAGGGCTGAGCCCGGCTCTATCGCGCAGGGGCGCTGCGTAGGGTACATTCCGCCGGCGCCGCGCAGGCGCGGCGAACGCCAACGAACCGCAGCGGGGGACCCAATGGCACACAGGCTGTTCTCGACCAAGCCCATCACCGACCTGCAGGAGGCGGGTTCGGCCAACGAGCTCAATCGAGTCCTGGACGCCCGGGCGCTGGTGATGCTCGGCATCGGCGCCATCATCGGAACCGGCATCTTCGTGCTCACCGGCACCGCGGCCGCCAACCACGCCGGCCCGGCGCTGGTGTTGTCGTTCATCATCGCGGGGATAGGCTGCGCGTTCGCCGGGCTGTGCTACGCGGAGTTCGCGGCCATGATCCCGGTCTCGGGCAGTGCGTACTCGTACTCCTATGCAACTCTCGGCGAGGGGGTCGCCTGGTTCGTCGGCTGGAACCTGATCCTCGAATACCTGTTCGCCGGAGCCACGATCGCGGTCGGCTGGTCTGGCTACGTGGTGAGCCTGATGGACCAGATCGGCATGCACCTGCCGGACGCGCTCACCCACGCCCCATTTACCAAGGGTGAAGGACACTGGGAGCTGGTGCGTACCGGGGCGCTGATCAACCTTCCGGCGGTGCTGATCATCTGCGTGATCACCGCGCTCAGCTATACGGGCATGCGCCAGTCCTCGCAGTTCAACGGCGTGGTGGTCGCGATCAAGGTCACCGTCATCGTGCTGTTCATCGGCTTCGGTGCCTGGTACGTGCAGGGCGCGAACTGGGATCCGTTCATCCCGCCCAACGCCGGACCGGGCCGCTTCGGCTGGTCGGGCGTGGTGACCGCGGCGGGAATCATCTTTTTCGCCTACATCGGCTTCGACGCGGTCTCGACCGCGGCACAGGAGACCCGCAACCCGCAGCGAAACATGCCGATCGGCATCCTGGTGAGCCTGGCCGTCTGCACGGTGCTCTACATCGGGGTCGCGGCGGTACTGACCGGCATGGTGCCCTACCAGGAACTGAACACGCCCGCCCCGGTCGCGATGGCACTCGATCGCTACCCGGGACTCAGCTGGCTGGCGGGATGGGTGAAGCTGGGCGCCATCGCCGGAATGACCTCGACGATGCTGGTAATGCTGCTAGGCCAGCCGCGCATCTTCTACTCGATGTCCAAGGACGGACTGCTGCCGCCAGTGTTCGGCAAGGTGCACCCCAGGTTCAAGACGCCGTCATTCTCGACGCTGCTGACCGGCGCGCTGGCGGCGGCCATCGCCGGGACACTGCCGGTGACCATCCTCGGTGAACTGGTCTCGATCGGCACGCTGCTGGCCTTCATCGTGGTCTGCATCGGCGTGCTGGTGCTGCGGCACACCCGGCCGGACCTGAAGCGACCGTTCCGGGTCAGGCTGCCGTGGGTCGTGTGCACGCTGGGCGCCCTGATCTGCGCCTACATGATGATCTCGCTGCCGAAGGACACCTGGGTGCGGCTGCTCGTGTGGACCTTCTTCGGCATGCTGATCTACGTCTTCTACGGCTGGAAGCACAGCGCCCTCGGACGACCCCGGCAAGGCTAGCCCGGCGCGCCCTGGCCCGGGCGCTAGTTCGCGCCGCCGCCTTCGGCGGCCTTGCGATCGCGTCGCGTCGCCCACAGCGACGCGACGCTGCCGGCGCCCAGTGTTGCCACGATGATGCCGAGCGAGACCAGGTTCGGCACGTGATAGACGTCCATCAGCAGCATCTTGACGCCGACGAACGCCAGCACCAGCACCAGGCTGTACTTCAGGTACCGGAACAGCGACATCAGCCCTGCCACCGCGAAGTAGAGCGAGCGCAGGCCGAGGATCGCGAACGCATTCGAGGTGAATACCAGGAACGGGTCGCGGGTAACGGCCAGGATCGCAGGGATCGAGTCCACCGCGAACACGATGTCGGTGAGCTCCACCATGACCAGCGCCACGAACAGCGGCGTCGCGAACAGCTTGCCGGAGCGGCGCACGAAGAACCGCGCGCGGTCCAGTTCGTCGGTGACCGGCACGAAACGCTGCATCAGCCTGGCCGGCAGGCTGGTGCTGAAGTCGCGCATCTCTTCGTCGTCGTTGCGCAGCATCCTCAGCGCCGACACCAGCAGCGTCGCGCCGAACACGTAGAACATCCAGTCGAAGCGCGCCAGCAGCTCGGTGCCGGCGACGATCATCAGGCCGCGCAGCACGATCGCGCCGACGATGCCCCAGAACAGCACCCGGTACTGGTACAGCGCGGGGATCTTCAGGTACGCGAAGATCAGCGCCATCACGAAGATGTTGTCTACCGACAGCGACCACTCGAGCAGGTAGCCCGTGACGTACTGCACGACGGCATCCCGGCCGTTCAACGCGTCCGCCGACGGCACGAAACCGTACCAGCGGTATTCGTACAGGCCGTAGATCACGAAGGCGTAGGAAAGCCCGACGGCGATCCAGACCGCCGTCCAGAACAGCGCCTGGCCCACCGACAGCTCGGCCGCCTCGCGATGCAGGACGCTCAGGTCCAGGAACAGCAGCCCCAGGAACAGCGCGATGAACCCGACCCAGATCAGCTCTACCAACGTCCTGCTCCCCCGGATCGCTAGCGCCCGCCGGCAGAAACCTCAAGGCATGTCGTCGACTGCGTCCTTTTCCCTCTGTGCCGGCATCAGGTCGAGCGCGGTGAGCTTGAAATCCAGTGCCAGCGCGCTGGCGATGTAGATGGACGAGTAAGTGCCGACTGCGATGCCGATGGTGAGCGCCACCGAGAAGCCGCGCAGGATCTCGCCGCCGAAGAACAGCAGCGACAGCACGGTGAGCAGCGTGATGAAGCTGGTCATGATGGTGCGCGACAGCGTCTCGTTGATCGCGGTGTTGATCACCTGCTCCGGGGTGCCCTTGCGCATCGACAGGAAACGCTCGCGCAGGCGGTCGAAGACCACCACCGTGTCGTTCAGCGAGTAGCCGATCACCGCCAGGATCGCCGCGAGCGCCGGCAGGTCGAAGGTCAGCCCGGACACCGAGAACACGCCCAGGATCACGATCGGGTCGTGCAGCGCCGCGAGGATCGCGCCCACCGCCAGCTTCCACTGGAAGCGGAAGGCGACGTACGCGAGGATCAGCACGAAGGTGAACAGGATCGCAAGCGCGCCCTTCTCGGCGAGTTCCTGGCCCACCTGCGGCCCCACCACCTCGGTGCGCCTCAGTTCGACCCCCGGCACGCTCGCCTGCATCGCGGCCAGCACGTTCTGGCCGACCACGTTGACGTCCTCGTTGCCCCTGGGCAGCAGCCGCACCAGCACGTCCCGCGACGTGCCGAAGCTCTGCACCGCAGCGTCGCCGAATCCCGCGCCCTCCAGGTCGCCGCGGACCTTCTCCAGGTCCGCCGCCTGCGGGAACGTGAACTCCATCACCACGCCGCCGGTGAAGTCGATGCCGAAATTCAGGCCCTGCACCGCCAGCGACAGCAGCGAACCCAGTATCAGCACCGCCGACACCGCGTACCACCGCTTGCGCATGGCCATGAACGGGTAGCTGGTGATCCTGTGGAAGATTTCCATTGCCGGATCCTCAGATCGGGAGCGATTCCAGCTTGCGCCGGCGCCCCCATATCAGGTGGATGAGCGACCGGCTGCCGATCAGCGCGGTGAACATCGAGGTGATGATGCCGAGCGACAGCACCACGGCGAAGCCGCGCACCGGGCCGGTGCCGAAGGTGAACAGCACCACGCCCGCGATCAGCGTCGTGACGTTTGCGTCGGCGATCGAGGAGAACGCCTTGTCGAACCCGGCGTTGATTGCCGCGAGCGGGCTGACGCCATTGCGCAGTTCCTCGCGGATGCGCTCGAAGATCAGGATGTTCGCGTCCACGGCCATGCCGACCGTGAGCACGATGCCCGCGATGCCCGGCAACGACAGCGAGGCCTGCAGCATCGACAGCAGCGCGGCCAGCAGCACAACGTTGGCCAGCAGCACGGCGTCCGCGACCAGCCCGAACGCCTTGTAGTACACGGCCATGAACATGAACACCAGCAGCAGGCCGATGGCGAGCGCGCGCACGCCGCGATCGATGTTGTCCTGGCCGAGGCTCGGGCCCACGGTACGCTGCTCGACGATGTAGAGCGGCGCCGCGAGCGATCCGGCGCGCAGCAGCAGCGCCAGTTCGCGGGCCTCGCCGGCCAGCAGCCCGGTGATCTGGAAATTGCTGCTGAACACGCCGCGGATGGTCGCGACGCTGATGACCTTCTCCTCGGTGCACTCGTTGCCGGCGCGCTGGCCGCTGCAGGGCTCGCCCTCCGCGACCCGCTTCTTCTCGATGAACACCACCGCCATCGGGCGCCCGAGGTTCTCGCGCGTGGTGCGCAGCATCTCCGACGCGCCACGCGCGTCGAGCTTGACGTACACCGCCGGCTGGCCCTCGCTGAACCCGGAGCTGGCGTCCACCAGCTGCTCGCCCGACACGATCATGTCGCGCTTCAGCAGCACCGGCTGCCCGTCGCGGGTCTTGTAGAGCCTCGAGCCCAGCGGCGCGCGCTTGGTGCGGGCAGCGTCGGCCGCCGAGTTCTGGTCGTCCACCAGCCGGAATTCCAGCGTCGCGGTGGCGCCGAGCACGCGCAGGGCCTCGTTCGGGTCCTGCACCCCGGGCAGCTGCACGACGATCCGGTCCAGCCCCTGGCGGGCCACGATGGGCTCGGTCACGCCGAGCTCGTCGACCCGATTGCGCAGCGTGGTGATGTTCTGCTGGATCGCGAAGTCCTGGCGCTGCTTGATGTTCTCGGGCCGCACCGTGACGCTCACCGTGCCGGCGTCGCCGAGCGTGTCGGTCGCGATGACCAGGTTGGGGTCGCGCTTGCGCAGCAGCGACGCGACGCGCGGCGCATCCTCGGCGGAACGCAGCGTGATCGTCACCGTGTCGGTCCCGTTGGTCTGCATGCCGCTGAACGGGATCCGCTCGTCACGCAGCATGGTGCGATAGTCGCGCTCCATGCTCGACAGCAGCTGTGTCACGGCGCCTTTCACGTCCACCTCGTACATGAAGTAGACGCCGCCGCGCAGGTCCAGGCCCAGGCTCATCGGCTTCAGTCCCAGCGCGCGCATCCAGGCCGGCGTGCGCGGAACCCGTGACAGCGCGACCAGGTAGTCGCCGGGAGCGCCTTCGCGAATCGCGTCCCGGGCCTTCAGTTGCTGCTCCACCGAGTCGAAACGCAGCACCAGCCGGTCGCCCTCGCGGTAGGCCGCGTCGGCTTCCAGGCCCCTGGTTGCCAGCATCGCCGACACCGCCGCCTGCGCCTCGTCGGTGAACGCCGAGCGATCGTTGCGCGACAACTGCAGCGCGGGCCCCTCGCCGAACACGTTCGGCAGCGCGAGCACCAGGGCCACCAGCATTACGATGGTGACCAGCCAGATTTTCCAGGCCGGGTAACTGTGCATGGTCGCCCCCCCGGGCTCAGGCGCTTTTCAGGGTGCCCTTGGGCAGGACGCTGGTGACCGTGTGGCGCTGGACCTTGACCCGCACGCCCTCGGCCACCTCGACGGTCAGGAACTGGTCGCCCACCTCGGTGATCCGGCCGAGCATGCCGCCGCTGGTCACGACCTCGTCCCCGGAGCCGAGGGCCGCGACCATGGCCTTGTGCTCCTTGGCGCGCTTGGTCTGCGGACGGATCAGCAGGAAATAGAAGACGACGAATATCAGGACCAGGGGCAACAGCGAGGTGAGCGCATTCGGCTGCGCGCCACCGGCCGCCTGCGCGTAGGCGCTGGGGATCAACCAATCCATCAGGGGGAACTCCTATGGCGGGCCCGCGTGTGGGGGCATTCAAAAAGGCTGCGGATTATACCCGAGCGCCGTCGCGGCTGCCGCCCGGCGAAAGACGACCCTCCGGACCCGCCAGGAATGCCGCCGAGAATCCCGGGTATTCGCCGGCCGCGATCGCGTGCCGGATCCGGGCCATCAGCCCCAGGTAGTAGGCCAGGTTGTGGATCGTGTTGAGTCTCGCGCCCAGGATCTCGTTGCAGCGCGCGAGATGCCGCAGGTAGGCGCGGGAATAGTTCAGGCAGGTGTAGCAGCGGCAGTGCGGGTCCAGCGGCCCGGTGTCGTCCTGGTGGGCCGAATTGCGGATCCTGATCACTCCCTGGCTGGTGAACAGGTGGCCGTTGCGGGCGTTCCGGGTGGGCATGACGCAGTCGAACATGTCTATCCCGCGCGCCACGGCCTCGACGATGTCGGCCGGGGTGCCAACGCCCATCAGGTAGCGCGGCCGGTCCGCCGGCAGGTTCGGCGCCAGCGCCTCCAGCACGGAGTTGCGCTCCTCTGGGGGCTCTCCGACCGCGAGGCCCCCAATCGCGTAGCCGTCGAAGCCGATGCCGCACAACGTCGCGGCGGATTCCAGCCGCAGCGGCAGGTGCGTTCCACCTTGAACGATGCCGAACAGCCCGTTCGGGTTGCCCAGTTCGTCGAACGCACTGCGGCTGCGGCGCGCCCAGCGCATCGACAACTCCATGGACCGGCGGGCATCGGCCTCGGTGGCCGGGTACGGAGTGCACTCGTCGAATGCCATGACGACGTCGGAGTCGAGTGCCGTCTGCACGCTCATCGAGATTTCGGGACTCAGGAATACCGCATCGCCGTTGACCGGCGAACGGAACCTGACGCCGTCTTCGCTCAGCTTGCGCAATTCCGCCAGGCTGAAGACCTGGAAGCCACCGGAGTCGGTGAGGATCGGACCCTGCCAGTGCATGAATCCGTGCAGGCCGCCGTGCCTGTGTATCACCCCGGTTCCCGGGCGGAGCATGAGATGGAACGTGTTGCCAAGCACGATCTGCGCGCCGAGTCCCGTCAGTTCCTCCGGCGTCATCGCCTTCACCGTGCCGTAGGTCCCGACCGGCATGAACACCGGCGTCTCGACACTGCCCCGGCGCAACTGCAAGCGGCCGCGCCGTGCCTCGCCGCTGACCGAGAGCAGTTCGAACATCGCGCTCACGGCCGCTCCCCCAGCGCCGCGGGCCCCGGCTCGACGAGCATCGCGTCGCCGTAGCTGAAGAACCGGTATCGTGCGGCCACGGCGTGCCTGTAGGCGTCGAGCACCTGGACACGGCCCGCGAATGCGCACACCAGCATCAGCAGCGTGGACTCCGGCAGGTGAAAATTCGTGACCAGCGCGTCCACCACCCGGAACCGGAATCCCGGCGTGATGAAGAGTCGCGTATCGCCCGTGAACGGCTCGAGCACGCCGCCCACGGCCGCGCTCTCCAGCGCGCGGACCGCGGTCGTGCCCACCGCCACCACGCGGCCGCCGCGCGCGCGGCAGGCATTGACCGCCTCGCAGGTGGCCGCGGGGACTAAGACGCGCTCGGCGTGCATGCGGTGCAGGTCGAGGTCGTCCACGCGGACCGGCTGGAAGGTTCCCGCGCCGACGTGCAGCGTCACGCTCGCGGCGTCGGTGCCGGCCCGCGCGCAGGCCTCGAGCAGTTCCCGGTCGAAATGCAGCCCGGCGGTCGGCGCGGCGACCGCTCCGGGCTCGCGCGCGTAGACCGTCTGGTAACGCTCGCGGTCGAGATCCTCGGCCGGACGGCGCAGGTACGGCGGCAGCGGCATCTCGCCCAGGCGGTCGAACACCGCGCCCGGGTCGGCGTCGAACTGGAGCACCCAGAAATCATCCGCCCGGCCCAGGACCTGCGCCGAACCGCCCCCGTCCAACTGGATCGTGGTATCCGGCGCAGGCGGCTTGCTTGAGCGCAGCTGCACCAGCGCGCGCGCGCCGTCGAGCACACGCTCGAGCAGCACCTCGACGCGCCCACCGCTGTCCTTTCGCCCGTGCAGCCGGGCCGGCACGACGCGTGTATCGTTGAGCACCAGCAGGTCGCCCGCACGCAGCAGGCCCGGCAAGTCACCGAACTGCCGGTCCGTCACGACTCCGGCACTTCCGTCGAGATGCAGCAGGCGGCTGTCGCTGCGCCTGGCCATGGGGTGCCGCGCAATCAACTCATCCGGCAACTCGTATGTGAATTCTGCGCGCAGCATGGGGCGCGCATGCTAGCAGAGGGTCGCCGGATGGACCCGGCCACCCGGTTCAGCCGCGCGGCCTCGCACCGACCGGTGCAGCCGCGACCCTCGCGGCCTGGGTCGGGCCGCAGGTGAGCATCGGCGATTCCTCGAGCCACCGCTGGTCCGGGTAGTAGGCGAACAGCAGCGCCCCGCCTTTCAGCGTGTCGATCATCACGCGCGCGACTTCCTTGCGAACTGCAGGACAACCCCAGCTGCGGCCAAGCCGGCCCAGTCGCTCGGCAATCGCCTCGCTCACATACGGCGCGCCGTGCATGACAATGGCGCGGGCAAGCGCGTTGTCGTTGAAACCGGCGTCCAGGCCGCGCAGGCGCAGCGAGTAGCCGTTGCTGCCATTGTAGGTCTCGGTGGCCTGGAACAAACCGAGGCTCGACATCTTGCTGCCTTCGACGTTCGAGAATTTCGCTGCCAGCTGCTCGCCTGTATTGCGGCCGTGCGCGACGAGTTCCTGGAAAAGCAGGCGGCCACGATCCACGTCGAACACCCAGAGACGCGGCGTCGTCGAGGGAAGCGAGTAGTCGATGACCGCGAGCCGGTGGAAACCGTCAAGCATGCCCTGCTTGCGGGCACAATCGGCCGCGCGGGCGGCAAGTGCCAGGACTTCGGGGTTCGCGGACGGGGCGGCAGCGACGAGGTCCGCAGCGAGGCGGTCATCGGCCCTCGTGGGTCCCGCGACGCAGAGAAGTAACAACAGGCCTGGCCAGAAACGTCGTCGCAAGCGGGCACTCTCCGTGCATGGGGCGCGTGCCGCCCGCAGGCGACGCAAGTTGGGCCGTGTGACTGCCCGGGCTGCGTAAGGTTTCCGGGCAGACCGGCCTCACCAGCGAGGCCGATTTGACATCACTTTGGCCATGCACCGCAAGTAATTGACTCACAAAGTCTTTGTTGAGCCCGCCCGTCGATCGGGTAAGCTTCGCGCTCCGCGCCGGGATGGCGGAACTGGTAGACGCACCGGACTCAAAATCCGGCGGTGGCGACATCGTGGGGGTTCGATTCCCCCTCCCGGCACCAGGCTGGCCATGATGACCAGCGATTCGCGAACGTCGAGGAACAACGGGGCCGAACCATGAATTTCTGCTCCAGTTGCGGGCGGCCCGTCGTGCAGATCGTGCCCGAAGGCGATCACCTGCCCCGCTTCGTGTGCACGGACTGCGGTACCGTGCACTACCAGAATCCCAAGATCGTCGCGGGCTGCGTGCCCGAGCACGACGGGCGCATCCTGCTGTGCCGGCGCGCGATCGAGCCGCGCCTGGGCTACTGGACGATTCCAGCGGGATTCATGGAGTTGGGGGAAACGACGCTCGAAGCCGCGCGGCGCGAGGCGGCAGAGGAGGCCCTGGCCGAGGTCGAGATCGGCTCGCTGCTGGCGGTCGTGCACGTGCTGCACGCCGACCAGGTGCACGTGATGTTCCGCGCCCGCCTGCCGCTTCCCCGCTACGGCGTAGGGGAAGAGAGCCTCGAAGTCATGCTGTGCGACGAGGCGGACATCCCCTGGAAGGACATCGCCTTCCGCAGCGTTGAATTCGCCCTGCGCCGCTACCTCGATGACCGCCGTGTCGGCGTCGATTCGCACCACTTCGAGACCATCGACCTGCGCACCCGCCGGGCCGGCTAGCGAATCCCGTTTTGCAGCGCGTCCCTGCTTTGGCACAATACGCGCCCCGCGGTCGCCGACTGGCGCGGCCGGATCGTGAAGCTGGAGCTGCCGATGACCTTTGTCGTCACCGAGAACTGCATCAAGTGCAAGTACACGGACTGCGTGGAAGTCTGCCCGGTGGACTGTTTCCACGAGGGGCCGAACATGCTGGTGATCGACCCGGACGAGTGCATCGACTGCACGCTCTGCGAGCCTGAATGCCCCGCGGAGGCCATTTTCTCCGAGGAAGAACTGCCGGACGGGCAGCAGGCGTTCAAGGAACTGAACGCCGAACTGTCCAGGAAGTGGCCGGTCATCACCGAGAAGAAGGAATCCCCGGAGGACGCCAGGGAATGGGACGGCCGCACCGACAAGCTGCCGTTGCTGGAGCGCTGAGCGCGGGCTGTCGGCGGCCCTGGAATCAGCGGCCCGCGCTGCCCGATCCCTTTTCGGACTCGCGCACCATCGTCACGAGCTGCTCCGGCGTCAGGAACCCGCCAATGTACTCGCCTGACTGCGTGTAGATCGCCGGCGTACCCTCGAGGCCGAAATCCTCGCCCATGCTGAATCCGGCCTGGATCATCGCGTCTCCGCAATTCTTCGACTTGACCTCTTCGTCGCGTTTCGCCCGTGTGAGCGCATCCTTGCGATCCGCCGAGCACCAGACCGCTTCCGCCTTCCGCCAGGATTCGGTGCCCGGCCCGGTCCTCGGGAACGGAACGTAGCGGACGCGGACACCGGCCTTGTTCAACTCGGCGATCTGGCCGTGGAACTTGCGGCAATAGCCGCAATCGACGTCGGTGAACACGGTGACGGTCATCTTGGGATTCGCCGGGGAGAAGACGATCATCTGGTCCTCTCGCGCGGCGGCGAGGGCCTTCGCCCTGGCATCGTTGCGGCGCTTGGCGGTCAGGTTTGTCTCGGTCGCCAGGTCGTAGATGCTGCCGCTCACCAGGTACTTTCCATCGGCGCTGACGTAGGCGATCAAGCCGCCCATCGTGACTTCGTACAGTCCCGGAATCGGCGACGCCGCGACATCGGCGGGACTCGCGCCCGGCAGTTTCGCGACCACACGCGCACGGATGTCGGCTGGGACGCTCGCGGCAGTTGCCGGAGCCGCGGCCGCCTTGGCTGGTTTCTGGACCGGATTCTGCGCCGGGCTCTGGGCCGGTGCCGCGGCCATTGCGCCGGCTGCCAGCAAGGCAGGGAAACACAATGCAAGACTCGTAATGCGCATGCTGTTGATCCGTGGGAAAAGGCAACCCGTGTCACCTTCGGACAGCGGGCGCGGCGGCGGGTTCCGCCGCGAAGGCGCGGGAGTCTAGCAGAGCGTCCGGCCGGACGGGATGCGGCAGCCGCTCAGCCCCGCGGATGGTGCTGCGAATGCAGGTCTTTCAAGCGCTCCCGGGCGACGTGGGTATAGATCTGCGTCGTCGAGAGGTCGCTGTGACCGAGCAGCATCTGCACCACGCGCAGGTCCGCGCCGTGGTTCAACAGGTGCGTGGCGAACGCGTGACGCAGCGTATGCGGCGAGAGTTCCTTCTCGACGCCCGCCTTGCGCGCATAACGCTTGATGATGTGCCAGAACGCCTGGCGGGTCATGCGGTCGCCCCGCCGGGTCGGAAACAGGTACTCGGTCTGCCGCTCGAGCAGGATCTCGACGCGGGGCCCGTGCAGGAATTGCTGGACCCACTGCACCGCTTCCTCGCCCAACGGAATCAGCCGCTCACGGTCGCCCTTGCCGACGATGCGCAGCACGCCCTGGTTTAGGTTGACCTGCGTCAGCTTGAGATTGACGAGTTCCGAGACGCGCAAGCCCGTGGCGTAGAGCACCTCCAGCATCGTGCGGTCGCGGTGGCCTAGCGGGTCGCCCACGGCAGGAGCGGCCAACAGGGCCTCGACTTCCTCCTCCGTGAGCGACCGCGGTAGTGAACGCCCGACCTTGGGCATCGCGATCTGGGCCGTCGGGTCTTCGCGCAACGAGCCTTCGCGGAGCATGTAGCGGTAGAAACGGCGGAAACTCGACAACTGCCGGGCCGTCGAGCGCGGCCGCGCGCCCGCCTGGGTGCGCGCGGCCATGAATTCCAGCAGGTCACCACGCTTCGCCGAGGTGAGTTCCGTTTCGTGGATCTCGAGCCAGCGGTCGAGCGCGGTCAGGTCGGCGCGATACGCCGCCAGGGTGTTCGCGGCGAGGCCGCGCTCCATCCAGACCGCATCGAGGAAACGGTCGATCGGGCCGGGCCCCTGCGCGGCGCTGCCGCCGCGCTGGACGCGGGCGATGACGCTGGTCTTGACTGCTGTACTCATGGGACCTCGGAACCGTTCGTGGCGCGAAGTATGCGAGTCGCTGTCGCCGCCCCGTAGTGACACCCCTCACAGATTGGACCCTGCCGTTAACATAACCGGAACCAGTTCACAGAACCTCTGCGGATGTGCAGACTGCCAGCCCTGCCCGAGGATTCGCCAATGTTTCGCCAGGCCGGCCGGGCGCTGCGGGCCCTTTACCGCCCCTGCGCGCTGGCAATCTTCTGCGTGCTGCTGTCGATGGCCGCCGTGCTGGCGGTCGTCGTGCCACGGCTCGCCTGGCGTCGCAGCGTCACACGTTGGCTGGCGCGCACGTCGCTGGCGCTGTTCGGGCTGCGCGTTACCAGCGCCGGCTTGACCAACCTCCCGAATGGCTCCTGTGTGGTGGTCGCAAACCACGCGAGCTACCTGGACGGCGTGCTGCTGCAGGCGCTGCTTCCGCCGCGCTTCTCGTTCGTCGTGAAGCAGGAGGCCTCGAGCCTGCCGGTTGCGGGCTTCCTGATGCGCCGCATCGGGGTCGAATTCGTGGACCGCCACAGCCAGCGCGGGCGGCAGCGCAGCGCGCGACGGGTCATCGAGCGGGCCGAGCAGGGTCACTCGCTGGTGTTCTTCCCGGAAGGGACCTTCGACGAAATCGTCGGCCTCAAGCGATTCCACTCCGGTGCGTTCACGGCCGCGATGCGCGGCGCAATGCCGGTGGTTCCGACGGTGATTCGCGGTTCCCGGCGGGCGATGCCCAGTCACACCGTGATCCCGCGGCCGGGACGCATCGACTTCGAGATCCTCGAGCCATTGTCCTCGGCAGGGCCCGGCGTCACCGCCGACAGCCTGCGCGACCAAGCACGCCGGCGCATTCTCGAGCGGCTCGACGAGCCGGACCTCGCGAAGCACGCGCACGACTGACGCGCAAAACGCACGGCCTTGGGAAGGCGCCGATCCTCGCCACAGCGCCGTCGTGCGGGCCTTGCGGCTGCGCGGATGTCGGCCGGGCGTCGCGCGACAGGGATGTCGCGCGCGAGCCCCCAGGGACGGGTTCACGGCGTCCCGGCAGACATCCGCGCAGCTGTAAGGCCCCGGCGCGCGATTACATGCTGCGCCGATACTGCCCGCCGACCTCGTACAGCGCGTGCGAGATCGAGCCCAGCGATGCGACCTTGACGGTCTCCATCAGTTCTGCGAACACGTTGCCGCCGTGCGCGGCCACCTGCTGCAGGCGTGCGATGGCCGCCGGACGCGCCGCCGCGTTGCGCGCCAGGAAGTCGCGCACCGAACTCACCTGGTCGGCCTTCTCCTGGTCCGTCGAGCGGATCAGTTCCGCGCCGAGGATCTCCTGGTTGCCCTGCTCCGCGCCGAGGAACGTGTTGACGCCGACCACCGGCAGGCGCCCGTCGTGCTTCAGCGTCTCGTAGTACATGCTCTCTTCCTGGATCCGGCTGCGCTGGTACATGGTCTCCATCGCGCCGAGCACACCGCCCCGCTCCGAGATGCTGTCGAACTCGCGGTAGACGGCCTCCTCGACCACGTCGGTGAGGTCCTCCACGGCAAACGAGCCCTGCCACGGATTCTGCGTCTTGTTGAGTCCAAGCTCCTTGTTGATGATCAGCTGGATCGCGACCGCGCGGCGCACCGACTCCTCGGTGGGCGTGGTGATCGCCTCGTCGTAGGCGTTGGTGTGCAGGCTGTTGCAGTTGTCGAACAGCGCATAGAGCGCCTGCAGCGTGGTGCGGATGTCGTTGAACTGGATTTCGCGCGCGTGCAGACTGCGTCCCGAGGTCTGGATGTGGTACTTGAGCATCTGCGAGCGCGGCCCGCCGCCGTAGATGTCGCGCATGGCCCGCGCCCAGATGCGCCGCGCCACGCGCCCGATCACCGCGTACTCCGGGTCCATGCCGTTCGAGAAGAAGAACGAAAGGTTCGGCGCGAAGTCGTCGATGTCCATGCCGCGCGCAAGGTAGTACTCGACGATCGTGAACCCGTTCGCGAGCGTGAACGCGAGCTGTGATATCGGGTTCGCGCCAGCCTCGGCGATGTGATAGCCGGAGATCGACACCGAGTAGAAATTGCGGACCTCCTGTTCCGAAAAGTACTGCTGGACATCGCCCATCATCCGGAGCGCGAACTCAGTCGAGAAGATGCAGGTGTTCTGCGCCTGGTCCTCCTTGAGGATGTCGGCCTGCACCGTGCCGCGGACCAGCGACAGCGCCTCGGCGCGGATCTTCGCGTAGGTCTCGCGATCCACCACCTGGTCGCCGCTGACGCCGAGCAACCCGAGCCCGGAGCCGTCGTGTCCGGCCGGCAGTTCACCCCGGTACACGGGCCGCTCGCGGCCGCGGAAGATCTCCGAGATGCGCCGTTCGGCATCCTGCCAGCGGCCCGACTCGCGCAACTGCCGCTCGATGCGCTGGTCCACCGCGGTGTTCATGTACATCGCGAGGATCATCGGCGCCGGGCCGTTGATGGTCATCGACACGGAAGTGGTTGGCGCGCACAGGTCGAAGCCCGAGTAGAGCTTCTTCATGTCGTCGAGCGTGGCGATCGACACGCCCGAGTTGCCGATGCGGCCGTAGATGTCCGGGCGCTCGTCGGGATCCTCTCCGTAGAGCGTGGTCGAGTCGAACGCAGTGGACAGCCGCGCCGCGCCATGGCCGGCCGCGAGATAATGGAAGCGGCGATTGGTGCGCTCCGGCGCGCCCTCCCCCGCGAACATCCGCGTCGGGTCCTCCTGCTCGCGCCGATACGGGTAGACGCCGGCCGTGTACGGGAAGTGGCCCGGCAGGTGTTCCCGCAACAGGAAGGCGAGCAGGTCGCCCCAGTCCCGGTACTTCGGCACCGCGAGCTTCGGCACACGCGTATGACTCAGGGTCTCGGTGTAGTTGTCGCCACGAACCTCGCGGCCGCGCACCACGTACGAGTACTCCGGATCGACGGTTCCGGCGGAGAGCGCCGGCCACTTGCGCAGCAGGTCCACTGCCTCGGCGCCGGCCGCATCGAGCGAGTCGTTGTAGGCCTCGCGCAGCCGCGCAACGGAGGCGTCGGCCGACGCGGCGATCACGGCCTCCGGATAGCGATCGAGCGGCGCCGGCAAGCCTGGATCGTCGAGCGCGCGCAGCGCCTCGTGCAGGCTGTTTGCACGGCCCGCGGCCTGCGCCCGGTGTTCCACGTCGGTCGCCGCCCGCCTGCCGTTGGCGGCGATCTCGGCCAGGTAGCGCGTGCGGCCCGCGGGCACCAGCGCGTGGCGCTCGACGATCTCGACCGGCCCCGGATCGGCCACGCGCCAGCGCGCGGTGTCGCCGGACTTCGCTCCCATCCGCGCGCAGAGCGCCGCGAACAAGCGGTTCACGCCCGGATCGTTGAACCGGCTGGCGATGGTCGGGTACACCGGCACCTCGGCGTCCGGCAGCTGGAACGCCACGTGGTTGCGCCGCCACTGCTTGCGCACGTCGCGCAATGCGTCCTCGGCGCCGCGCTTCTCGAACTTGTTGAGCGCGATCAACTCGGCGAAATCCAGCATGTCGATCTTCTCGAGCTGGCTCGCCGCGCCATACTCGCTGGTCATCACGTACAGCGGCACGTCCACCAGGTCGACGATCTCCGAGTCGCTTTGCCCGATGCCCGCGGTCTCCACCACGACCAGGTCGAAGTTCGCATAGCGCAGCAGGTTCAGCACGTCGGCCAGCACGGCACTGGTCGCGAGGTTCTGCCGCCGGGTCGCAAGCGAGCGCATGAAGACCTGCGCGGCCGCCAGCGAGTTCATGCGGATGCGATCGCCGAGCAGCGCGCCGCCGCTGCGCCGCCGCGTCGGGTCCATCGCCACCACCGCGATGTTTCGGTCGGGGAAATGGCGCACGAAGCGCATCAGCAGCTCGTCGGTGAGGCTGGACTTGCCGGCGCCGCCGGTGCCGGTGATGCCGATCACCGGCGCGCGGTGCTCGCCGCGCGCCGCGGCCTTGCGCAACGTGTCGCGGATGCCCGGCACGTCGTCACCGGACTCGAGCGCGGATATGGTGCGTGCGACCTGCTGGTGATCGCGCGGGCCGAGCGGGCCGAACTGGAACGGCTCCCGCGACTGGTGGCTGACCCGCGCAATGACGTCGGCGATCATGCCGTCGAGGCCGAGCTTGCGGCCGTCCTCGGCCGAATAGATCCGCTCGACGCCGTATTGCTGCAGTTCCTCGACCTCGTGCGGCGCTATCGTGCCGCCGCCGCCGACGATCACGCGGATGTGCCCGGCGCCCTGCTCGCGCAGCATGTCCACCATGTAGCGGAAATACTCGTTGTGGCCGCCCTGGTAGGAACTGACCGCGATGCCGTCGGCATCCTCCTGCACGGCGGCGCGGACGATGTCGGCCACGCTTCGGTTGTGCCCGAGGTGCACCACCTCGGCGCCATGGGCCTGCAGCAGGCGGCGGATGATGTTGATCGCGGCGTCGTGACCGTCGAATAGCGAGGCCGCGCTCACGAAGCGCAGCGGTGCAACCTCGTCCGTAGCCCCGGGTTGCGGTCGCGCGACGCCGGTCGCCGTTGCTGCCTTCATGCCTCTGCCCCGCTCATCGCGCAATGGATCCAAAGTCTAGTCCTACTGTCGAATGGCATGTTACCTGCCGGCATGCGGGCGCGTCGGACGCAGGCATCGCGCGCTCGATCGGCGCGGCGCCCGGACTCCGCCAGGACGTCGCGACGACCGGCGGCGTCTTGCGCCGCAAAATCCGCTCGGCTTAAACTCGGGCGCTGCATTGAAGCGGCGTGCCTGCACGTCGTTTTCCCGCCCGCGTGGACGCCGAGCCACGGAATCATCCAGAAGGGGTCTTCAAATGAGCGAAAAGGTAGTGATTCTTGCCGCGCGGCGCACCCCGGTTGGAGCGTTCCAGGGAGTCCTAGCGCCAATGACGGCAGCCCAGCTGGGCGCCGTGGCGGCAAGGGCTGCAGTCGCGGACTCGGGTGTGGCCCCGGACCGGCTCGACGAGGTGATCCTGGGCTGCGTGCTGCTGGCGGGCCAGGGACAGGCGCCGGCGCGACAGGTGGCGGTTGGCGCAGGCGTCGCGCTCAGCGTGCCGGCAACGACCGTCAACAAGATGTGCGGATCCGGCATGCAGTCGGTGATGTTGGGAGCCGACCGGATCCGCGCCGGAAGCGCCTCCACCGTGCTCGCCGGCGGCATCGAGTCGATGACCAACGCCCCCTACCTGCTGCTGAAAGCGCGCAGCGGCTACCGGATGGGCCACGGCGAAATCCTCGACCACATGTTCTACGACGGCCTGCAGAGCCCCTGGGATGGCAAGGCGATGGGCTGCTTCGCCGACGCCACTGCGGAAAAATATGGCTTCAAGCGCGAGGACCAGGACGCGTTCGCGGCCGAATCCGTGCGCCGCGCGCAGCGCGCGGTGCGCGACGGCGACTTCGTGGCCGAAATCGCCGCCGTCACGGCAAAGACCCGCAAGGGCGAGCAGGTGGTTGCGCAGGACGAGACGCCCTTTGCGCTCGATATCGACAAGATCCCCAGCCTGAAGCCCGCGTTTTCGAAGACCGGCACCGTGACCGCGGCCTCTTCGTCGTCGATCTCGGACGGCGCGGCGGCGATCGTGATCGCGAACGCCGCGTGGGCCACTTCGCAGGGCCTCGCGCCGCTGGCGCGCATCGTCGCATCGGCCAGCCATGCGCAGGCACCCGAATGGTTCACGACCGCGCCGGGGCCGGCGATACAGAAAGCACTCGACCTGGCTGGATGGAAAGTCTCGGACGTCGACCTGTTCGAGATCAACGAGGCATTCGCCTGCGTGACCATGGCCGCGATGCACGACCTGAAGCTGGACCATGCGCGCGTCAACGTGAATGGCGGCGCCTGCGCGCTCGGCCACCCGATCGGCGCGACCGGCGCGCGCCTGATCACGACGCTGGTGCACGCGCTCAGGAAGCGCGGCCTGCGCCGCGGCATCGCATCGCAGTGCATCGGCGGCGGTGAGGCTACGGCCATCGCCATCGAGATCACGGGCTGAGGCACGGACCCACGGCCCGGCATTCACGACCACAGAGGAACCATGCATGCAACTCACTGACAAGGTCGTCGTCGTCACCGGCGGCGCGCGCGGCATCGGCCGGGCCATCGCCGGCGCGTTCGCCGACCGCGGCGCACGGGTCGCACTGGTCGACCTGAACCCCACCGATCTCGAGACGGCCAGGGCCGACTTCGCGCGAGCCGGCGTGGAGGTTCGGACCTATGCGGCCAACGTCGCGCGTGAAGAGCAGGTAATCGCGGCCCTCGACGGCGTGGTCGCAGACCTCGGACGGCTCGACGTGATGATCAACAATGCTGGAATCATCAAGGACGGGCTCCTCATCAAGGCGAAGGACGGCGCGGTGACCGGCAAGATGGGCCTCGAGCAATGGCAGGCAGTGATCGACGTCAACCTGACCGGAGTATTCCTCTGCGGTCGCGAAGCGGCGGAGCGCATGACCAGGCTCGGAAACGGCGGGCTCATCATCAACATCTCGAGCATCTCGAAGTGCGGTAACGCAGGCCAGACCAACTACTCGGCGGCCAAGGCCGGTGTCACGGCCATGGCCGTCGTCTGGGCGAAGGAACTCGCGCGCCACGGCATCCGCGCGGCATCGATTGCGCCCGGCTTCACGCGAACGGACCTGCTGTCGGGCATGCCCCAGGAGATGCTCGACAAGGTCACGGCGCCAGTGCCGCTGAAGCGCCTCGCGCTGCCCGAGGAGATCGCGCACACGGCCGTGTTCATCGCCGAGAACGACTACTTCACCGGGCGAGCCATCGACGTCGATGGCGGCCTGCGCCTTTGATCGACTTCGCAACGGAGGCCAGCGCAATGCAGATGCAGGACGTTCGTGCGATCGTCACCGGGGGCGCCTCGGGACTCGGGCTCGCGGTCGTCGAGAGCGTGATCGCGGCCGGCGGCCGCGCGACGCTGTTCGACGTCAACGAGACCGCCGGCGCGGCCGCGTTGCAGCGGCTCGGCGAGCGGGCAGGCTTTCGCCCTGTGGACGTCACGTCAGAGGAAGGCGTCAACCAGTCCGTGCTGGCAGCGGTCGAGACCATGGGTGGACTCAACCTTGCCGTCAATTGCGCGGGCGTCGGCTGGCCGAAACGGGTGGTGGGCAAGGATGGCCCGATGCCGGGCGAGTTCTTCCGCAAGGTCATCGAAATCAACCTGGTGGGGACGCTGCTGGTCTGCAAGGCTGCGGCGGCCGCAATGCAGAAGAACGCACCGAATGCGACGGGCGAACGCGGCGCCATCGTGATGACCGCCTCTGTTGCGGCCTTCGATGGCCAGGTCGGCCAGGTGGCCTACTCCGCCTCCAAGGGCGGCATCGTCGGCATGACGCTGCCGATGGCTCGCGAACTCGCTGCGTCCGGGATCCGCGTCGTCACGATCGCGCCCGGGCTCTTCCTCACGCCGATGATGGCGGCCTTGCCGCAGGAGGCGCAGGATTCGCTCGGCAAGCAGGTGCCGTTCCCGTCGCGGCTCGGGCACCCCGGGGAGTTCGCGTCGCTGGTCCGCCAGGTGGTCGAGAACCCGATGCTGAACGGCGAGACGATCAGGCTCGACGGCGCCATCCGTATGGCGCCGCGCTGATCCGGGGACTAGATTGAGGCCATGAAAGTGACAACATCCACAACGATCGAAGTCGAACGGGACGTGATGGAGTACGACGTCGTGATCGTCGGGGCAGGTCCTGCCGGGCTCAGCTGCGCGATCCGGCTGAAGCAGCTCAAGCCCGACCTGAACATCTGCGTGCTGGAAAAGGCCGCCAGTGTCGGCGCGCACATGCTGTCCGGCGCGGTGATCGAACCGGGCCCGCTCGACGCGCTGCTCCCGGACTGGCGTGAAGAAGCCAAGGGCATGCGCGTTGCCGCGGGACGCGATGAATTCAGCCTGCTCACCGCCACCCGGCGTACCCGGCTGCCGACCCCGCCGCAGATGAACAATCACGGCAACTTCATCGTGTCGCTCGGCAACCTGGTCGCCTACCTGGGCGGCAAGGCCGAGGCGCTGGGCTGTGACGTATTCGCGGGCTTCGCCGCGGCGGCACCGCTGTTCGACGGCGACGGCGCGGTCGCGGGCGTGCGCATCGGCGACATGGGCATCGACAAGGACGGCGAGCCGGGGCCGAATTTCGCGCCCGGGCCGGAGATTCGCGCCCGGACCACGGTACTGGCGGAAGGCTGCAGGGGCAGCGTGTCAAAGATCCTGATCCGGCGCTTCGAGCTCGACGCGGGGAAGTCGCCGCAGACCTACGGCCTGGGCTTCAAGGAACTCTGGCAATTGCCGGCCGGCCGCACCGAGCCCGGGCTGATCCAGCACACGGTCGGCTGGCCGATGGACACCGCGACCTACGGCGGTAGCTTCATGTACCACCTCGACCAGGACCGCCTGTACGTCGGTTTCGTCGTGGGACTCGACTATTCCGACCCGCGCTTCCAGCCGTTCGAGGCGTTCCAGCAGTTCAAGAATCACCCGAGCCTGAAGCCGTTGTTCGAGGGCGGTGAAATCCTGGCCTACGGCGCGCGCACCATCATCGAGGGCGGCTGGCAATCCATGCCGACGCTCGAGATGCCGGGTGCCATGCTGGTCGGCGACACCGGCGGTACCCTGAACGTCCCGAAGATCAAGGGCGTTCACCAGGCGATGCGCTCCGCCGTGCTCGCCGCCGAGCACCTGTTGGAGACCGGCAGCACCGCGGGATTCGACGCGCGCTGGCGTGCCTCGCCGGGCGGTGCGGAACTGCGCAAGGTGCGCAACATCCGTCCCGGGTTCCGTCGCGGCATGTGGGCCGGCATGGCCAATGGCGCGCTGGAGACGATCACCGCAGGGTACACGCCGTGGACGCTCGACAACCACGCCGACCACTCGGCGCTGAAACGACTCGACGACTATGCCTCGCCGGATCGCGGCTGGGTCGAACGCGAACTGAAGCCGCGTGACCGCGTGAGCGCGGTGTATTTCGCCGGCAACTCCCACGAGGAATCACAGCCGGCCCACCTGAAGGTCTCCGACCTGTCGATCTGCGCCACGCGCTGCGCCGTGGAATACGGCAACCCCTGCCAGTACTTCTGCCCGGCCGACGTCTATGAGATGGTGGACGACGGCGCCGGCGGGAAGCGCTTGCAGATCAACGCCGCGAACTGCGTGCACTGCAAGGCCTGTGACATCAAGGATCCCTACGAGATCATCACCTGGACGACGCCGGAAGGCGGCTCAGGACCCAATTACGAGAGCATGTAGGGGTCGATCGCGTGGCGCTGCCGATCTGGACGCCTGCGCCGCAGCGCGTCGCTGACTCCAACCTGACCCGCTTTGCGGTGTACGCCAGCGCCGGCCATGGCGCGCCACGCGGCGACTACGACGTCCTGTGGCACTGGTCGGTCGAGCAGCGCGAGTCGTTCTGGTCCTGCCTGGTTGACTTCGCCCGGGTGATACGCACGCCCGGCGTGGCCCCGGTGCTGGCCGACCGCGAGCGCATGCCTGGCGCGAAGTGGTTTGCAGATACCCGGCTCAATTTCGCCGAGAACCTGCTCGCGCGCGACGACGACCACCCGGCGCTCACCTTCACCAGCGAACGCGGCACGCGACGCGAATTGAGCTACCGCGAACTGCGGGCAGAGGTCGCACGCGTCGCGGCCGGCCTGCGCGACCTCGGGCTGCGGCCCGGCGACCGCGTGGCGGGTTTCCTGCCGAATCTCCCGGAAGCCGTCGTCGCCATGCTCGCCACCACCAGCATCGGCGCGGTGTGGACATCGTGCTCGCCGGACTTCGGCCTGGCCGGCGTGCTCGACCGCTTCGGGCAGGTCGAACCCCGGGTACTGTTCACCGCGGACGGCTATTTCTACGGTGGCAAGACCATCGACTCACTCGGCGCCATCGCGGGAGTGCTGGGGCAGCTGCCGTCGGTGGAACGCGTGGTCGTGGTGCCGTACGTGGGTCCAGACCCGGATTTCGCGCGGCTGCCGAACGCGGTGGACTACCGCGGCTTTGGCCGCGGCGGCGCAGCGCTCCAGTTCACGCGCGTGGCGTTCGACGCACCGCTGTACGTCATGTACTCGTCTGGCACCACGGGCATCCCGAAATGCATCGTGCACGGCGTCGGCGGAACGCTGCTGCAGCATCGCAAGGAGCACCTGCTGCACGTCGACCTGAAGCCGGACGATCGCCTGTTCTTCTTCACCACCTGCGGCTGGATGATGTGGAACTGGCTGGTGTCCGGACTCGCCACCGGCTGCACGCTGGTGCTCTACGACGGCTCGCCGTTCTGGCCGGACCGCGACGTGCTCTGGCGCATGGCCGAACGCGAGCGGGTGACGCATTTCGGCACCAGCCCGAAATACCTTGCAGCACTGCAGAAGGACGGCGGCGCGCCCGGCGCCGCGTTCGACCTCGGCCCGCTGAGGACCGTGCTGTCCACCGGTTCGCCGCTGGCGCCAGCGCAGTACGATTTCGTCCACGACCGCATCAAGCGCGACGTCCACCTCGCCTCGATCTCCGGGGGCACCGACATACTCTCGTGCTTCTGCCTCGGGAATCCGTGCTTGCCGGTGTATCGCGGGGAGATACAGTGCCGCGCCCTGGGCATGAAGACCGAGGTCTTCGACGACGACGGGCACGCGGTCCTCGGCCAGCAGGGCGAACTGGTCTGCAGCGCTCCTTTTCCGTCCATGCCGATCCGGTTCTGGAACGACCCTGGCGACCGCCGCTACCACGCAGCGTACTTCGAGCGGTTCCCGGACACCTGGTGTCACGGCGACTACGCGCTGGTCACCGACACCGGCGGCGTGGTCATCCTCGGCCGCTCCGATGCGGTGCTGAACCCGGGTGGCGTGCGCATCGGCACCGCCGAGATCTACCGGCAGGTGGCCAAGCTCGACGAGGTGCTCGACAGCGTGGCTGTCGGGCAGGACTGGCAGGATGACGTGCGCGTGGTGCTGTTCGTCCAGTTGCGCGACGGGACACGCCTGGACCCCGCGCTCGAAAAGCGCATACGCGACACGATCCGCGCGAACACCACGCCGCGCCACGTGCCCGCCAGGATCGTGTCGGTGCCGGAGATCCCCAGGACCATCAGCGGCAAGGTGGTCGAACTCGCGGTACGCAACGTCATTCACGGCCGCCCGGTGGACAACACCGACGCGCTGGCCAACCCCGGCGCGCTGCAACACTTCCGCGACCGGCCCGAACTCGCGACCTGAGTCTGCCGCGCCCGTGAGCGACACCGCCAACCTGCTGCAGGCCTACCGCGACTCGATCGACAGGCACGGCTACCGCGCCGACGACTCGCAGCTGCACGCGATCGGCAGGCTCGACGGCCTGCGGCGCGCCCTGCAGCGGGCGGCCCCGCGTCCTCGCGGCTGGCTGGACCGCCTGCTGCGACGCGGGCGCGCTGTGGCAGAGGACCCGGCGCGGGGAATCTACCTGTGGGGGGACGTCGGGCGCGGCAAGACCTTCCTGATGGACCTGTTTCACAGGGAGGTGGGGGTTGCGTCGCGCCGCGAACACTTCCATCGCTTCATGAAGGACGTGCACGGGCAGCTGCGCGCGTTGCAGCACGTCGAGGATCCCTTGTCCAGCGTCGCCGCCGCCATCGCGGCCGAGGCGCGCGTGATGTGCCTCGATGAACTGTTCGTGAGCGACATCACCGATGCGATGATCCTCTCCGGACTTTTCGCAGCACTGGATGCGCAGGGCGTGCTGCTCGTATTCACCTCGAACGTGCCGCCGGACGGCCTCTATCGGCACGGGTTGCAGAGGGCACGTTTCCTGCCCGCAATCGCGCTCATCGAGCGCCGCTGCGAGGTGGTGAACGTGGATGCCGGCGCCGACTACCGCCTGCGCCAGCTGGAGAAGGCGCCGCTGTATTTCGACTCGGGCGCAGCCGGCGTGGACGAAGCACTCGCGGAGCGGTTCGCGGCCATCGCGGGCACCCAGGGCCAGCCCGGCGGCGCGCTGGAGGTCGAGGGGCGGACGATACCGCTGCGCCGGCAAAGCCGCGACGTCGCCTGGTTCGACTTTGCCGACCTCTGCGAGGGCCCGAGGGGGACCGCCGACTACGTGGAAATCGCAAGGGACTTCCACACGATCTTCGTCTCGGGCGTCCCGGTGTTCGACGCCACCCTCGAGAACGAGGCGCGGCGCTTCATCGCACTGGTGGACGAGTTCTACGACCGGGCCGCCAAGCTGGTGCTGTCCGCAGCCGCGGCGCCGGAGGCACTGTACGGAGGTGATCGCCTGCGTTTCGAGTTCGAACGCACGCGCAGCCGGCTGGCCGAGATGCAGTCTCACGATTACCTCGCGCGGCCCCATCGGCCATAGGCGGCTGGCGCACGACCCGGCCGAATCGTTACACTCGCAAGTATCCAACGGGCCGGATATTCGCTTGTCGCGACAGCCACCAGACCGCATCGAACTCGAGAAATTCCTGCCGTACCGACTGTCGGTGCTGACCAACGTCGTCAGCGGCTCGATCGCCGGCACCTACCAGCAGCGTTTCGGCCTCGGCATCCCGGAATGGCGCGTGATCGCGGTACTGGCGCGGCATCCGGGACTGTCAGCCGCCCAGGTCGCGGCGTTCACGCGCATGGATGCCGTCGCCGTGAGCCGCGCCGTGACCCGGCTGGTGCGCGCCGGCCGGCTGCGCCGCTCGGTGGCGCGCGACGACCGGCGCCGTTCAATCCTGCGCCTCTCGCCGGCCGGCCGATCGGTCTACCGCCGCATCGCCCCGCTGGCGCTCGAATACGAGCGCGACCTGCTCGATTGCCTGGACGCGAGGCAGGTCGCGGTGCTGGACTCGATCATCGCGAAACTCACCGCGCGGGCGCACGCCCTCGCCTCACCACGGACCGGGGACATCGAATGACGATGCCGCCGCGGGTCGCGCCGTGTGGTGACCTATAATCAGCGCTGCGGCGCCACGCAACTCCAAGGAAAAGCAACCATGTCAGGCAGCATTCCGGCCGTTCGCAGGCACCTGATCGACGCCATTGCGGCCCAGCTCAGGCCCGGCCCGGCCCGGGGCCCGGTCGCTGCGACGAATTTCGTGCGCGACTGCTACCGGGGCGTGGACGAGGACGACCTCGGCGCGAGGCGGCCCGCCGACCTCGCGGCAGCGGCCATCGGCCTGCTCGCGTTCGGCTCGCGCAGGCGTGCCAATGAGCCGCTGGTGCGCGTGTTCAACCCAGTCCAGCCGCAGCACGGATGGACCTCGCCGAACACCGTGGTTGAGGTCGTCACCGACGACATGCCGTTCCTGCGTCGATTCGCTGGCGATGGTGCTGGCCGACTGCGGGCTCGCGCTGCACGTCATGGTGCATCCGGTCCTGCACGTGACGCGCGACCGGGCCGGGCGGCTCAAGCGCTGCGCCGCGGACGAGTCGGGTGGCGCACTGGTGGAATCCTGGCAGCACGTCGAAATCGACCCCGTCGGAGACCCCGCACGCCTCGAGGAAGTGCGTGCCCGGATCCTCGCGATGCTGACCGACGTCCGGCTGGCAGTTCAGGACTGGACGACAATGTCCGGCCACGCCCGGTCGCTCGCAACCAGCATTGCCGCCGGCATGCCCGGCGTCGGCCGCGCCGAGTGCAACGAGGCCAGCGCGTTCCTCGCGTGGCTCGCCGACAATCACTTCACGTTCCTCGGCTATCGCGAGTACAAGCTGGTCCGCGGCGCGAGACAGGACCGACTCGTGCCGGTGGCGTCGTCCGGACTCGGCCTGCTGCGCACCGGCAAGGGCCGTCCGCGGCCCAGGCCCTCGGTGCTGAAGGGCGAGACCCGCAGGCGCGCACGCGAGCCGGGCGCGCTGGTCGTGACCAAGGCCAATTCGGTCTCCACCGTGCACCGCGCCACCTACCTCGACTACGTAGGAGTCAAGGTGATCGACGCGCGCGGCAATGTGATCGGCGAGCAGCGATTCATCGGGCTGTTCACCTCCTCCACGTATAGCGCAGACCCGCGCGACATCCCTCTGCTGCGCCACAAGATCCAGCGCATCGTCGAACAGATCGGGGCCGCTCCCGGCGGCCACGACAGCAAGGCCCTGTTCCACGTACTCGAGAGCTACCCGCGCGACGAACTGTTCCAGGCGAGCGTGCCGGAACTGGTGCGCAACGCGCGCGGCATCGTCAACATCTACGAGCGCCGCAGGGTGCGGCTGTTCCTGAGACGCGATCCGTACGGGCGTTTCTACAGCGTTTTGCTGTACGTGCCGCGCGACCGCTACAACACGCAGGCGCGACTCCGGATCGAGGAGATCCTGCTGCAGGAACTGGCCGGGCTGTCGCACGAAACACAGGTGCAGATCTCGGAGTCGGCGTTGGCACGACTGTACGTGCTGGTCCGGACCAACCCGGCGCACGACCTCTCGGTCGACGTCGAACGCATCGAGCGGCGCGTCGCCGAGGCGATCCGTACCTGGGAGGACCGGCTGCGCGACGAACTGGCGGCCCGCCTGCCAGGCGAACGCGCCGCGAGCCTGGTGGGCGCGTTTCCCGCCGCCTACCAGGACGACGTCTCCGCCCACGACGCCATCGACGACATCCGCGAGCTGATGGCGCTGCCCGAATCGGGCACGGCGCTGGGCCTCGACCTGCGGCCCGGCGATGCGGCGCGCAAGGCGCTGCACCTGCGCTTCTACCGGCGCGGCGAGCCCGTGGCAATGTCGGACCTGGTCCCGCTGCTCGAGAATTTCGACCTGCGCATCCTGAACGAGCGCCCGTATCGCATCGGTCCGGGACACGACCTGTGGGTGCAGGTGCTGGAGGTGACGCACGCCGGCGGCAGGACCCTGGACCCGGAACAGGCCGGGCCGCGCTTCGAGGAGGCGTTCTTCGCCGTCTGGAACGGCCTGGCCGAGAGCGACGGCGTCAACCGGCTGGTGCTCGCGGCCGACCTGCACTGGCGCGAGGCCGTCGTATTGCGCGCCGTGTGCCGCTACCTGCTGCAGACCGGCCTGCCGTTCAGCCAGCGCTACATGGAGTCGGTGCTCGAGCGGCACCCCGGGGTGGCGTCGGGGCTTGCGCAGACCTTCGAGGCGCGTTTCGACCCCGACCTCAAGGAATCCACGCGCGCCTCACGGCAGCGCTCGCTGGCCCGCCAGATCGACGAGGCCCTCGAGCGTGTCACCAAGCCCGACGACGACCGGATCCTGCGCGCGTTCCGCGCGGTGATCGCCGCGACGCTGCGCACCAACCACTACCAGCTCGGAGTCGACGGCGCCCGCAAGCCATACCTGTCGTTCAAGTTCGACCCCAGGCAACTGCCGGAACTGCCGAAGCCGCGGCCCATGTTCGAGATCTGGGTCTATTCACCGCGGGTCGAGGGTGTGCACCTGCGCATGGGCAAGGTCGCGCGAGGCGGCCTGCGCTGGTCCGACCGGCGCGAAGACTTCCGCACCGAGATCCTCGGCCTGATGAAGGCGCAGAACGTCAAGAACACGCTGATCGTGCCGGTCGGCGCCAAGGGCGGTTTCTTCCCGAAGCTGATGCCCGTCGCCGCCGCGCGCGAGGAGGTGCAGCGCGAGGGCACCGAGTGCTACAAGATGTTCATCCGCGCGTTGCTGGATCTGACCGACAACGTCGACGGCGGCGAGATCGTGCCGCCGCCGCGCACCGTGCGCTACGACCCGGACGATCCGTACCTGGTGGTAGCAGCCGACAAGGGCACCGCGACGTTCTCGGACACAGCGAATGCACTCGCGGCCGAATACGATTTCTGGCTGGGTGACGCGTTCGCGTCCGGGGGCTCCGCCGGCTACGACCACAAGAAGATGGGGATCACCGCCAAGGGCGGCTGGGAGTGCGTGAAGCGCCACTTCCGCGAAATCGGCGTGGACATCCAGTCGCAGGATTTCACCGTCGCCGGCATCGGCGACATGGCCGGGGACGTGTTTGGCAACGGCATGCTGCTGTCCAGGCACATCAGGCTGGTCGCGGCGTTCAACCACCAGCACATCTTCGTCGACCCGTCGCCCGACGCCGAGGCAAGTTTCCGCGAGCGCGAGCGGCTGTTCAACCTGCCGCGCTCGTCGTGGAGCGACTACAACCGCCGGGCCATTTCCACGGGCGGCGGCGTGCACGCGCGCGATGCCAAGGAGATCACGCTGTCGGCACAGGCGCGAGCACTGCTCGGCATCGAGGCGGCCAAGGCTACCCCGACGCAGGTCATACAGGCGATCCTGAAGCTGCCGGTCGACCTGCTCTGGAACGGCGGCATCGGGACCTACGTCAAGGCATCCTGGGAGGCAAACTCCACGATCGGCGACCGAGGCAACGATGCGCTGCGCGTGGACGGCCGCGAGCTGCGCTGCAAGGTGGTCGGAGAAGGCGGCAACCTGGGCCTGTCGCAACTCGGGCGCATCGAGTTCGCGCTGGCCGGGGGGCGCATCAACACCGACTTCGTGGACAACTCCGGCGGCGTGGACTGCTCCGACCACGAGGTCAACATCAAGATCATGCTCGACGCCGTCGGTCGACGCACCAAGCTCACGACGGCAGCGCGCAACCGCCTGCTGGTCGAGATGACCGAAGACGTGGGCGAGCTGGTGTTGCGCGACAACTACCTGCAGGGACAGGCCATCAGCATCCTGGAAGCCGGCTCCGCGGAGCGCCTCGGTGAACACGCGCACTTCATCCGTTCGTTGGAACTCGACGGCATACTCGATCGCGCCCTGGAGTTCCTGCCGAACGCAGAGGACCTCGAAGAGCGCGGCCGCATGGGCCAGGGGCTGACCCGGCCCGAACTGGCGATGCTGCTTTCCTATGCGAAGATCGCGCTGAACCAGCAGCTGATCGCCTCGGACGTGCCGGAAGATCCGTACCTCGGCCAGGAACTCGGCCGGTACTTCCCGGACCGGCTCGCGAAACGCTACGCGGCGCTGCTCGGCGAGCACCGCCTGAAGCGCGAAATCATCGTAACCGCCACCACCAACAGCATCGTCAACCGGATGGGGCCGACCTTCGTCTCCCGCACCCGCCAGGACTGCGGCGTGGGGGCGGCGTCCGTCGCGCGGGCCTACACGATCGCGCGAGAGATCTTTGACGTGCGCGACATCTGGCGCGCCATCGAAACGCTCGACAACCGCGTCGCGGCCAGCGTCCAGTACGACATGCTTCAGGACACGGTCGCGCTGCTGCGCCAGGCGACCTACTGGCTGCTGCAGCGCCATCGCGGCATGCTCGGCATCGACATGCAGGTCGGTCACCTGCGGCCGGGGATCCGCGAGCTTACGGCGGCGCAACCGCAGTGGCTGCACGGCCTGGAACGGCAGGCATTCGACGCGCGCGCCGCCGGCCTGGTTGACGCCGGGGTGCCGCCCCAACTCGCGCGCCAGGTCTCCGCGTGTTCAGCGCTGCAGTGCGCACCGGACATCGTCGAGATCGCGACCACGCGCGGCATCTCGGTGGAAGCCGCCGCCGGCGCCTACTTCGGATCGGGCGCGGAATTCGGTCTCGACTGGCTGCGGGACCGTATCGAGAATCTCGACATCACCGGCCACTGGCAGGCGGTTGCGCGGGGCAGCCTGCGCGAGTCGCTGTTCGAAAACCAGCGGGCGCTCACCCAGCAGGTACTGGAGGGCTCGCGCACACGCGACCCCGTGCAGGCGATCGAACGCTGGAAGAAGAAGCACGAGGCCCAGGCCGCGCATGCGCGCGGAGTCGTCAGCGACATCCGGAACCAACCCACCGCCGCCGACTTCGCGTCGCTCGCCGTCGCGCTGCAGGCGGTCCGACGCCTCGTCATTGCCGCGGAAGGAACGACCAAATGAGCACCGGCAGACTAGTACTGTTACGCCACGGACAGAGCACCTGGAACCTCGCGAATCTCTTCACCGGATGGGTGGACGTCGATCTGTCCGAACAGGGCACGCTCGAGGCCCAGGAAGCCGGACGGCTGCTGCGCGCGGAGGGAATCGAGTTCGACCTCGCATTTACGTCGGTGCTGAAGCGCGCGATCCGCACGCTGTGGATCACGCTCGACGGCCTGGACATGATGTGGCTTCCGGTTGAACGCAGCTGGCGCCTCAACGAGCGGCACTACGGCGCCCTTCAGGGTCTCGACAAGGCCCAGACGGTCGCGCAGCACGGGGCCGACCAGGTGAAGATCTGGCGGCGCAGCTACGACATCCCGCCACCGCCGCTGTCGCTCGACGACCGGCAACACCCGCGCTTCGAGCGGCGCTACGCCGGTGTGCCGGCAGGGGAACTGCCCGCGTCCGAGTCGCTCAAGGACACGCTGGCGAGGGTTCTGCCCTTCTGGACCTCGCGCGTCGCCCCCGAACTGGCGGCGGGACGCAACGTGCTGGTGGTCGCGCACGGCAACAGCATCCGCGCGCTGGTCAAGATGCTGGATGGAATATCCGACGAGGCCATCGTCGGCCTGAACATACCCACCGGCGTGCCGCTTCTGTACGAGCTCGACCCCGGCCTGAAACCCGGCTCCAGCCGTTATCTCGGCGATGCGGAGGCGGTGAAGGCTCGCGCCGAAGCCGTCGCCCGCCAGGCCGACGCCAGGCAATAAATAGGTGCCTGGCACCTATTTATTGGGATCGACCGGCAGCCCCCGGCCGCTGCGCTAGAAAGCCTCCATCCACGGCCTGAGATCGAGCTCGTGGGTCCAGGCCGAGCGGGGCTGCCGGTGCAGTTGCCAGTATGCCTCGGCGATGTGGTCGGGATTGAGTATGCCGTCGCGATCCTTCAGCGCGTAGTGCTGCGGAAAGTTCGCCGCGATCCACGGCGTGTCGATGGCGCCGTCAATCACGGCATGCGCAACGTGGATGCCCTGCGGCCCGAGTTCGCGGGCCATCGACTGCGCGAGTGCGCGCAGCCCGTGCTTGGCCGCCGCGAACGCGGCGAAGCCACTGCTGCCGCGCACGCTGGCGGTGGCGCCTGTGAAGATGATGGTCCCCCGACCGCGCGGCAACATGCGCCGGGCCGCCTCGCGGCCCGTGAGGAAGCCACCGAAGCAGGCCATCTCCCAGACCTTGCGGAATACCCGCGCCGTCGTTTCCGTCACTGGAAACCGCACGTTGGCGCCGATGTTGTAGACCACCACCTCGATGGGCGCAACCTCACGCTCGATCCCGTCGAACAGGGAGACTACCTGCTCCTCGTCGCGCGCATCCGTGCCGTACGCGCGGACCCGGCCGCCCTGCGCCTCGATGTCCGCGGTGAGTGGCTCCAGTCGCTCACGCTCCCTCCTCGCCACGCACGCAACGTAGCCCTCGCGCGCAAACCGCCTGGCAATGGCGCCGCCGGTCGCGTCGCCCGCACCGACCACCAGCGCGGCGCCCATGGTATCCACCTCAGGCTGCGCTGCAGAGGCGGCGGCGCGTGTCCTGGTACTCACGGCGCATCCGCGCGACCAGTTCGCCCGTGGGCAGCACCTCGTGGATGTTGCCCACGCCCTGCCCCGCGCTCCAGATGTCGCGCCACGCCTTCTTGTCACCGTCGCCGCCTGAACCGAAATTCATCGTCGACTTGTCGGCCTCCGGCATGTTCGCGGGGTCGAAACCAAGCGCCGCCACGCTGCGCGCCAGGTAGTTGCCCCTCACGCCGGTGAACAGCGAGCTGTACACGACCTCGTCCGACGACGAGTCCACGATCATCTGCTTGTAGTCGCCCGGGATGTTCGCCTCGGTGGTCGCCAGGAAGCGCGTGCCCAGGTAGGCCATGTCGGCGCCGAGCGCCAGTGCCGCGAACACGTCGGCCCCGCCGCTCATTGCCCCGGAGAGTACGATCGTGCCGTCGAAGAACTGGCGGATCTCGCGCACCAGCGCGAACGGGCTCGCCATGCCCGCATGGCCGCCCGCGCCCGCGCAGACCGCGATGATGCCGTCCACGCCCTGCGCCACAGCCTTGCGCGCATGACGCACGCTGATCACGTCGTGGAACACCAGGCCGCCGTAGGAATGGACCGCATCGACGATCTCCCGCGGCGGGCGCAGGCTGGTGATGACCAGTGGGACCCGGTGGCGCACACAGGCCTCCATGTCGTGGGCCAGGCGGTCGTTGCTGGCGTGCGCGATCTGGTTGACCGCGAACGGCGCGACCCTGGCGGCGGGATTCGCCGCGGCATAGGCGCCGAGCTCGTCCCGGATGCGTGTGAGCCACTCGTCGAGTTTCGCGGCCGGCCGCGCATTCAATGCCGGGAACGACCCGACGATTCCCGCCTTGCACTGCTCGATGACCAGGTCGGGCGTCGAGGCGATGAACATCGGCGAACCGATGACCGGCAGGCTCAGGCGATCACGAAATGCTGCAGGGATCGGCATCAATCACTCCCCGCCACCGGCCGCGTGAAACGGTTCATTGCGTTCGGCGCGAGCGCGCAGCCACTTCGACGGCTTGAAGCGCTTGCCGTAGCGCTTCGCGAGCCGGTCGCACTCGGCGACGAATTCACGGACACCCATGGTATCGATGTACGACAGCGTACCGCCGGTCCAGGCCGGGAAACCCCAGCCTAGGATCGACCCGAGGTCCGCCTCCGCTGCCGTGGTGACCACGCCCTCTTCCATGCAGCGCGCAGCCTCCAGCGCCTGGATGCACAGGATCCGTTTCTCGACTTCCTCGACCGGCGGCTGCATCGGCGCGCCCGGGAACACCTCGGCGAGCCCCGGCCACAGGTGCTTCTTCGCATCCTTCGGATAGTCGTAGAAGCCCGCCCCGAAGCGCTTGCCCGGCCGCTTCAGTTCCTCGACGAACGTCCGCACCGTCTCGTAGGTCACCGGCTTCTGGAACCTGCGGCCCAGGTCCTGCTCGGTCTGCCGCATGATCTTCCAGCTCAGGTCGATGGTGACCTCGTCCGCTACCGCGAGCGGGCCCACCGGCATGCCCGCCATCTTCGCGCCGTTCTCGACCAGCGCCGGCACCACGCCCTCCTGCAGCATCGCGATCCCTTCGGTGACGAACGTGCCGAAGCAGCGGCTGGTGTAGAAGCCGCGGCTGTCGTTCACCACGATCGGCGTCTTGCGCAGCTGTGCCACGTAGTCGAGCGCGCGGGCCAGCGTCTCCTCGGAGGTCTTCTTGCCGACGATCACCTCGACCAGCGGCATCTTCTCCACCGGCGAGAAGAAGTGAATGCCGATAAACTGCGCCGGCCGCTTCGACGCCTGCGCCAGCCCGGAGATCGGCAGCGTCGAGGTGTTGCTCGCGAACACCGAGCCCTTCGGCATCACGGCCTCGGTCCTGCGGGTCACGTCGGCCTTGATCTCGCGATTCTCGAACACCGCCTCGATCACAAGGTCGCAGGCTGCAAGGTCGTCGTAGCTGGCGGTCGTCTTGATGCGGGCGAGCACCGCGTCGGCATCCGCCTGGGTCTTCCTTCCCCGACCCACCTCCTTCGCCAGCAGCTGCCTCGAGCAGTCCTTGCCCTTCTCCGCCAGTTCGAGCGTGCTGTCGAGCAGCACCACTTCGATGCCGGCGAGCGCCGATACATGGGCGACGCCCGCACCCATCATGCCGGCGCCGAGCATGCCCAGCCTGCGCACCTGCGACTTCGGCGGTCCGGCGGGACGACGGGCGAGCTTGTCGGCGAGTCCCTTGTTGATGAACATCGTGCGCATCAGGTTCCGGGCGACCGGGCCCGCGAGCAGTTGCCCGAAGTACTTCGACTCGATTGCCAGTGCCGCGTCCATCGGCAGCAGCGTGCCCTCGTAGACGCAGGACAGGATCGCGGCCGGCGCCGGGTAATTGCGCATCGTCGCTTTCGCGGCAAGGGCCGTGCCGACCATGAACGTCTGCGCTGCGGCCGGAGAGGCCATGCCGGCGCCGCCAGGGACGCGGAAACCCTTCCTGTCCCACGGCTGGACGCCCTCGCCGCCCTTCAAGATCCACTGCCGGGCGCGCTCGATCAGTTCCGCGGGCGGCGCCAGTTCGTTGACCAGGCCCTTCTTCAGCGCATCCTGCGGACCGAGCGGCCGACCGTCACTGATCAGCCTCAGCGCCTCGGTGACACCAATGAGCCGCGGCGTGCGCTGCGTGCCGCCCGCACCCGGCAGCAGGCCGATCTTTACCTCCGGAAACCCGACTCCCGCCTTCGGATCGTCGGACATCACCCGGTAGTGGCAGGCGAGCGCCACCTCGAACCCCCCGCCGAGCGCGACGCCGTTCACCGCCGCGGCCATCGGCTTGCCGCAGGTCTCGAGCCTGCGCAGCATGCGGTTCAGCTCGCCGCTCATCTGCGCGGCTTCCACTGGCGTGAGGCCGCGCTGGAACGCCGCGGCCATGTCCTTGATGTCGGCGCCGGCCATGAAGCTCGACTTCGCCGAGCCGATGACCGCGCCGCGCACGGCCGGGTCGGCCGCCAGCTTCTCCACGCACCCGGCGAGGTCCTTGCGGAATCCCGGAGTGATGACGTTCATCGGCCGGTCGGCCACGTCGATCAGCAGCGTTGCGATGCCGTCGCCGTCGACGGAATAACGGATGTTCTGTGTCATGTTGTTGGTCCCGTGCCCTTGGCTGCGCCGCGCGTCAGACGCGCTCGATGATCGTGGCCGTGCCCATGCCCGCCCCGATACAGAGCGTCACGAGTGCCGTCGAGAGGTCGCGTCGTTCGAGCTCGTCGAGCGCGATGTTCAGCACGATGGCGCCGGTGGCGCCCAGCGGGTGGCCGAGCGCGATGGCACCGCCATTGACGTTTACCTTGTCCGGCGTGATGTCCATGTCACGCTGATAGCGGAGAACGACAGCGGCAAACGCCTCGTTGATCTCCCAGAGGTCGATGTCCGAGGTCTTCATGCGGCAGCGCTTCAGCACGCGGCGGCTCGCGCCGGCCGGGCCTGTGAGCATGATCGTCGGCTCGCTGCCGATCGAGGCGAAACCGACGATGCGTGCGCGCGGTTTCACGTCGAGCTTCTTTGCAGCGCGCTTGCTGCCGACCAGCATGGCTGCGGCACCGTCGACGATGCCGCTGGAATTGCCGGCGGTGTGGACGTGGTGGATCGTCTCGACCTGGGGATACCGCTGGATCGCCACCGCATCGAAGCCGGCCTCCTCGCCCATCGTCGCAAACGCGGGCTTCAGCTTCGCCAGGTCCGCCATGGTCGTGCCCGGGCGCAGGTACTCGTCCTTCGCAAGCGCGACCTGACCGATCGCGTCCCTGACCGCGAAGATCGAGCGATCGAAGTAGCCGGCCTGCTGGGCGTGCGCCGCGCGGCGCTGGCTCTCGACCGCGTAGGCATCAAGGTCTTCGCGCGTGAATCCCTCGAGCGTCGCGATCAGGTCCGCGCTGATGCCCTGCGGCACGAAATACTGCTGCCATGCGACGCGCGGGTCGATGGCCCAGGCGCCGCCGTCGGTGCCCATCGGGACGCGCGACATCGATTCGACGCCGCCGCCGATGGCGAGCTCGGAGCTGCCCGACATGACCTGCGCCGCCGCGGTGTTCACCGACTCGAGGCCGGAGGCACAGAATCGGTTCAGCTGCTTGCCCGGCACACTCTCGTCGTAGCCCGCGACCAGGGCCGCGACTCGCGCGATGTCCGCGCCCTGCTCGCCGACCGGCGTCACGCAACCGAAGGTCACGTCGTCCACCAGTCGGGTGTCGAGGCTGGTGCGGTCCCTGAGTTCAGCGAGTGTCTGCGCCGCGAGTTGGACGGGCGTGATCGGATGCAGCGAGCCGTCCGGCCGGCCGCGACCACGCGGCGTGCGCACGGCCTCGAGGATGTATGCGTCGGTCATTTGCGGGTGCCCCGTTTGCGGTGTTGCGTCGCAATACTACACCAGCAATATGGACCGTCATTCGTACAATGCGGGCCATCATTCGTACAACATCAGAGCGCCGAAGTCCCCGGGCCGGCGTGAGGCCGCCTGCGGTTCGCGCCTTGCAGTTCAATACCTTGGCTTGCGTTTCTCGACGAATGCCCGCACGCCCTCGACGCCGTTCGGATGCAGTCCCTGGGCCGCGATGGCCCGGCCCTCCGCGGCCATCTGCGTCTCGATGCCGGGTTCGGACTGGCCGATCAGGCGCTTTACCGCGCCGTAGGAATCTGTCGGACCATCGGCAAACCGGGCAGCCAGGGCCTGCGCCTTGGGCAGCACCTCGGTGTCGTCCACGACCTGGTTGACGAGCCCCCAGGCGAGGGCTTCGGCAGCATCGAGCACGCGATTGGTCAGGAACAGTTCCAGCGCACGGCGGCGCCCGACGATGCGCGGCAACAGGAACGAGGTGCCGCAATCCGGGGCCATGCCGATGCCGGTGTAGGCCAGCGTGAACCTGCTGCCGTGACCGGCGATGGCGAGGTCCGTGGCGCACGCGAGTCCCACCGCACCGCCGGCGGCCGTGCCGTTGACGGCGGCGATCACCGGGGCGCGCATTCGCGTGAAAGCGCTGATCGCCCCGTGGATGTAGGTCGTGAGTTCGTTCAGGTATCCGCCCACGGCGTCGCCCTGGCCGGCCATGCCGCGCACATCGCCGCCAAAGCAGAAATTCTTTCCCGCCCCGGTCAGGACCACCGCGCGAATGCCGCGATCGGCCTCGCAGCGCAGGGACGCTGCCAGCAGCGCGCGCCCCATGTCCATGTCGAGCACGTTGCCGGCGTCGGTACGATTCAGCGTCAGCGTGGCGATGCGATCGGTCACCTGGAGCAGGACGGAATCATTCATGCGGCCTCCGCGCGAAGCACCCCGCCTCGCCATGACATGTGGAGCTGAGCGAACTCGACGCCGCCATTCACTCGTCCGGGGCGACCTGCAACGGCAAGCCGTCCAGCGCATCGGTGAACTCGACCTGGCAGCTCAAGCGCGAGCGTGCCGCATCGTAATGCTGAAGTTCGACCAGCAGTTCCTTTTCGTCGCCTTGGAGCGCCGGCAGTCGTGACATCCAATCCGGCTCGATGAACACGTGGCAGGTCGCGCAGGAGCACAGGCCACCACAGATGGCGGTCACGCCATAGTCGAATTCGCGGAGCGTCTCCATCAGCTTGAGACCTTCACGACCCTCGACCTCGTGCAGGACACCGTCGCGATCCGTCACCATCATCTTCGCCATTGTCCAACCTCATTGCCCGTGCGATCAGGCGCAATTATTGCAGCGCAGCAGCTTTTGCGCACCTGACTTGGCAAAAAAGATCGCGGAATTCATCGGGCAGGTGCGCGGAGGCGCTCCGCCAGGACCCTCGCACGGGTGACACAATCGTCCCTGGCGGCCGGATTGCGCGCTGCCCAGAGCAGGTACCAGAGCCACTGCACATAGTCGAAAGCCGTGCAGGCCGCGTCGAGCGCAGCTGCATCGATTCCCGCGCCGCGCCCGTAGGCGTCGAGCAGCAACTCCCGGTCGGCGGTCGTGTACTCGTGCTGACAGGCAAGACTCGCCAGGTCAAACACGGCGTCGCCGACGCCGCCGTATTCCCAGTCCACGATCCACAGGCGCTGCCCGTCATCGACCAGGTTCAAGTGATGCAAGTCGTTGTGGCACGGAACAGGCGCCGGTTGCCGCGAGGCCAGCAGTCCGAAGGCCGATGTGGCAACGCGCGCCAGCGCCGGGCCCGGCGCGACTTGGCGCTGCTCCGGGCCCGCCAGGCCGGCAGCCTCGCCAGGCCACCATGCAGGCGACGGCTCGACAGCGCGCAGCTGTCCCTCCAGGCTGCGCGCCTGCGCAGCGAAATCGACGCTGCGTACGGCGGCAGAGGGCCGCAGGCCGTGCAGGACCCGCAGCCGCTCGGCAATGCGCGCCACGTTGCGCGCGACACGCGCGTCCTCGAGGCGCCAGGTTGATCCCTGGACGAACTGGGCCACCAGCAGTCCGCTCGAGGGCTCGCAATCGAGCAGCGGCGGAGCGAGGCCGGCCGTTGCAGCAGTGGCGAGCAGCGCACACTCGCTGCCGCGGTCCACGCCCAGCGTTGCCGACGCCGGCCCGCCGAGCCGCACGAACCAGCTGCGCCCGCCCGATTCGGCCTTCCAGGCGTGATTGCTGAGTCCGCCAGGCACGGGTTCCAGTGCCGCGTCCGCAAGCGCACGTGTCGCATTGCGTGCCCGCAGCGCAGCGCCTACGGCGATCTCCGGCGCGCCTGCCGCCAGCGACATGTTCACCGCGCTCCTGAATTCATGGTGTGCCCGCGGCTGGTTTCGCTGCCGCGCCCGCGCCCGCGGCCGCTGCGCGTTTCACCAGGCCCGGACGCCACTGCAGGTATCCGCGCACGGCCAGCACGATGTAGACCAGGAACAGTCCCGCCGTCGCATTGAATCCCTGGCTGAAATAGAGCGATGCAGCCACCAGGTCGAACGCGATCCAGTAGATCCAGTTCTCGATCACCTTGCGCGTCATCATCCACGTCGCCACCACGCTGCCCCAGGCGACGAACGAGTCGGCGTATCGGACCAGGAGATCCTCGTCGCCGTCGAGCAGGTACACGTTCGTCACCGTTGCGGCGATCACCAGTGCCACTGCCGCGAAGTGCCAGCGTGCCGGCCAGTCACTGACGGGCAATTCCCCCGACTGGCCATGACTCGCCCGCCAGGCTGTCCAGCCATAGACCGCCATCACGATGTAGAACCCCTGGAGTACGGCCTGCATCGTCAGGCCTGCGCGGGCGAACAACAGCAGGTAGATCGCACCGCTCACGCCGGCCGCCGGCCAGCACCAGCGACTCTGACGCGTCGCCAGCAGCACGTAGGCAAGCGCGAACGCCACCGCCACCCATTCGACCAGGCTGGAGCCCACGGCGACCCTTCAGTACTGCTGCAGTGCCAGGCGCTCGGCCGCCGTCGGCTCGCCACCCAGCACCTTCATGACGAACACCGCGCGGCCCCCGGTGGCGAACGAGGCACGTGTCTCGGCCGCGAGTGCCGCGAAAACCTGGTGGTGCTCGCCAGCCACCTGCGTGCTCATGGCGTTGGTCACCACCTGGAGGCCCTCGTGCCGGTTCAGGCGCTCGATGAAGTCGCGGATCGGCGGGACGTAGTCCACGTCGAGCGGGTACAGGCTGATGTCTACTGCAATGCGCACGTTCTGCTCCTCGATTCGGTGTCTGGCCTGGAGTGAGCCTACTGCAGCGACCAGGTGAAGGTGACCCCGGCGAGTTGCGGGTCACCGCGTTGTATGTACAGCTTGTCTGCAAAGTCCGGCGGCTCGAGACCGAAGTAGAAGCCGCGCACCGCGTAATGCTCATTGAACACGTTGCGCGCCCAGGCGTGCACTGTCCAGCGATCGGCCACGTAGCCGGCTTTCAGGTTCACGAGCACGTACGGCGTGGACTTCTGGTCGTTGCTGGTGTCGAAGTAGAACGACGCGCATCCGGTGAGGTCGGCGCGCGCCATCCAGCCTCGGTCCCGGCCCCACTCAGCGGACAGTGAATACTGGTACGGCGGTGCGCTCGCCTGCTCGCGGCCGTCCAGGTTACGGTCCCCGTACTGGTAGTCGAGGTACTCACTGCCGAGCAGCCCGAGGGTCGCGCCGAGCAGCAGCACTGGCTGCGCGCGCCAGGCGAGCGTCGCCTCGAGCCCGTAGTTGCGGCCTTGCGCGGCATTGCTGGTATAGAAGACGTAGGACAGCGGATCGCCCGGGTCCACCTGGTACGACGAGGACACCTGCGCCTCGATGCGCCACATGTAGAACACCGCCAGGTCGGCCGACAGCGTGTCCGACGGGTCGCGCAGGTGCACGCCAGTCTCGAGGTTCCACAGGTACTCCGGGTCGTACTCGAGCAGGTCCTCGGGAATGTACTCGCCAATGTTGAACCCGCCCGCCTTGTAGCCGCGCGCCAGCGTCGCATACCAGGCGCTGTCGGAGCCGATGTCGCCGGTCAGCGACAGGTGGCCGCCGACCATCGTGTTGACCGGCGAAAACTTCGCGCCGTCGCTGTCGTGATAATCGGCGGAGCGTGTCTCGACCCTCAGTCCAGCCGACAGCGTCATGCTTTCCCGAATCCGCCACTCGGTCTCCCCGTAGGCCGCGAGATTGGTCGCGTCGTAGACGCTCTTCAGCGGCGGGCCCGTGAGTTCCGACTCGAAGTAGTCGCGCTGCAGGTTGTCCTCGCTGAGACGCAGTGCGTAGATCCCGGCGAGCCAGCCGAAGCCGTCGGAGCGCGCGTCGGCCTGGCTCGTCAGGCGAAGATCCTCGCCGAGCGTGCCACGCTGCCGGTCGTAGTGGGAGAAATAGTCGTAGGGCGCGTAGATGCCCCAGTACGGATCGTTGGCCCAGTCGCCGTCGAAGCTGTAGACGATGTCCGAGTTCGCGTAGGTGCTGGTACTGACGAGCACAACCGGCCCCAGGTCGCCGGTCACGCGAAGCATCGCACCCTCGGAGCGCTGCTCGTCACGGCCCGGCTGGTTCGACAGCGTTCGGAAGTCATTGTCGAGCGAGAAGGCATCGAAGCCGTTGTGGACGGCTGAATACAGTACCGCCGCGTCGGCGCGCCAACCATCGGCCACCCCGATGCGCAGCTTGCCACGCAGTGTCGTCTCGTCGCGATCGTTGGTGTCGTCGCGGTTGAGGTAGGTGTTGTGGCGGAACCCATCGCTCAGCGTACGCTGGGCTACGAGCCGCCACGCCGAATCGCTCGCCTGGCCCCAAGACCCAAGCGCGCCGCCTGCCACCAGCCCGCCGCCGACCAGGCCGTCGCCGCCGGCCGTCACTTCCGTCGAGAACTCCGGGTCCACGGTTGGATCCCTGGTCCGGACGCTTATGAGCCCGGCAAGCGCGTTGGCGCCGTAGCGCGTGCCCTGTGGACCGCGCAGCACCTCGACCTGCTGCACGTCGAACGTCGTCGCCGGCGCGCCGACGCCGCTGAAGTCGATGTCGTCGATCAGGAACCCGACCGACGGGTTGGGTGCGCCCTGGTACTGCTCCAGTTCACCGATGCCGCGCAACTGGTAATAGCGCGGTCGCGAGGTACCGCCCGACCAGTTGAGGTTGGGCACCAGGCCGACGAGGTCGGCAAGATGCTGCAGGCCCGCGGCCTGCACCTGCGACGAATCGAGCACCGTGGTGCTTGCCGGCACTTCGCGGGCCGCAGTGGGCCGCAGCGACGCGGTGACCACGATCTCCTCGAGGGGCGTCGTGTGGTCCTCCGCACCGGCCTGGAACGGCGTTGCCAGCACGCAGGCGCACGCGAGCACCGCGAGCCCGGCGCGCAGACGCACGCAACACCATGATTCTTCGAAACAAGCGGGATGACGGCCGGGCACTGCACCTGCTCCCTACGCCGGTGCTAACCGGATCAGGTTCAACGGGTTCGACGGTGAGCGGCACGACCGCGTCCGGCATCTCAGGCCCATTCAGGCCACCCCAAGGTAGGCCGGAGTATAGCTGCGGACTCATTCTCCCGCGACGGCCAGTGTTGACGGCGGCCACGGCGTGCGCACTAATGCCATCCCCGTGGACCGGAACCCGCGAACCGATGCCCAAGCGCAAGTGCCGCCTGTATCAAGTCGACGCATTCACCCGCGAACCATTCTGCGGCAACCCCGCGGTCGTGGTCCTCGACGCGGAGATCCTGACCGACGACGAGCTGCAGCGCATTGCCCGCGAGGTCGGCGGCCAGGAAGTGACTTTCGTGCTGGCCTCCGACGCGCCGGACCACGATGTCGAACTGCGTTTCTTCTCGCCGCGGCGCGAGGACACGTTCGTTGGTCATGCCACGGTGGCGGCGCATTACGCCCGGGCCATTGCCGACGGCATGCCCGCTGGCGTGGTGCGCCAGAAATCCGGTAACAGCATCTACGAGATCGAGGTGACCGGCCAGGGGCTGGACTTGCGCGTTTCGATTCACCAGGGCCCTGCGACTTTCGGCCCGATTGTCCCCGAGGACCGGCGCGCCCCGGTTCTCGACGCACTGGGAATCAGCTCCTCGAGCCTGCACCCCGGCTGCCCGATGCAGGTGATGAGCAAGGCAAATTCCCGCCTGCTGATCGGACTTCGCTCGCCCGAGATGCTGGAATCGCTGAAACCGGACATGGGGGCGCTGGTGCACGTTACTCCGCACGTCGGCGCCGACGGTTTCCTCGTGTTCGCGATCGCGCCGGGCAGTGATCCGCTCACGACCGAATCACGCATGTTCTGCCCGGTCATCGGTATCGCCGAGGACCCGGTGAGTGGCAATGCGCACGGCATGCTCGGCGTCTACCTGCTGCAGCATGGCCTGCTGGCAGCGGATGAAGGAACCGCGCGCTTCATCGGTCACCAGGGCCGCTTCGTTGAACGCCCGGGGACAGTCGACGTCGAAGTGACTGCAGCGGCCGGCAAGCGTGCGACGGGCGTGCGCGTCACCGGTGACGCCGTGATCGTTTACCAGGCGGAACTGACCCTCTAGGCACGCACGTGGCCGATTCGACGTTTCACAGGGTCGTTGCGCTGGCCGAACTCAAGTCGGGTCACACTCGCGCTGCGTCCCTGGGCGGGCAGGAAATCCTGCTGTGCAACACCGGCAAAGGCGTGCATGCAGTCTCGGGCCTGTGCACGCATGCGGTCGCCAGGCTCGACGAGGGCCGCCTGCGCGGGCACCGTCTCACCTGCCTGCTGCACGGCGCGAGCTTCGACGTGCGCAGTGGCGCGGTGATGGGTGGCCCGGCGTGCGAACCGTTGCGCAGCTACCCGACGCGCATCGCACATGGCTATGTCGAGGTGCAGGCCTGGCCTGCGTCCCCTGCCGATCACCTGAAAAACCGTGCGTAATCCATTCGGAAGGACTTCCGTGGCCGGCGACTTGAGTGCTGCCGGGCCGCTGCTCGCGGAGGGCCTGCTGCTCGCCGTTGCAGTGTGCGTGTCGTTGGCCACCCCGGCCTCAGCCGCGGACCCGGCGGAGGCGCAACAGGCCGGGCCCGGATCGCCCGCCATCTGCGGCAGCGGCCCGCTCGAGATCCTGCTCACCAACGACGACGGCTACACGGCCCCGGGCATTCGCGCACTGTACGACGAGCTGCGACGGGCCGGCCACCACGTGCTGCTCGCGGCTCCGTCGAGCAACGCCAGCGGCAGCAGCGCGAGCTTCACCTGGAGCGCCGTGACCGTGGTGCGCGATCCCGCCGACCCGAACATCACCGGGATCGGCGCGACACCGGCGACCGCGGTGGTGCTCGGAGCAACCGCCCTCTATCCGCCGGGCCGGAAACCGGACCTCGTCGTATCCGGCATCAACGACGGCGAGAACACCGGATCGCTGCTGGCGATGTCCGGCACCGTCGGCGCGGCGCTGGCCGGCACGATGCTGCTCGACCCGCCGGTCCCGGGCATCGCGGTCAATGCCGAGCGGGCCGCGTCGAAAGAGGCGCAGCAGGCGCTGCCGCCCGACCGACTCCAGCACATCGCCCGGCACCTCACCGTACTGATCGCCACCACCCGCAGCTGGTTCTGCGACGGCGCGACACTGGCACGGCCGACGACCGTGCTGAACGTCAACTACCCGGCACGCCCGATGACCACGACGCGCGGTGTCGTCGTCGCACGCCAGGGCCGCAGGACCGACCTGCACCTCGAGTTTGAATCGACCGGCGAAGGCACGTATGCCTCGCGGCGGCAGGCTCAGTCCACCGCCGGCGACTACCCGGATTCCGACGTCGAGCTGCTGCGCGACGGCTACGTGACCGTAACACCGATCTCCGCCGCGCTGGACACAGAAGAGACACCTGTCGCGGACCTCGAGCGACGGCTCGACGCGGCCCGGTTCCGGTAGCGCGCCAGCCGGTCGTCACTGCCGCAAGGCGGTTTCGCCTATGCGTCTGCCGGCAACTCCCCGGAGGCGATCAGGCCCGCGCGCATCGCCGCCACGAACGGCTCGACGGTCTTGAGGAACACCTCGTCCAGCGGCGTTCCAGCGAACTCCGGAATGAACGTCTTGTTCCAGTTGCCGAACAGCGACATGCCCGCGGGCGTGTCGGAAACCGCAACACCGATCGCCAGCAGGGTCTGGATGGCGCCGGGAGCCTGCTGGGCATAGGCGCCCCGCCATTGCTCGGCGCTCCAGTTGTGGCGCTCCACCTTGCGCCCCAGCACGCGCTCACGCACCGCCAGCAACTCGTTCCACGAACACCAGGCGGTGGTCGCGACCGGACAGATCGCGTTACGCGACGCCGGATTCGCCAGCACGTGAGGGATGATGCGGCCGACGTCGGCGCCGGTTGACCAGCCGACCTTGCAATCCGGGTCGCCCATCACGAGCACCGGTTCCATCATGTAGTACTCGATCCAGGCGCCGGCCGGAATGATCGTGAAGTCCATGCCGGCCATTTCGATCATGCGGCGGATGAATGCCTTCTGGCGCGCCATCAAGCGGTGCGTCGTGCTGGTCTGCCAGAACTGCTCGAACTCGTAGATCGCGCCATATTCCGACGGGACGAATCGCTCGACACCCGCCTCCTTCGCTGCCCAGATCAACGGGTACTGCGACTCGGTGGCATAGAGCGGAACGCAGGAAACGACGTAATCAGTGCCCTCCAGCGCCGGGACCAGCGCTTCGGCGATGGTCACGTCGACCTGCTTGACCGTCACGCCGCGGCTCGACCATGCATCGTATTGGGCCTGCTTCTGTGCCTCGCTCTTCGTGACGCCCGACGAGGAACGCTCGGCCTGTCCCGACCTGCGCGCGAGCACGCAGACGTCGAACATGTCCTGCCGGATGAATTCGTCGACGCAGGAGACGCCGGCGACGCCGGTAGCCCCGAAAATGGTCACGACTTTCCTGCTCATTTCAATTCCTCCAGCAACGTGCATCAAGGGACAAGAAACAACGCGCCCGGACCGTCCGGTCAGGCCGCCCGCCGTCGGTCGGCTGGAGCCGGCAACTGCCTGAGCGCCACGATGAAGAGGATCGTGTAGACCACGTCGCCCAGCGTCACCAGGGCCTGGCGCAGGTTGACGTCTCCCGTCAGCAGCAGGTGCCCGAACATGATGGCCACGACCCCGATCTTGCCGGCCGCTCCGAGCACGATGATGCCGCGATGTGCCTGCGGATCACCCGCCACCATCCAGTAGCCGTAGCCGAACAAGGCGATGGCCAGCAAGGCGATCTGGTCGAACGGACTGTGAGTCATCAGGGGAACGAAGCCCAGCGCAGCAGAGATGCCCAGTTGCGGCAGGAACATCGCGCAGGCGAGCCAGTTGAACACCGCGGCCGAATAGAACATGGCTCGCTGTTGACGGTCGGTCATTCTCGGCCTCCGTGTAACAAGAACCTCCAGGCCGATCCGGGGCGCTGCAGGTCGTCTCGCTCCGCACCCGGGCGGTGACCGCGGGCAAGAGCCGATGGAAAATTCTTTCTCGACGGGACCAGTCTAGGAGCCGGGAGCACTGCGAACACTACCCGCAAGGGGGGGGCTGGACCCGGCGTCGCGGCATCGCGGGCCGACGAATCAACCCGGCCAGGCGTCCCCAGCCTATGCCAGCCAGGACCAGGAATCGCCCGAGCGAGTCAACCGTCCCTCTTCCTCGAGCTTCAGCACGTGGGCGAGCAGCGAGTAGCGGGCCACCGGGTGCATGACCGCCGGCACGTCCGCATAGACGACCGGCAACAGGGTGTCCAGCGTCGCCGTCCCCTGCGCGCGCGCAGCCTCGACCACCCTGGCTTCTCGCGCCAGCCGGTGCGCGATGACCCGGTCGATCTCGGCGACCGCGCCGGGAATGACCGCGCCGTGACCCGGCGCGAGGTCTGCGGCCGGCAGCGCGCGCAGCCTGCGCAGCGACTCGAGGTACTGCCGCATCGACCCGTCCGGCGGCAGGATCACCACCGTCGACCCGCTCATCAAGTGATCGCCGGTGAAAAGAAGTCCGTCGGCCTCGAGCAGCAGGCACACGTGGTTGGACGCGTGCCCGGGCGTGTGCAGCACGGTCAGCAGGAAGTCGTCGCCTTCGATACGCTCACCGTCCACCAGGCGCTGGTCGGGCGCATAGCTCGCGTCCTGGAAATCGTCCACGACTGGCGCGGGCATGCCGAGCACCGCCGCGCCGGTGCGGGCGCTGAGCGGCGCCGCGCCGGGCGAATGGTCGGTGTGCGAGTGCGTGCAGACGATGCGATCGACCGTGCCGCCGGTCAGTTCGAGGATGCGCTCGACGTGCGCCGGGTCCGCTGGACCGGGATCGATCACCAGCCGGCGCTGCCCGCCGACGACATAGGTGTTGGTTCCCGGCCCGGTCAGCGGGCCGGGGTTCGGCGCGACGATGCGCCACACCTCGCGCGCGACACGCCGGATGCTACCGGTCTCCGCCGGCGCAAGCAGGTCCGATGTGTCCTCGACCGGCATCCCCTCGCGATCAGGGCTTGCCGACCGGTCGACCCGACGCCACCCAGCCCTTGAAGCCTCCGTCCATGTGCGCGACGTTGGTGTACCCCATGCTCTGCAGCGTGTCCGCCGACAGTGCCGAGCGACCGCCCGTGGCGCAGTAGACCAGCACTCTCTGGTGGGGATCGAGTTCCTTGCGGTGGGCCGGGTGCGTCGGATCGGCGGCGACCTCGAGCAGGCCGCGGGACACGTGGATCGCGCCCGGGATCATGCCTGCTTCCCACTCGCCCCGTTCGCGCACGTCGAGCAGCGTCACCGGGCCTTTTGCGAGTTCCTCGGCGACCTGGTCGACCGTCAGGTTCTGCACCCGCTGCCTCGCCTCCTGGATGATCTGTGCCGCGGTCTTCAATTCCATGACAACTCCCGTGCCTGATGTAGGTAATCCGCAGAGAATACCGCCACTCCAGCCGGAAAACATGCGACGCGAGCAACAGGCCGCGCCGCGGACCGGCTGCACGCCGCCCAATCCCTGGGTCCGGCCCGACCTTGCCTTACCCGGCCCTTGCGCTGCCACTTGCCCGGCACGAGGACCTGATGTATCAGGTAGTGAGACAGCAAGGAGACCGAAGTCCATGAAAGGCACCCATCCCGCCGCCGGCGCAGCTTCCCGGCTGGCAGCCGCCATCGTCACGTTGACCGCGCTTGCCGCCTGCGGCGGCAGTTCCAGCTACAGGATCGGCGGAACGATCAGCGGCTTGAGCGACACGGTCGTTCTGAGCAACAACGGCGGCAACCTGTTGACCAGGAGCGTCAATGGCGTTTTCACGTTCACATCGAAGGTGAAGAGGGACAGGACCTACTCGGTGACGGTGGCAACGCAGCCCGTCGGCCAGACCTGCGTGGTCGCCAATGGCTCCGGGACCGCGACGGCGGCCGTCACCAACGTGACCGTCACCTGCACCGACAACCTGCCGTACACCATTGGCGGCACCATCTTCGGGTTGACCGGCACCGTGGTGATGAGACCCGAGCCGAATGCCGACGACCAGGGCTTCGCCGTCAATGGCCCCTTCAGTTTCGCCGAGCAGGTCATGGGCGGCAGCAACTATGCCGTTACGGTGGTGACGCAACCGGACGGCCAGACCTGCGTAGTAATGAATGGCAGCGGCCTGCTGACCGGCAATGTCTCGAACGTGACCGTGACCTGCACGGACGATTCGGTGGCAAGTTACTCGATCGGCGGAAACGTCATGGGACTGACCGGCGGCACACTGCAACTGGATCTCGCACACCCCGCCAGCCCGGGAAGCACCATCAGCATTGCCGGCAATGGCTCGTTCAATTTCGACCCCGACCTGGTGACGGACGGCGATACCTATTCGGTGACAGTGGCAACGCAGCCGATCGGCCAGACCTGCGCGGTCACCAACGGCTCGGGCACTGTCACCGACGATGTCACGACGGTCGCGGTGACCTGCACCGCGTCCACGGCGACTTTCACCATCGGCGGGACGATCACGGGCCTCACCGGCGCGGGGCTCACGATCGAGAATGGATCCGCCAACGGTTCGAACCCTGCCGCCGGCGCGGCAACGTTTACGCTTCCGAACGCCGTTGGCAACGGCTTCGAGTACAACGTCGGCATCTCGGCCCAGCCGGCCGGCCAGACCTGTGTGCTCGTCAAGTCCCACGGCATCGTCAGCGGCGCCAATGTGGCCAACGTCGATGTCCAGTGCATCGATAATGTCACCGACCCGCTGGTGGGCACCTACGCGGTGCCGGCGCTGGTGCCGGACAGCTATGTCTACATCACCTTCTTCGCCGACGGCGTCTACATCTACGGATCGATCGAGGACAACCCGCCTTGCGGCAGCAATGACGGCAATGGCGTTGAGTACGGCGTCTACAACTACGACTCGGCCACCGGCGCATTCAGCATCAGGAGCGCGGTCGTGGACACCAATGGCGCCTGTGGTGTCTGGGACAACGGCTCGCGCTACGACGGCACGCTGGCGGTCGGTGGGGCCGCGGGGCAGGCCCGCGTGCTTACGCTCACCCTGCCCGGCGGGGCCGGCCAGTTCGACCTCGAACCGGTGGACTCGACCTCCGGACAGGTCATCGGTAGCTTCGCCGATCCCTATGAGAAGAACGTCGGCGTGTTCCTGCCCGATGTCGGGACGAATCTCTACTACATGCTCACCGAGACGCAGCGCGACAACCCGCCGACGTCCGCAGGGCACCTCGCCGGCGTCGAGTATGCGTGCGCGTCGATCACGGCCCTCACCGGCGGCACGCTCACGCCTGACCTGTCCGGGACCTGCAATGCGCCCACACCCACCACTGACGGCGCCAGGGACACCAGCGGCACCGCGGGGCTTTCGAATGCCGGCGAGTCCGTGGGCGTCACGATCGACGTTGATACGCTCACCACCCTCGGCGTGGCCTACACCAGGATCATCCCCAACTGAGCGTCGAGTTGGCAATGCGGGCGGCGCGGGACGACGGGGAACAACTGATCCTCGGCGCCGCCCAATTGTTACTTGCTGAAAAACGCACTTACCTGTCGCTGATGCGAACTGGAATAGCCGTGTTTGCACTGCCACTCGCGACCACCAGCGCCCTGATCGCCACGTCAGGATATTACGAACTCACCGAGGTGCTGAGCCTTTTCGTGCCTGTGGTGCTGATCAGCGCGATCCTGGTCGCGCTTGGCGCATACCTGGTCATCCACGCGATCAGGCGCATCCGCCGCGCCGACCACCAGCTGGCAGACCTCAAGCGATCCCACCCGGGGCTGGCCCCCTACCTGGACTGAAGTCACGCGCGCTGGACGGCCTGGTCAGTGCATGGCCGACAACGAATGCCACGGAGACCCACCATGAAAAACATCGGCACCATGCTCAGGCAACGCGCAGCGGTCTCACCCCGCCTCGAGGCCTACGTCGAGCCATCGACGAGCGTGCGCATGGACTACGCCCAGATGAACGCGCTGGCCAACCGGTGCGCCAGCGTGCTGACTTCGCTCGGTGTCGGCAAGGGCGATCGCGTGGCGCTGCTGATGTCGAACTGCGTAGAGTTCTGCTGCCTGTTCTACGGTGCGGCCAAGATCGGCGCCGTCGCGGTCCCGCTCAACACGCGGCTGGCGGCGCCGGAGCTGGAGTTCATAATCTCGGACAGCGGCAGCAGGCTGCTGGTGTTCGGCGACGCCTTCGCGACCGTCGTCGCGGCGATCAGGGCCGGCACCAGCCACGCCTGCTCCGTCGACGACTGGGTGCCGGCAACCGACGGCAAAGGATCGCTGGCCGAACGACTGGAGGCGGCGGACGGTCGCGAACCGGCCTTCGAGTGCGGCGGCGCCGACAACCTCTTCATCATGTATACCTCGGGCACCACTGGCCACCCGAAAGGGGTGGTGCACACCCACGACTCGGTGCACACCGCGGCGAGCTCCTGGGCCCTGACCGTCGATACGCGCTACAAGGATCGCATCCTGCTGCCCTTGCCGATGTTCCATGTCGCGGCGCTGACCACCGTAATTTTCTGCGCGATGCGCGGCATCAGCCTGGTGTCGATGCCGCAGTTCGATCCGATGAAGGTCTGGTCGCTGATCGTCGAGGAGCGCGTCTCCATCGGCGGCGCCGTGCCGGCGATCCTGAACTTCATGCGCCAGGTGCCGCAATTCGCCGAGCTCGCCGCGCCGGAGTTCCGCTACTTCATCACCGGCGGCGCGCCGATGCCCGAGGAGCTGATCAAGATCTATGCGGCCAAGGGCATGCAGGTCGTGCAGGGTTATGCGCTCACCGAGTCGTGTGGCGGCGGCACACTGCTGCTCAACGAAGATGCGCTGCGCAAGGTCGGCTCGGCGGGGCGTGCAACGATGTTCGATGACGTGCGGGTGCGAAGTGCGGACGGCGTGATCAGCGAACGCGGCGACGGCGAAGTGGTGCTCAAGTCCGATTTTCTCCTCAAGGAATACTGGAACCGTCCCGACGCCACCCGCGAGGCCTTCGACAACGGCTGGTTCCGCACCGGCGACCTCGGCACGATCGATGACGAGGGTTATCTCTACATCAAGGACCGCATCAAGGACATGATCATTTCCGGGGGCGAGAACATCTACCCGGCCGAGATCGAGAACGTGATCATCGGCATCCCCGGGGTCAGCGAGGTGGCAGTCATCGGCATGCCCGACGAAAAGTGGGGCGAGATCGCCTGCGCCATCGTCGTCGCCGACCAAGCCAGGGCCAGCGAGCAGCAGATCGTGGCGTTCTGCGGCACGCGCCTGGCCCGCTACAAGGTGCCCAGGAAGGTGATCTTCGCGGAGGCCATTCCGCGCAATCCGTCCGGCAAGATCCTGAAGCGGGTGTTGCGCGAACTCTACGCGTGACGTGAACGCCGGACCCCGGCCGGGCGAAATCAGGGCTTGCGCGGGGCAAATGCCTGCATGGCCAGGTCCCTGACCAGCTGCGTCGCCTTCGGATTCGGCACGCCGTAGCGGCCGAACAGCTTAAGGTGACGACTCATTTCCCGCGCGGCCTCCGACGGCGAATACGCGCACTTGCAGCATTCTTTCAGACGCCCGTTGAGGTCGATGGCCACCGCGGTGAGGGGACGCTTGCGCTCGTCTTCTCCACGCTCCTTCGGCTGCGAAAGGCCCCAATCAGCCGCCGTCGCGGAAACGTGGTCAAGCCGATGTGTCGTATTCGTCATGAGTCCATTCGCCGTGAACCCCGCCGGGAACCGCGCAGGAAGCCCTCAGGGCCTGGTCGTGTTGGCGCGGCCGGAGGGATTCGAACCCCCGACCCTCAGGTTCGAAGCCTGATGCTCTATCCAGCTGAGCTACGGCCGCGCGCAAGGACACGGATTCTAGCGCAGTCTGCGCCCGGGTGGCGGCGCACTATTTCATCGTCGGCATTACGAACTGCGCGCCCTCGCGATGCGACGTGGGCCAGCGCGAGGTCACGGTCTTCAGCCGGGTATAGAACCGGACACCGTCGGGCCCGTGCACGTGCAACGGCCCGAAAAGCGAGCGCTTCCAGCCGCCGAAGGAGTGGAACGCCATCGGCACTGGGATCGGCACGTTCACGCCGACCATGCCTGCCTGCACGCCCTGCGTGAACGTGCGCGCCGCCTCGCCGCTCGCGGTGAAGATGGCGGTGCCGTTGCCGAACTCGTGCGCATTCACCAGCCGCGTCGCCGCGGCCAGGTCAGGCGCGCGTAACACGCACAGCACCGGGCCGAAGATTTCCTCGCGGTAGATCCGCATCTCGGGCCGCACGTGATCGAACAGGCACGGACCCATGAAATATCCCTGCTCGTGGCCTGCGACCTCGCGTCCGCGACCATCGACGAGCAACTCGGCGCCCTCCTCCACGCCAAGGGCCACGTAGCCAAGCACCCGCTCGAGGTGCTCGCGCGTGACCAGCGGGCCCATGTCGGCACCGCTCTCGGTGCCTGCCGCCACCTTGAGCCCGGCAACCTGTCGTTGCAGTTCCTCGACCAGCCGGTCGCCGGCATCACCGACCGCGACGGCAACCGAGATCGCCATGCAGCGCTCGCCCGCCGAGCCGTAGGCAGCCCCCACCAGCGCGCTGGCAGCGTTGCCGGTGTCCGCGTCGGGCATGACCACCATGTGGTTCTTGGCGCCGCCGAGCGCCTGCACCCGCTTGCCGTTCGCCGACGCCGTCCGGTAGATGTATTCCGCCACCGGGGTCGATCCGACGAAACTCACGGCCGCGACCCGGGCGTCGTTCAGAAGCGTGTCCACCGCCTCGCGATCACCGTTCACCACGTTGAACACACCGTCCGGAAGCCCCGCCGCAGTGAGCAGTTCCGCGACGCGAATCGGCACGCTCGGATCCTTCTCGGACGGCTTCAGCACGAAGGTATTCCCGCAGGCGATGGCCACCGGGAACATCCACATCGGCACCATGGCGGGAAAATTGAACGGTGTGATGCCGGCACAGACGCCCACCGGCTGGCGCATGGACCAGCTGTCGATGTTGGTCCCGACGTTCTCGGTGTACTCGCTCTTCAACAACTGCGGGATGCCGCAGGCGAATTCCACCACCTCGAGTCCGCGCACCAGTTCTCCGCGCGCATCCGACAGCACCTTGCCGTGCTCGGAGGTGAGCAGCGCGGCGAGTTCGTCCAGGTCGAGCCTCGAGCAGCGCCTTGAACCGGAACATCACCCGGGCCCGCTGCAAGGGCGGCGTCGCGGCCCAGCCGGGCAATGCAGCCTCGGCTGCCGCAATTGCAGCCCCGGTTTCGGCCACGCTTGCAAATGCCACGCGACCACGCAGCTGGCCGGTCGCAGGATTGAACACTGGTCCTTCCCGGCCAGAGGACCCGGCGACCCGGTGGCCGGCGACGAAATGGCCCAGCGAAAACGGCGCCGCGGCCGGGGCGGCGGCGGAAGTGGTCGTGCTCATCGCGAATCCTCTGCGGGCATCGCCGGACTTCGTGCCCAGCAGCCGTCATTGGACACCAAGACCCCCTCGCCTCGCCAGTTGCGCTGCCGGGACTAGTCGAATACGCGGTCCGCGGGCAACAGCGAATCCGCCGGCAGCTGCGGCTGGCCGGCGATCTCCTGGTACAAGGACGTGAAGTCAGGAGCCGTCTCGCGAAACAGCTGCCCGAAATCCTCGATCACGAAGTAGGTCTGTTGATAAGTGTCGATCTTGTAGCGCGTTCGCATCACGCGGCGCAGGTCGAAGCCGATCCGCCGGGGATCGGCGCTCGCGACCGCGTGCTCGACCTCGCCCGGGGACGACAGGATGCCCGCCCCGTAGATTCGCAGCCCGTCGCCCGTCCGCACCAGGCCGAACTCCACCGTGTACCAGTAGAGGCGCGCCAGGTACTCCAGCGCGTGCAACCCGTCTGCCTTGAGGCCACCGCGGCCGTAGGCCTGCATGTAGTCGGCGAACACGGGATCGAACAGCAACGGCACGTGCCCGAAGAAGTCGTGGAAGACATCCGGCTCCACGATGTAGCTGAACTCTTCCTCGTTGCGCAGCCAGACAGTGACCGGGAACCTGCGTTCCGCCAGGTGGCCGAAGAACGCGTGCTCCGGCAAAAGCCCCGGCACGCCCACGACCCGCCAGCCCGTCGCCTGCGCGAGGCGCGCGTTGACTTCGGCAAATCGCGGGATGCCGCTCTCATAACCAAGCGTCTCGATCACCCGCAGGAACTCGGCGCAGGCGCGGCCAGGCACCAGCCGCATCTGGCGGGCATAGAGTCGGCGCCAGCGGTCCTGGTCGGCGTCGCCATAGGACGCATAGTCCTGGTCGACGGTATAGTCGGGGCGCATGTGGCTGTAGTCGCCGCGCACCGCGTGAGTGCTCGCCCCGTAGGTCACGACCGGGTCTCGGTCATTCATCTGCGTTCCTCCAGCCCCAAGTGTGAAGAATAGCCCCACGCGGCACCAGGGTGGTGCGCTGCCCATGCAGCAACCGCTCTTGCAGCGGTAGTGGCGGCGTCTGTAACGCCCGCCCCTGCCACAGGGACCGGCGATCCGGGCACCGGCGGGCGTCTGCTATAGTTTTAGGTTCCAAGCATTACCGGCCGCCGGCAGATGGCTGGCGTCCGCCCCGAGAGGAACCCCGATGAACTTCCCAATGCGTGCCTGCCTTGCCACCCTGCTGCTTGCTTCCGCCGTCACCGCCCGCGCCGCCTGCGTCTACCCGCAGGCACCCCAGGACATCCCGAACGGCGCGACGGCCACCAAGGAACAGATGCTGGCGGCGCAGGCGAAGGTGAAGGAATACTCGAGCGCCGTGCAGGATACGTACCTCACCTGCCTGGACACCGAACTGGCAGCACAGGTCGCGGCACTCGATCCGGCCGACCCGGAGCGCGCCCAGAAGGAACTCACGCTGCAGTCCATGCAGGCCAAGAAACACAACGCGGCGCTCGATGAACTGACTGCGCTGGCGGCTCGCTGGAGCGAGGAGATCAAGGCGTTCAACACGGCGAGCAAGAAATAGGCCGCGGTTCGGCAGCCCGCAAGGATCCTGGCGATGCCCGCCGAGACAGTCGAGCCCAAGGTCATGCCCCTTCCGGGACGCGAAGCCGTGCGCGACGTGCTCGACCGGCCCATGCGCGACCTGCGCATCTCGGTCATGGACCGCTGCAATTTCCGCTGCCCTTACTGCATGCCGCGCGAGACTTTCCACGAGCGGTACCGGTTCCTCCGGTCGTCCGAGCGACTCGACTTCGGGGAAATCACCCGGGTTGCAGGTCTCGGCACCCGGCTCGGGGTGCGCAAGGTCCGCATCACCGGTGGCGAACCGCTGCTCCGGCCGGGCATCGCGGAACTGGTCGCGGAACTCTCGACGCTCGACGGCGTGGACGACATCGCTCTCACCACCAACGGCGTGCTGCTGGCCCAGCACGCGGCCGAACTGAAGGGCAACGGCCTGCACCGTGTAACGGTGAGCCTGGACTCCCTCGACCCGGTGGTGTTCGAAAAGATGAGCGGCGGATTCGGCGGCCTCGACCAGGTGCTCGAAGGCATCGAGGCAGCGCTCGCGGCCGGGCTCGACCCGGTGAAGGTGAATGCCGTCGTGAAGCGTAACGTGAACGACCACACCGTCCTCGACCTGCTCGAGAGATTCCGCGGCACGCCGGTCAGCGTTCGCCTGATCGAATACATGGATGTGGGCAATCGCAACGACTGGCACGCAGCCGAGGTCGTGACCTCGGCCGAACTCCTGCGCCGCATCGCTGAGCGCTGGCCGGTGACGGCGGTGCCGGGCCACACGCGCGCCCAGGTCGCGAAGCGCTACAGTTACGATGACGGCGCCGGGGAACTCGGTTTCATCTCGTCGGTCTCGGCGCCGTTCTGCGGCGGCTGCAGCCGTGCGAGACTGTCGTCGGAGGGCACGCTGTTCACCTGCCTGTTCGCGACCAAGGGGCTCGACCTGAGGGGACCGCTGCGCGGCGGGGCGACGGACGAGGAACTGCTCGCACTGGTCCGCGGCGCCTGGTCGCAGCGCTCCGACCGCTACAGCGAGGTCCGTGACGCGGAGCGGGCCGCGGCGCATCGGCTGCGCAAGGTCGAGATGCATTACATCGGCGGGTGAGAAATGTTCAGCCACGTTGACGAGAACGACCAGCCTTCGATGGTGGACGTAAGCAGCAAGGCCGTGACCAGGCGTACGGCGGTCGCCGAGGCGCGGGTCCGCTTCCCGGCGTCGGTGGCGGACGCATTGCGCGAGGCCGGTTTCTCCACCAGCAAGGGGCCTGTTTTCCAGACTGCGATCATCGCCGGCGTGATGGCTGCCAAGCGCACCCACGAACTCATCCCGTTCTGCCATCCACTGGGCATCGAGAACTGTCGCGTCGAAATCGACATGCCGGACGGCGACGAGGCCGTTATCCGCTGCACCGTGACGGTACACCATCGAACCGGCGTCGAGATGGAGGCGCTCACGGGCGCTTCGATCGCCGCGCTCACCGTCTACGACATGTGCAAGGCCCTGTCGCACGAGATCGTGATCGGCCCGCTGCGCCTGGCCGAGAAGCACGGCGGTCGCCGTGACGTGTCGCAGTCGTGACGACCGCCACCCCGTCCCGCGGACTCGTTCCCGCACGCCGCGCGGGTGTCCGCGCGTATCGCGGTAGCTGCCGATGACGCTCACGGTTCACGTGCAGTACTTTGCGGCGTTGCGCGAACAGGCCGGCCGCGGCAGCGAGACGCTCGCCACCGGGTCCCGCACCGCGGCCGAGCTGTACGAGGAGTTGCGCGGGCTGCGCAGCCTCTCGCTTCCGCCGTCCATGCTCAAGGTGGCGGTGAACGAGGAGTTTGCCGCCTGGGACCGTCCACTGGCGAGCGGCGACCGCGTGGTGTTCATACCGCCGGTTGCCGGCGGCTGATGCGCCCGTTCTCCTTCAGCCAGGCTCCGCTCGAGCCCGGCAGCTGCCGCGACGCGCTGGCCGACCCGTCCTGCGGCGGCTACGCGAGCTTCGAAGGCTGGGTGCGCGACCACAACGAGGGGCACCGCGTCCAGCACCTCGAATACGAGGCGTTCGAGGCACTCGCGGTCAAGGAAGGCGAGCGCATCGTCGCGGCGGCGATCGAGCGCTACGGTGTGCAACGCGCCGCCTGCGTCCACCGGGTCGGTGACCTGGCGATAGGCGACCTGGCCGTCTGGGTCGGCGTCAGCGCGGCACACCGCGACGAGGCGTTCGCGGCCTGCCGCTACATCATCGACGAGGTGAAGCACCGGCTTCCGATCTGGAAGAAAGAGCACTACCAGGACGGAAATTCCGGCTGGGTCAACTGCGAGCGCTGTGCGGACGCCCCGGACCACGAGGCATTGCACGCCCACGGCACGCTGTTCGCCCACGACTACTCGCGACAGGTCGCACTGCCCGAAGTCGGCGCCGGCGGCCAGGCCAGGCTGCGCGCGGCGTCGGTACTGGTGATCGGTGCGGGCGGGCTCGGCGTTCCGGTGCTGCAGTACCTCGCTGCAGCGGGCGTCGGGCGAATTTCAGTGATCGACGGCGACGTCGTCGAGTCGAGCAACCTGCACCGCCAGCCGCTGTACGAGGCCGCGGACGTCGGGCGCCCCAAGGCCGTGGTCGCGGCGGAGCGTGTCGCGCGCATGAACCACGAACTCAGTTGCGAGGCCATTGCCGTGCACGCGGAACCCGCCAACCTCGACGCGCTGGTGCAACGCCACGACCTGGTGGTCGAATGCACCGACAACCTGCGCAGCAAGTTCCTGGTGAACGACGCAGTACTGCGCGCATCGAGGCCCGCAGTGTTCGCCAGCGTCTACCAGTACGAAGGGCAACTGCAGGCATGGCTGCCGCGGGGCGACTGGCCCTGCCTGCGCTGCCTGTGGCCCGAGGCACCGCGCGACGGACTGGTGGGCAACTGTGCCGAGGCAGGCGTGCTCGGCCCCGTACCCGGCACGATCGGCACGATGCAGGCCATGCTGGCGCTGCGGATATTGCTCGGCATGGCACCGGAGCCGGTTCGCGGCCTGGTGATGGTGGACTTGCTCACGTTCGCGACCAGCCACATCACGGCGACCCGCAACCCGGCCTGCAATCACGACTCACCCGGCGCCCAGACGGCCGCGTCGCAGGCGCCGCTTGAAGTCGAATTCGCGAGCCTCGATGAGGCACGTGGCGCCGGGTTCGAACTGGTGGACGTGCGCGAAGCCTGGGAACTGGCACGGGACCCGCCGGGCCTGGACACCGGCCTGCACCTGCCGCTGAGCGAACTGCTGTCGGGCCGGGCCAGTATTCCCAGCGCGGGCAGGCTGCTGGTCGTTTGCGCGCACGGCGTGCGCAGCCGCTCGCTCACGGAGCAGTTGCGCGAACACGGCCGCACCGACGTCTACTCGATGCGCGGCGGGATCGCGGCGCTGGCGTCAAGGCCTGGTCTGCCCTGAACCGCGAACCACGTACTTGTAGCTGGTGAGTTGCTCGACGCCGACCGGACCGCGCGCGTGGAACCGGTCCGTCGAGATACCGATCTCGGCACCCATGCCGAACTCGCCGCCGTCGGCGAACTGCGTCGAGGCATTGTGCAGCACGATCGCGCTGTCCACGCGCGACAGGAACGTCTCGGCCGCACCCGCGTCCCCGGTCACGATCGATTCCGTGTGCGCGGAGCCATAGCGAGCGATGTGCCGGATCGCATCGTCCACGCCGTCCACGACCCGCGCCGCGATCACCGCATCGAGATACTCGGTGTACCAGTCATCCTCGGTCGCGGGCCGCACGCGCGGGTCGACGGCCTGGACGCGCGCATCGCCGCGCACCTCGCAGCCGGCGTCCAGCAGCTCCCGGATGATCGGCGCGAGGTGTGTCGCCGCGCAGCCTTCGTCCACCAGCAGCGTCTCGGCCGCGCCGCAGATGCCGGTGCGGCGGAGCTTTGCATTGGTGACGATCGCGCGCGCCATGCGCAGGTCGGCCGCGCGGTCCACGTACACGTGGCAGTTGCCCTCGAGGTGCCCGATCACCGGCACCCTCGCCTGCTGCTTGACGAACGCGATCAGGCTCTTTCCGCCGCGGGGCACGATCACGTCGATCCAGTCGGCCATGGCGCCGAGCATGTAGCCCACCGCGGCCCGGTCCGTCGTCGGCACCAGCTGGATGCAGGCGGGCGGCAGGCGCGCCTCCGCCAGTCCCTCGAGCAGGCAGGCGTGGATCGCTGTGCTCGACTGCTGGCTCTCGCTGCCGCCGCGCAGGATGGCGGCGTTGCCGGATTTCAGGCACAGGGCACCGGCGTCGCAGGTCACGTTGGGCCGGCTCTCGTAGATGATGCCGATCACGCCCAGCGGCACCCGGACACGCTGGATGCGCAGCCCGTTCGGGCGCACCCGCTCCTCGATGATCGTCCCGATGGGATCGGACAGCGCAGCGACCTGTTCGACGCCCACGGCCATCGCCTCGACGCGTGCCGCGTCGAGCTGCAGGCGGTCGAGCATGGCCGGCCCGAGCCCGGCGGCGCGAGCCGCCTCCACGTCCAGCGCATTCGCCGCCAGCAGCCGCTGCGACTGGCGACGCAAGGCGCGCGCGCCCGCCAGCAGTGCCGCATCCTTCTGCGCACGCCCCGCGAGCGCCAGCACCGCGGCCGCCTCGACCGCCGCGCGGCCGATACCGTCCATCGTGGCAGCGAGATCCGACCCGCTCACACCAGCACCAGGTCGTCGCGGTGGATGATCTCGTCACGTCCACGGTAGCCGAGCAGCGCCTCGAGTTCGCTGCTGCGGCGGCCGCACAGCCGCTCCGCGTCCAAATGCGAGTACGCGCTCAGGCCGCGCGCGATTTCCCGCCCCTCGGGATCGCGTACGACCACCGTGTCGCCACGGTCGAAGCGCCCGCTGACGCGCACCACTCCGGCCGGCAACAGGCTGCGGCCCTGGCGCAGCGCCTGTGCGGCGCCCGCGTCGACCAGCAGTTCGCCGGCCGGCTTCAGCGTCCCGCCGATCCACTGCTTGCGCGCCGTCACCGGCGAGCCTTCGGCGAGGAACCAGGTGCAGCGTTCGCCGGACTCGATGCGTCGCAGCGGGTGCGGTTCGCGGCCGGCGGCGACGCACATGTGGCAACCCGCAGCCACGGAAATCTTCGCCGCCTGCACCTTGGTCGTCATGCCGCCCGAGCCCACGTCCGACGCGGAGCCGCCCGCCATGGCCTCGACCTCGGGCGTGATGCGCGGGACCTCGGCGATGAACCTCGCGTCCGGCGCGCGCGTCGGGTCGGCACTGTAGAGCCCGTCGACATCGGAGAGCAGCAGCAGGCAATCGGCGCTCGCCATCTGCGCAACGCGTGCCGCCAGGCGGTCGTTGTCGCCGTAGCGGATCTCCGCGGTCGCCACCGTGTCATTCTCGTTGATGACCGGTATGGCGCCGAGCTTGAGCAGTGTCGTCAGCGTGTTGCGCGCATTCAGGTACCTGCGACGCTGCTCGGTGTCGCCAAGCGTGAGCAGCACCTGCGCAACCGCCCCGCCGTGCGGTTCGAGCACTTCCTTCCAGGCGTGCGCGAGCCTGATCTGTCCGACGGCCGCCGCCGCCTGGCTCTGCTCGAGCTCGAGCTTGCCGGCAGGCAGGCCGAGCTGCCGCCTGCCCAGTGCGATGGCGCCGGACGACACCAGCACCACCTCCTGGCCGCGCGCACGGAGTGTCGCGACATCGTCGGCCAGCGTCTCCAGCCAGGCACGGTTCACCCGGCCCGTCGACTGCTCGACCAGCAGCGCCGAGCCGATCTTCACGACCACCCGTCGGGCCGCGGCAAGGCGCGATTGGCCAGCCACGACCGGCGGGGTCATGAGAAGCTGAAGTGCTCGGCGGGCAGGTCCATCAAGCCGGCGGCCCCGGCCCGCGCCGCCGCGGCATGCGCGTCCACTCGCGGCAGCAGGCGATCGAAGAAGAAGTTCGCCGTGACCAGCTTCGCCTTGTAGAAGTCCGGGTCCTCCACGCCGGCCGCAAGCTGCTTGGCAGCTTCACCGGCCGAGGCGAGCCAGCACCACGCCAGGCACACATAGCCCGAGAACTGCAGGTAATCCGTCGCCGCGGCACCGGCCTCGTCCGGGTTTTTCATCGCAGCCATGCCGAGTTCCAGCGTCAGCTTGTCCCACTGCTCGAGGCGACGGCCGAGTTCCGTTGAGAGCTCCGCCAGTTCCTTCACGCCATTGAACTCCGCGATGGTTTCCCTGATGCGGCCGACCATCATCTGCTGGCTCTTGCCGCGCGTACCGAAGACCTTGCGGCCCAGCAGGTCGAGCGCCTGGATGCCGTTGGTGCCCTCGTAGATCGGCGTGATGCGCGCGTCTCGCATCAACTGCTCGACACCGGTCTCGCGGATGTAGCCGGCGCCTCCGTGGATCTGCACGGCGAGGCTGCTCACCTCGACCGCGGCGTCGGACAGGAACGACTTCACGATGGGTGTCAGGAATGCGACCAGGTGCTCCGAGCGCTTGCGCGCCTCCGGGTCCGGGTTCATGTGCGCGCCGTCGATTTCGCGCCCGGTAAGGAATGCGAGCACGCGGCCGCCTTCGACGAACGCCTTCTGCGTGAACAACATGCGCCGCACGTCCGGGTGGACGATGATCGGGTCGGCCGGCTTGTCGGGCTGCTTTGGACCGGTGAGCGAGCGGCCCTGCAGCCGATCCATGGCATAGGCGAGCGATGCCTGCCAGGCAAGCTCCGAAACGCCCTGGCCCTGCAGGCCGACGCCGAGTCGCGCGTGGTTCATCATCGTGAACATGCACGACAGGCCTTCGTTCTCCTTGCCGAGCAACCAGCCCGCCGAGTCGTTGAAATGCATCACGCAGGTGGGCGAGGCGTGGATGCCCATCTTCTGCTCGATGGAGCCGCAGCTCACGCCGTTCGCCTGGCCGGCGTTGCCGTCGGCGTCGGGCAGGAATTTCGGGACCACGAACAGGCTGATGCCCTTGGTGCCCGGCGGGCCGTCCGGCGTCCGGGCCAGCACCAGGTGCACGATGTTGCTGGTCAGGTCGTGCTCGCCAGCGCTGATATAGATCTTGGTCCCGGTGATGGCGAACGAACCGTCGCCGCGCGGAACCGCCCGGGTGCGCAGCAGGCCGAGGTCGGTTCCCGAGTTTGCCTCGGTCAGGCACATGGTGCCGGCCCACTCGCCCGACACCATTTTCGGGAGGTAGCGCCGCTTCAGTTCGTCACTGCCGTGCGCCGCGAGTGTCAGGCCGGCGCTCTCGGTGAGGCCCGAGTACATCTTCCAGGCCATGTTCCCGGAGCACAGCATCTCGCCGAACGCCAGTGCGAACCCGGCCGGCAGGCCCTGCCCACCCCATTCCGGGTCGGCCGTCATCGTGATCCAGCCGTCCTGGCAATAGCGCTCGTACGCCTCCTTGAAGCCCGGCGGCGTGAATACCTGGCCGTTCTCGAACCGCAGGCCTTCCTCGTCGCCGACCCGGTTGGTCGGGGCGAGGACGGTTTCGGCGAACTTTGCCCCTTCCTCGAGGATCCCCTCGAGGAGCTCGCCGTTCAGCTCTTCGCGGCCAAAGCTCCGGTAATGGTCCTCGATGTGCAGGAGTTCCTGGACGACGAAACGGATGTCACGGAGCGGTGCGCGGTAGGAATACACGGTGGAACCTTCCTTCTTGCTTGCTGGCTTGCTTGCTTGCTGCCGTCCGATTTTACGCGATGCAGCATGATCCGGGCGTAGGTTCAGTTCCGGTTGCCTGCGGTCGCGGCCGGCCCGTATAGTTGTTCGCGCTCTACAACGTTAAAAGAACTGGGAATTTTCCGAGGATGCCACTGTGAGCCGTGACTACGACCCGGTTGCCGGTCAATGGTACGAGGACCTCGATTCCGAGGAGATTTTCAAGGTCCTGGACCTGGACCCGGACGAGGAACTGGTGCGAATCCAGTGGCTGGACCGCGAAATCGAGGAAATTGACCTCGACGTCTGGAATGAAATGGACCTTGAACTGGCCGGCGCGCCCGAAGGCTGGGTGGACGACGACGAGTACGGATCCGAAGACGAAGACGAGGACGACCTCGACGACGAGGATGAAGACGAGTGGGACGACGACGAGGAAGAGGACGACGATTACGACGATGAGGACGACGAGTATCGCGACCGGGAGTGAGCGATGCCACTCAACGCCATGCGCCAGTTGGCATAGGCCGGCATCAGCTCGGCCGCTCGCCGGAGCGCCTCCTGCTTCAGTTCCTTCGCGCCCGCCTTGAGCTCGCGGTCGAGCCGCCGGACCGGCGGGCGGCCGAGTGTCGCTGAGTTTGCATTCAGCCATTTGCGGGCAGCAACCGCGTCGAGGTGCTCGCCCAGGCTGTCCTGAGCCGATCGCAGCCGGCACATCACCTTGCCGGCGGCCCCTGACTGCAGGCCGGCGACCGACTCCAGCGCGTAACGGCAGCGCTTGAGCGCAAGACGCAACCGATGCAGGCCTGCCTCGCCCCGGGGACGGCCGGCAAGCAGGCGTCCTGCAACACGCCACGGTCCGTCCACCAGGTCGAGCAGTTCGGCCAGATCGACATCCGGGCGCAGGCGCAACGCCGACAGGGCCCGCTCATCACAAAGCCGGTCGACCGACTCGGCCCAGTCCGCGCTGCCCAGCGTCTCGCGCAAGACCCGCCGCGATTCCGAGCAGTCCCGGCGCAGCGTCGCCCGCAGACATCGGTCTTCGGCCACGTCGGCCGCAGGCGCGCGCCTGGCGGCGGCCAGCAGCAGGCCGCGCCTCACGTCGGCTTCACGCGGCACTGACAATTCCCGCGCCAGGTCCTTGAGCCCGCGCCGCAGCTGCCGCGAGCGGCGCTGGTCGAACACCGGGCGGAAGGTGGCCAGCAACGCGCGAAGCCTGCGCGCCGCGACCCGCGCATCGTGCACATCGCCGGGGCGCCCGGCGTGCAGCCTCGCCACGACGGACCGCAGGCGGGCCTGATGCACGGCCAGCGCCTGCCAGACCAGCCGGCTGCCCTCGGAACAGGGTCCACGATCCGTCACGTCGGCCGGCGGCAGGCGTCGCATCCCGCCGAGCCTACCTCAGGCACGGACATTGGAGTACCGGGCACGACGCGGGCGCCGTGCATGCGCGGTGGAGTCCGGCGAGGCCTGGCGGCGTCGGTTGCGTAGAATCGCCGGCATGGCCGACGTATCAACAGCAGTCGTGTGGTTTCGCAGGGACCTGCGACTGGCCGACAACCCGGCGCTGTCCGCTGCCTGTGCGGCTGCGGACCGGGTGGTGCTGCTGTACGTGCATGCGCCCGAAGAGGAAGGCGACTGGACGCCCGGCGCTGCCAGCCGCTGGTGGCTGCACCAGAGCCTCGCGCGGCTGTCTGCGGCGTTGCGCGGCCACGGCGTACAACTGCACCTGCGGCGCGGCCCGTCGCTCGATGCACTGCTGGCAGTCGTGCGCGCAACCGGCGCCGACCGCGTGTACTGGAATCGCCTGTACGAACCCGCGCTCGAGGATAGGGATGCACGGATTGCGTCGGCGCTCGGCGCTGCGGGCATCGCGGCCGAGACAGGCAACGCTGCGATGCTGGTCGAGCCGGCCGGGGTGGCGACACGCGAGGGGCGTCCTTACCGCGTCTTTACCCCGTACTGGCGCGCCTGCCTGCCCCGACTGGAGGAGCAGCCGCGCATTCTCCCGCCGCCGCGAATCACGGCTGCGGAACTCAGCGCGCCGGGACCGACGCTGGACGAGTTGGGACTGCGCCCGTCGATTCACTGGGACGAAGGACTGGAGGCAGCCTGGACTCCAGGAGAAGCCGGGGCGCTTGCACGGCTCGAGACCTTCTGTGACTCCATCCTGGGCGGTTACGTAGACTCGCGGGAGCGACCCGACCTGGACGGCACCTCCCGGCTGTCCCCGTACCTTCATTTCGGCGAGGTCGGGCCTCGACAATGCCTCGCCGCGGCACGCAATGCGCTGGCAGGGCGCGCCGACCGGCAGGCGGGCTTCGACGCTTTCGTGCGGGAACTCGGCTGGCGCGAATTCGCCCACCATGTGCTGCACCACTTTCCGCACACGACCGGCGCGCCACTGAACACGCGATTCGCCGGATTTGAGTGGGACCCGGACCCGCGGCTGCTCGCGGCCTGGCAGCGCGGCCGGACGGGCTTCCCCATCGTCGATGCCGGCATGCGGCAACTGTGGACCACCGGCTGGATGCACAACCGCGTGCGCATGATCGTGGCGTCACTGCTGACCAAGAACCTGCGCCAGCACTGGCTGGACGGCGCGCGGTGGTTCTGGGACACGCTGGTGGACGCTGACCTGGCCAGCAACACGCTCGGCTGGCAGTGGGTCGCCGGATGCGGCGCGGACGCTGCCCCGTATTTCCGCATCTTCAACCCGCTGACCCAGGCCGCTCGCCACGACCCGGACGGCGCCTATGCACGCCGCTGGCTGCCGATGCCGGAAGCCTCCGGCCCCCCGCCGGTCGTGGACCTGCGCGCGAGCCGGGCCGCCGCGCTGGCTGCATACTCGCGACTCGGTCGCTGAGCGGCCCCCGACTCTGGCATCCTGCCAGCGGGTTTCACCTATTACCGCCGCGGCAGCCGTGCCGCGAGAATCGACCAGATACTCATCAATCGGAGCGACTCATGAGCGAAGCCGGTATTTTCGAAGGCTTGAGCACTTCCAGGCTGGCCGTCGAACTGAACGATGACGAGCGGCGGACGCTGGCCCGCGCCATGACACTACGCGACCTGAAGCACGGCGACGTACTGGTCCAGGAGGGCTCGGCCGACGACCACCTCTACGTCGTCGCAAGCGGCGTGCTCGGCGTGGTGAAAAGCGCCGGCACGGAAAATGAGGTCACGTTGAACGCGATCCGGCCCGGCGCCGTGGTCGGCGAACTCTCGTTCCTGGACGGCACGACCCGCTATGCGTCGCTGGTCGCACTCAGCGACTCGAGAGTCCTCGGCCTGACCCGCGACGCGCTCGAAGGACTGCTCTCCTCGCACCCCAAGGTCGTCTATCACGTGATGCGCGCCATCGTGCGCGTGGTGCACGAGGTCCAGCGCCGGATGTCGATGCAGACGGCCGAGTTGACCAACTACCTGTACAAGACCCACGGGCGCTACTGAGCCGGCACCCGAATCGCGGCCCGGCCGGGGCCGAGGCAACAGCCATGCTGATCCGCGCCTGCATCGCGAAAATCCACCGCGCGACCGTGACCGAAGCCGATCTTGACTACGTAGGCTCGATCACCATCGATGTGGCACTGCTCGAGCAAAGTGGAATCCGGCCCTACCAGTACGTCAACATCACCAACGTATCGAACGGCGTTTTCTGGCAGACCTACGTGATGGCGGGCGAGCGCGGACGTGGCGACATCTGCCTCAACGGACCGCCGGCCCGTCACTTCCAGAGAGGCGACAAGGTCATCATCCTCGCAGAGGGCTACTTCGAGCCCCGGGAACTCGACGGCTTCGAACCGGTGGTGGTGATCGTCGAGGACGATCGCAACCTCAAGACCCGCATACTGAAACACGGCGCGGTGGACAACCCGCGGGTACCCGGATCGCGTCGGTAGAATTGCGGAGATCGCCGCGAGGCCCCGCCGATATCATGCGCGGGTCCCTGGTCCGAGCGCCAAGCACCATGTCTGCGACCCGATTCGGCGTCATCGCCGCGCTGCTGCTGTTGATCGCCCCGTTCGCGGGCGCCGCCCCTGCCGACCCGGCATCCGACGAGTTCTGGTACGGCGCATCCGCCGATGGCGCACCAACGGTTCGCCTCTACTATTTTTATTCGCCCACCTGCCCGCATTGCCAGGCCTCGAAGCCGTTCCTGGACGAGATCGCCGGCCGCAAGCCATGGCTCGAGATCAAGCGCTACTCGGTCAAGGACAACCCGGACAACGCGCGCTTCTACTTCAATACCGCGAAATCCCTTGGCGTCGAGGCGCTCTCGGTGCCTGGTTTCGTTTTCTGCCGGCAGGTGATGATCGGCTACGACAGTGCAACGACCACCGGCGCGGAGCTCGAGCGAGCCCTCGACGCCTGTCACGCGGAACGCACGGCGCACCAGGGGGCCGCCGCAGCGTCGGACAACGGCGGATCCGCGGCCGCCGGCAGCCACCCGGCCGCGGCACCGCGCGCGACCGGCACCTCCGTCCATCTGCCGGTCATCGGCACGGTAAACACCCAGGCGCTGTCGCTGCCGCTGCTCACCGTCGTGCTTGCGGGAGTGGATGCATTCAACCCCTGCGCCTTCTTCGTACTCCTGTTCCTGCTGAGCCTGCTGGTACACGCAAAAAGCCGCACCCGCATGATGATCGTGGGCGGGACGTTCGTGTTGTTCTCGGGCATCGTGTACTTCATTTTCATGGCCGCGTGGCTGAACGTGTTCCTGATCGCCGGGGAACTCCGCGCGATCACCGTCATCGCCGGCCTGATAGCGCTCACCGTCGCCGCGTTGAACATCAAGGACTATTTCTGGTTCAAGGAAGGACCCAGCCTCTCGATACCGGACGCCGCCAAGCCCGGCCTGTTCAAGCGCATGCGCGAAGTCGTGACCACCGGCAGCATGGGCCCGATGCTGCTGAGCACCGTGCTGCTCGCCATCGTGGCGAATTCCTACGAGCTGTTGTGCACCGCCGGATTCCCGATGGTCTACACGCGGACGCTGACACTCGCCAAGCTGGAATCGTGGCAGTACTACGCCTGGCTCGCGGCCTACAACGTGATCTACGTGCTGCCGCTGCTGGCCATCGTCATCGTGTTCACCCGGACCATGGGCGCCCGCAAGCTCTCCGAATCCGAGGGCCGCATCCTCAAGCTGGTCTCCGGATTCATGATGCTGGGCTTCGGCCTGGTGCTGCTGTTTGCGCCCAACCTGCTCACCAATACGCTGGCGTCGATCCTCGTGCTGGCGCTGGCCGTGGCGGCGTCGATCCTGGTCGCGAAAGTCGCCGCGCCACGCACGGCTTGACGCCCGCAGTCGGTCCCGGCCATGGTGGCGCCATGCCGAAGGACCGCACGGAAAGCCTGGACGCCGCCGTCGAACGCATCGGTCGCGCGCTCGGGCCCAGCGGATGCATCACAAATCAAGAGAGGATTGATCCATATCTAGTTGATTTTCGAGGTCTTTATCGTGGCTCGACATCGCTTGTCGCCAGGCCCAACTCGACCGCCGAGACGTCCGAAGTTCTCTCGATCTGCAACGAGCTGGGGGTCGGCGTCGTGCCGCACGGCGGAAACACCGGCTACTGCGGCGGCGCGACACCGAGTGCCAGCGGCGACGAGATCGTGCTGTCGCTCGCGCGCATGAACCACGTCCGCGAGCTGGACGCAGCAAATTTCACCATGACCGTCGAAGCGGGCTGCATCCTCGCCGACGTGAAGGCCGCGGCCGAGCAGGCCGGGCTGTTTTTCCCGCTGTCACTCGGATCCGAGGGCAGCTGCCAGGTGGGCGGCAACATCGCGACCAACGCCGGCGGCCTGAACGCGCTGCGCTATGGCGTCGCACGCGACCTGGCGCTCGGACTCGAGGTCGTGCTGCCGGACGGACGGGTGCTCGACGGGCTCACGAGCCTGCGCAAGGACAATACGGGTTACGACCTGCGTGACCTGTTCATCGGTGCGGAGGGCACGCTCGGCGTGATCACTGCCGCGAGCCTGAAACTGTTCCCCGCGCTGCGCAGCGTGGAGACTGCCTTCATCGCCGTGGCCGATCCGGCCGCCGCAGTCGAACTGCTCGCGCGCCTGCGCGGCGCGAGCGGCGACGCTGTCTCGACCTTTGAATACCTGCCGAGGATCGCCGTCGAGCTCGCGACGCACCACGTGCCCGGCGTGATCGACCCGCTCGGACGCCCCTACGACTGCTACGTGCTTTGCGAACTGTCCTCCGCCCGCGACGATGCAGGCCTGCGAGCGGCGCTGGAGACGGGCCTCGCAGGCGCACTGGCCGACGGCCTGGTACTCGACGCGGCGATCTCTGAGTCGCTGGCCCAGCGCAATGCGATGTGGCGGCTGCGCGAGTCGGTCCCCGAGGGACAGCGCGCCGAGGGCGCCAGCATCAAGCACGACGTGTCGGTGCCCGTCGCGTCACTGCCCACGTTCATGGCGGAAGCCACGGCCGCAGTTCTTGCCATCGTCCCGACCGGGCGCATGGTGACCTACGGTCATGTGGGCGACGGCAACCTGCACTTCAACGTTAGCGAACCGGCGGGCGGCGACCGGGCGGCGTTCATGTCGCGGGAAGCGGAGATCCAGGCTGCCGTGCATGAGATAGTGCGGCGTTATCGCGGCAGCATCAGCGCCGAGCACGGCATCGGGCAGCTCAAGCGCGCGCAGCTCGCGAGGTACAAGGACCCCGTCGCGCTCGAAGTCATGCGAGTCATCAAGCGGGTGCTGGACCCCAGGGGCATCATGAACCCAGGCAAGGTGCTGCCCGGCGACTGAAACCGATCGGCGTTGCCTCCAGCCACCCCGACTCTGTAAATTGCCAACAGGGTCCATCGAGCGACTACAACAATCAGGGAGACCGGATCGTGCCCATGTCGAAAAAACTCGCCGCGGAATTCATCGGGACATTCTGGCTTGTGCTGGGCGGCTGCGGCGCGGCCGTGTTCGCCGCGGCATTCCCGGAACTCGGAATTGGATTTGCTGGAGTCGCACTGGCCTTCGGCCTGACCGTGCTGACGATGGCATTCGCCATCGGCCACATCTCGGGTTGTCACCTGAACCCGGCCGTGACTCTTGGACTGTGGGCCGGTGGACGCCATCCGGTCGGTGAAGTGCTGCCGTACATGGCCGCACAGGTACTGGGCGGGATCGCGGGCGCGGGCATGCTCTACATGATCGCCACCGGCAACCCCGCGTTCGACGTCGCCGGTGGGATGGCTTCGAATGGCTACGGGGCGCACTCGCCCGGCGGATACTCCCTGGCATCGGGCTTCCTCACCGAGGTCGTGATGACGATGATGTTCCTGATCATCATCCTCGGCTCGACCACGAAAGACACGACCGGGTTCGCGCCCATCCCCATCGGCCTCGGCCTCACGCTGATCCACCTGATCAGCATCCCGGTGACCAACACCTCGGTCAACCCGGCGCGCAGCACCGGACCGGCGCTGTTCGTCGGCGGCTGGGCAATCGACCAGTTGTGGATGTTCTGGGTCGCGCCGCTGTTTGGCGCGCTGATCGCCGGTTACCTCTACCGCTGGCTGAACGACAGCAAGTGACCTGATCCTGGCCCGGCGCAGACTGGCCTGGCCAGGCCAGTCTGCCCTGCGCCGCCGCAGACACCGCCACAACGAGGCGAGCGACCGATGGCAAAGATCCTGCAGCTGAAATCGGTGCGCTGGATCGCGGCGCTGCTCGCTCTCGCCGGGCTCTATGCCTTGCTCGGCTTCCAGGCGGTGCCGCGCGTCGTGCGCAGCCAGGCCATCTCGTTCGTCAAGAACGAATACGGCCGGGACCTCTCGATCGGACTGGTCAGGTTCAATCCCTTCCTGCTGCAACTCGAGATCCACGACCTCTCGCTGCCGGACGCGGATGGCAAGCCGATGCTCGGCTTCCGCAGGCTGTTCGTTGATTTCGAGGTCTCCTCGATCTGGCATCGCGCCTACGTGTTCAAGGCCGTCGATGTCGAGGCTCCCGACCTGCGTGCCGTCGTGCGGCCGGACGGCCGCTTCAATCTCGGTGACCTGGCGCCAAAGGAGCAGCCCCAGCCGGAACCGCAGTCGTCCGAACTGCCCAGCGTCTGGCTGCAGTCACTCGAGGTGTCCGATGGCGCGATTGCCTATGCGGACCTCGCGCGTTCGAAGCCGCTGGAACGCCGCTTTTCACCGGTGACGTTCTCGCTGAAGGACTTCCGCACGACGCCCGAGGGCGGTGGATTCGCGCTGTCGGCGACCAGCGACTCGGGCGAGGGTTTCGACTGGAAGGGCCGGTTCGGCGTGACCCCGACGCTGTCGTCCAAGGGAGAATTCTCGATACACGGACTGAAGGCGCAAAACGTCGGTGAATTTGCCGAGGACGCACTGCCCTTCGTGCTGGCGTCGGGCGCGATCGAACTCGGCGGCAGCTACGACGTCAGCATGGGTGACGGCCTCGAGGCGCAGGTCTCGCTGCCGCAGATCACGCTCAGCGACCTCGGCCTGCGTGCCCGGGGGGCCGACGCCAACTGGGTCGAGATGCCCGGCGTCGTGGTATCGGACACGGCCGTGGCGCTACCCGAACGGACGGTCGCAATCGGCGGCGTCGTGGTGAGCGGCATGCAGGTGCAGTCCTGGATGGCGCCGGACGGCACCGTGAATCTCACGCAGATGCTCGCGCCGGCGCCGGCCACCGCGGGGCCCGGCACCCCCGCGCAGGCGCCTGTCGCTACAGCAGCGACGGAGCCACCGCCGTGGCAAGTCGAAGTGGCCACCATCCAGTTGGCGAAAGCGGTCGTCAATTTCGACGACCGGCGCGGCGAACCGGCCAAGCACTTCATCGTCTCACCGCTCGACGTCACGCTGCAGGGCGCGAGCACCGACCTCGCGAAGCCGGTGGCCGTCAAGGTCGCTGCCGTCATCGACGACGTCGCGCCGTTCAAGGCGGAAGGGAAAGTCACGCCGGAACCACTTTCCGCCGAGCTCGACGTGGCGCTGAACGGTGCGCGCATGTTCATCCTGCAGCCCTACGTGCTGCCGCTCGCCGACCTCACCATCAAGGACGGCTTGCTCACGGTCCAGGGCAAGGTGCGCCTCGATCCGCCGGACGCGTCCGGACCCGAGATCCGTTTCGACGGCGACGTGTCGATCGACGGCTTCGCGTCGATCGACAATACGCTCAAGCTGGACTTCGTGAATTTCCAGCGGCTCGAACTGCGCAAGCTCAGCTACTCGATGGGCCCGGACGCGGCCAGCATCGATCAGGTGCTGGTGAGGAAGCCCTTCGTGCGATTCGTCATCAGCCCCGAGCGCGTGATCAATATCTCGGCGGTGATGGACCCCGAGGGAACACGTGCCGCGTTGCAGGCACGCCGCGCCGAGGCCGCGGCGGACGCCGCGCTCACGCCGGCCCAGCGCCGCGAGCGGGACAAGGCCCGCGAGGCTGCACAGCAGCAGGCGGAAAAGCAGGGAAAAGCCGCCGGCGCGGAGCCGGAGCATGCGCTCGCGCCGTTGCCCGAGGAAACGATGCCGGTGCGTGTCCGCGAGGTACGCGTCGAGGGCGGCACGATGGATTTCGCCGACAACTTCATCAAGCCCAATTTCGCCGCGCGCATCGAGCAGCTCTCCGGCACGATGACGGGGCTGTCGAGCGACCCCGCATCGCATGCGCAGCTCGACTTCAAGGGCCGGCTCGACGAGTTCTCGCCGGTGACTATCGCCGGAGAACTGCAGCCGTTTTCATTCGAGCGCTACACCAACGTCGACCTCAGGTTCGAGAACATCTCGCTGCCGATCTTCAACCCCTATTCGGGCCAGGTCGCGGGCTACAGCATCGCCAAGGGCAAGCTGACGACCGACCTGCATTACCTGATCGAGAACCGCAACCTCGACGCGAAGCACCACATCATCATCGACCAGCTCGAGTGGGGTGAATCGACGGTGGCCAAGGGCGAGGCCACCTTGCCGGTGAAATTCGCGACTGTCCTGCTGCGCGACAAGGACGGCGTCATCGACCTCAACATCCCGGTGACCGGCACGCTTGACGACCCGACATTCCGCATTGGACCGATCGTGTGGCAGGTGATCAAGAACCTGATCGTCAAGGCCGTCACCGCGCCTTTTGCACTGCTGGGGGCCTTGTTCTCCGGCGCCGAGGAGGCCCAGCACGTGGACTTCGCGGCCGGCAGCGCGGTGCTGGACCCCGCGACCATCGAGCGCCTGGGGGCGCTGTCGAAGAGCCTGGTGGAGAAGCCCGGCCTCAAGGTCGACGTGCCGATCGGCGCGATGCCGGAGGTCGACGGCCCGGCCCTGCTCGACCTCGCCTATGACGCCGCGCTGGCCGGGGCCATGGGTGAGGCGTTGCCGGCGGCGCGCAAGGACAGCGGCACACGGCCGCCGTTCGAGGAACTGTCCGAGAAGAACAGGATCGCGGTGCTCACCGCGCTGGTACGACAACAGACCGGGGCCGAGCCCGTGCTACCGGAACCGCCGAAGCCGCCTGAGGGCACGTCAGGCGACGACGCGAAGGCGATGCAGCAGGTTGCAACCCTCGAATACCTGCAGCAGCAAGCCAGGTCGCACGTTACGGTCGCCGAGTCTGAATTCGAGCGGCTGGCCCAGCAGCGCGCCACGGCCGTGGAGCAGGCACTGCTCGAGGGCAGCGGGCTGGAACCCTCGCGCGTCTTCACGGTACGGGACGGCAAGGTGACGGCCCAGGACGGCCAGGTCCAGCTGGAACTGGAACTGAAGTAGCAACCGCCCAGCGCGCTGGACGTATCCGGCTTTACCACCTGTGCCGTGGCTGGCCCGAGTTGTCGCTCGGACTCAATCCGTGCGCGTTCTCATCAGCCCTTCCTGCGCGGTGCTCGCCACCAGGCGGCCGGCGCGATCGAATATGCGGCCGAACGCCAGCCCGCGCGAACCCGAACTGCTGGGGCTGATCAGCGCGTAGAGCAGCCACTCGTCCACGCGCATCGGGCGGTGGAACCACATGGCGTGGTCGATGCTGGCCAGCATGACCTCCGAGGCGCGGTAGGCCAGGCCGTGCGGCAGCGTCGCGGTCTCGAGCAGGTGGTAATCGGACATGTAGGCAAGCAGGCACTGTTGCAGCACCGGGTCGTCCGGGCAGTGATCCACCAGCCTGAACCACAGGTTTCGCACGCCGGGTCGCGGTTCACCGGCCTCGATCGCTTCGACCGAGCGGAATTCGAACGGACGCTCCAGCGACCAGAAGCGCCGCCGCTCGGCGGGCATGCTCTCGAGGTGCTTGCGAACTTCCGCGGTGAGGTCCGGCAACTGTTCAGGCGGCACGACCTCGGGCATCGGGACCTGGTGATCCGGACCCTCCTCCGTGGCCTGGAAGGACGCCGCCATGTTGAAGATCTGCTGCCCGTGCTGGATCGCCACCACGCGCCGGCTGCTGAAACTGCCACCGTCACGGCTGCGGTCCACCTCGTAGATGATCGGCGCGTTGAAGTCGCCGCGGCGCAGGAAATACGCGTGCAGCGAGTGGGCCGTGCGGCCCTCGACCGTGCCGCAGGCGGCCGCGAGGGCCTGGCCGAGAACCTGGCCCCCGAACACCTGCGGACTGCCGATGTCCCGGCTCTCGCCGCGGAACAGGTTCATCTCGAGCTGCTCGAGCCGCAGCAACTGCACGAGGTCGGTGAGTTGTCGATTCATCGGAGCGCGCCCCGCGCCGTCACTCGGCCACGCCGAGCCGCCGCTGCATGATCGGGCTGGTGGTCGTGTACTGCAGGTGCACCTTCTTGGCGGGATTCAGCCGTTCGGCAATCGCAAACGCCGCCAGCGCGGCCTCGTGGAAGCCGCTCAGGATCAGCTTCTTCTTGCCGGGGTAGGTGTTGATGTCGCCGATTGCAAAGATGCCGGGCACGCTGGTCTGGAATTTCGCCGTGTCCACCTTGAGCGCCTTCTTCTCGAGTTCGATGCCCCAGTCCGCGACCGGGCCCAGCCGGGGATGCAGGCCGAAGAACGCCAGCACGTGGTCGGCGTCGAAATCCGCGAGCGAGCCGTCGGCGCGCTTCACCGTAACGCCGGTGAGCCGGCCGCCGACAGTCCGCAGCCCCGCCGCCGTGCCCTCGACATAGGTCATGCGGCCCTGGGCGACGAGTTCGCGCATCCGCGCGACCGACGCGGGTGCCGCGCGGAACTCCGGCCGTCGATGGACGTGCACGATGCTGCCGGCCTTGCCGGTCAGGTCCACCACCCAGTCCAGCGCCGAGTCGCCGCCGCCAAAGATCACCAGCCGCTTGCCATGGAAGTCGCCGGCGTGCCGCACACGATAGTGGACCTGGGTGCCCTCGAACGCGTCCGCGCCCTCCACGCCCAGCCTACGTGGCTGGAACGAACCCAGGCCCGCTGCAATGACCACCGCCCTGGTCGCAAAGCGTGTGCCGGCCGAGGTCTCCAGCAGGAACCCCTCGTCCCCCTGCCGCGTGAGGCCCACGACCTCCTGGCCATAATGGAATTCGGCGCCGAACGGCTCGATCTGCTCGAGCAGTCGGTCGACGAGTTCCTGCGCGCCACACACCGGCAGCGCCGGGATGTCGTAGATAGGCTTGTCTGGATAGAGTTCCGCGCACTGCCCACCCGGATGCGCGAGCGTATCCACGACGTGGGCCTTGATGCCGAGCAGCCCGAGTTCGAACACCTGGAACAGGCCTGCCGGGCCTGCGCCAACGATGACGACGTCGGTGGCAGTGGGCTCGACGGGCACGCCGGCGGCTTGTCCAGGATCACTAGTGGTCACGGCGGCTCTCCGAACGGGGGCGGGCAAGGGGAAATTCTAACGGATCGGGGGTGCCAGCCACCGGTTCACCGCAATACGGCTGCGTGGGTCCCGGACCCGCCGGCGGAAAACCCCGGCCTACCACCAGGACCCGGCCGCGACTATCCTTGCGCCAGCCGGCCTGATTGCCGCCTTGGCCAGGCGCTTGACCGATGTCAATGCGCCGGGCCAAGGGATGCCGCAAGCTCATTTCACGGATTTCGACCAGGGAAACAGATGTACTCGCACCAGATCAGGTTCGACGCCGACCTCATCCGCCGCTACGACCGGTCGGGGCCCCGCTACACCTCGTACCCGACGGCGGTGCAGTTTTCGGACAGTTTCAGCCTACCCGAGTACCAGGCGGCGGCGATCGCCAGTAACCAGGACCCGATCCCGCGCCCGCTGTCGCTCTATGTCCACATCCCGTTCTGCTCCAGCCCCTGCTTCTATTGCGGATGCACCAAGATCATCACCCGCAACCACGAGAAGGCCGAGGCCTACCTGTACCGCCTGCACCGCGAGATCGAACTGCAGGGCCAGCTCTACGATCACGACCGCGAGGTCGAGCAACTGCACTTCGGCGGCGGCACGCCGACTTTCCTCACGTCGCTGGAGATCGAGCGGCTGGTCGAGAAGCTCGGCAGCCATTTCAAGCTGTCCCGGGACCCGGATCGGGAGTACTCGATCGAGCTCGACCCGCGCACCATCACCCGCGACACGCTGCGCGACCTCGCGCGCATCGGCTTCAATCGCTGCAGCCTCGGCATCCAGGACTTCGACCCGCTGGTACAGGAGGCCGTCAACCGGATCCAGTCGGTGCCCGATACATTGCGGCTGATTCGCGACGCCCGCGAATTCGGCTTCGGCTCGGTCAGCGTCGACCTGATCTACGGGCTGCCGAAGCAGAACCTGGAGGGATTCGCGAAGACCATCGACACGGTGTTGTCGGCGAAGCCGGACCGTTTCGCCGTGTACGCCTATGCCCACCTGCCGCAGATGTTCAAGGCGCAGCGGCAACTGAACGCCGAGTTCCTGCCGACACCGGACGTCCGGCTCGCGCTGCTCGGCCTCACGATCGAAAAGCTGTCGAACGCGGGCTATGTGTACATCGGCATGGACCACTTCGCGCTGCCGCAGGACGAGCTGGTGCTCGCCCAGCAAGCGGGCACGATGTACCGGAACTTCCAGGGCTACTCGACGCGGGGCTACTGCGACCTGGTCGGGCTCGGCGTGAGCTCGATCGGCAAGGTGGGCGACAATTACATCCAGAACCAGAAGACGCTGCCGGAGTACTACGGCGCGCTCGACCGCGGCGTGCTGCCGGTGCACCGCGGCTACACGATGACGCGCGACGACATCATCCGTCGCGACGTGATCCAGCAGATCATGTGCTACGGTGTCCTCGACTACGACGCGACCGGCGCACGACACGGCATCGAGTTCCGCACCTATTTTGCCAGCGAGATCGCCGCGCTGGCGCCGATGGTCGCGGACGGGCTCGCCGAGTTCGCTGATCCCGGAGCGCGGGTGCTGCCCGCGGGCCGACTGCTGTTGCGGCACCTCGCAATGGCCTTCGACGCATACCTGCCGGCCGCGCAGGCATCGCAGCAGCGCTTCTCGAAGGCGATCTGACGGCGCCGCCGCCGGCAACCGCAGCACGATGACCGTCCGCTCGCCCGTCGCGCCGCTATCGGCGGCAACCGGGCTGGCCGGGCCGGGATTCACCCTGACCGACCCGATGGCACGCTGATGAACCGCTGGCAAACCCTCACGCTTGCACCGCACCGGCTGCACTTCTTCTGCGGCATGGCGAGCCTGCTGCTCGCAAGCGGCTGGTGGGCCGTGCACCTGTTCGCGCGCTACATGGGGACACCGATCTGGGCGCTTGATCTCGCGTTGGCGCCGGTCTGGGCGCACAGCTTCCTGATGCTTTTTACGGTTCTGCCAGGCTTCATGTTCGGCTTCCTGTTCACGACGTTCCCACGCTGGATGAACGGGCCCGCGGTCCCGCGAGCCGGGTACGTGGCGACCGCCTCGCTGCTGTTGCTCGCCACGCCCTGCTGGCTCGTCGGAACGCACACCGGCCTCCCGCTGCAACTGCTGGCAGCCGGCATGGCCACGACCGGCCTGCTCGCCGGACTGGTGGCACTGCTGCGCGGGTTGGTCGAGGCGGACAAGGTCGTGTCCCACGCGGTGGTCGTCAGCATCGCCGTGGCCGTCGGGGCCGTGTCCGCGGCCGGGTTCGGCTACGGCCTCGCGACCGCCAACGATTTCGCACTGCACTTTGCCGTGCGGGCCGCGCTGTGGGGATTCCTGCTGCCGGTGTTCTTCGCGGTCTGCCACCGCATGGTGCCGTTCTTCTCGCAGAACGCGATTCCCGGTTACGTGGCATGGCGGCCGCTGTGGATGCTGGTCGCCGTGGTGGCGCTCGCGTATGCGCGACTGCTGCTCGGAAGCGCCGGGGCGCTCGACTGGCTGCCGCTCACGGACGTCGCGCTGGCGTTGCTGACGGCGACCTGCGCGATACGCTGGACGTCGCTCCGCGCGCGTGGCAATGCGCTGCTGTGGACGCTGTACGCGGGAGTTGCCTGGCTGCCGGTCGCGATGACCCTGCAGGCGGTGCGCGATGCTGGCTTCACGCTGAGCGGAGAATGGCTGCTGGGCCGGGCGCCCATTCACGCGCTCGGCATCGGCTTTTTCGGCAGCATGCTGGTGGCCATGGTCACCCGGGTGACCATGGGCCATTCGGGACGGCCGCTCATGATGAATCGCGCGACGCTGGCGTGCTTCGCCGGCGTGCAGATCGCGGCAGCCATGCGCGTGCTCAGCGAGGTCGTCGCCGCACCCGAGGCCGTCCGCGACCTCCTTCTCGGCAGCATGCTCGCATGGCTCGCCGCATTCGGCGCCTGGTCGGTACTCTACGGCGGCATTTACCTGTCGCCCCGCTCTGACGGCAAGGCGGGATGAGCGCGTACTACTTCGCGCTGCGGCAGGCCCACGTCGCCTGCGCGATCCTGACCATCGGCCTGTTCACTTTTCGCGGCCTGCTGATGCTGGCCGGTTCGTCACTGCCAGCGGGGCCGCATGCTGCGCATGCTGCCGATCGCCGTCGATACCGTGCTGCTGGCGACGGCGCTGGTCCTCATGACCATCGTCCGGCAGTACCCGTTCGCGGCCGGCTGGCTGACCATGAAACTGGCGCTGCTGGTGGCCTACATCGTGCTGGGCCACGTTGCACTCAGCGCCGGCCGGACCAGGACGGTGCGGGCCTCCGCGTTCGCCGCCGCGCTGGCGACCGTCGCGTTCCTGGTGACCGTCGCCACCACGCATTCGCCGCTCGGCGTCTTCTCGTGACCCACCCGGGCTGCTACCGTGCAGCCCATGTTCACCGGACCGCAACAGATTGCCGGCATTCGCGCACACCACCTGTTCGCCGGCCTTGCGCCGCCGCAGATGCAGCGGTTGATCGCCACCAGCAGTGTCGAGCAGTACGAGCCCGGGCAGTTGCTGTTCGACCGCGGCCAGCCCGCGCAGCACTTTTACATCGTGCTTTCGGGGCAGGTGAACCTGGTCCTGTATTCGAAGTCCGGCGAAGAGAAGATCGTGGACATGCTGGCCGACGGCCAGAGTTTCGCCGAGGCGGTGATGTTCATGGAGGGCTCGGTCTACCCGGTTTCGGCAACCGCCGCGCTCGGCTCGCAGGTCGCGCGTTTCTCCAATCGCGAGTACATCTCGATCCTGCGCGAGAGCCCGGACACCTGCCTGCGCATGCTGGGCCACCTGAGCCAGCGGCTTCACATGCGCCTGCGGGAAATCGAGTACCTGACACTCGAGAGCGCCACGCACCGGCTGGTCAGGCTGATCGAGAGCCGCCTGCCGGCGGACCAGGGCGGGAGCACCGAGGTGACGCTGGCGGAATCGCGCCAGGAAATCGCCTCGCGCCTGTCGATGAAGCCCGAGACGCTGTCGCGCATCCTGAGGCAGCTGTCGGACGGCGGCGCGATCATCGTCAAGGGACGCACGCTGGAGGTCCCGGACCGTGCCAGGCTGCTCGCGGTGCTCGACAAGCAGGTCTAGACACTCTCGGCGCTCGACGGCCGCGGGCGATCTAGGCCCATAACGACTGGTTCTCAACCGGCGACACGCGCTGGCCCCTGCGGGACAATGAACGCGACTTTCCCCAGACAGGCCAGCCATGAAACTCGAAACCATCGCCGTCCACGGCGGCTACTCGCCCGACCCCACCACGAAGGCGGCCGCCGTCCCGATCTACCAGACGACGTCCTACGCATTCGACGACACCCAGCACGGTGCGGACCTGTTCGACCTGAAGGTCGCGGGCAACATCTATACGCGGATCATGAACCCGACCACCGACGTGCTGGAGAAGCGTGTCGCAGCGCTCGAAGGCGGCGTCGGGGCGCTCGCGCTGGCGTCCGGCCAGGCGGCGATCACCTATTCGATCCAGACCATCGTCGAGGCCGGGCAGAATTTCATCAGTTCCACTGCGCTGTACGGCGGCACCTACAACCTGTTCGCGCACACGCTGCCGCAGTACGGCATTGGCGTGAGGTTCGGCGACCACCGCGACCCGGCATCGTTCGAGAAACTCATCGACGGCCAGACGCGCGCGATCTTCTGCGAGTCGGTGGGCAATCCGGCCGGCAATGTCACCGACTTCGAGGCGCTGGCCCAGGTCGCCCACCGGCACGGCATCCCGCTGATCGTGGACAACACGGTTCCGACGCCGTACCTGTGCCGCCCGTTCGAGCACGGCGCGGACATCGTGGTGCACTCGCTGACCAAGTACCTGGGCGGGCACGGCACCAGCATCGGCGGCGCGATCGTCGATTCAGGCCGCTTCCAGTGGGCCGCGCACGCCGACAGGTTTCCGCGGCTGAACACGCCCGACGTGTCGTACCACGGGGTGGTCTACACCGAGGCTTTCGGCCCGGCGGCCTACATCGGCCGCGCGCGGGTGGTCCCGCTCAGGAACATGGGCGCGGCGATCTCGCCGTTCAACAGCTTCCTGATCCTGCAGGGCATCGAGACGCTCGCTCTGCGCATGGACCGCACCTGCAGGAATGCACTCAGGGTCGCCACGTACCTGAATAGTCACCCGAAGGTGCGCTGGGTGAACTATGCCGGGCTGCCGGATCACCCCAGCCACGCGCTTGCGCAGAAATACATGGGTGGCCGTGCCTCCGGCATCCTGACGTTCGGCATCGAGGGCGGTCTCGCGGCCGGTGCGAGGTTCCAGGACGCGCTCAAGCTCTTCGTGCGGCTGGTGAACATCGGCGACGCCAAGTCGCTGGCCTGTCACCCCGCCAGCACCACGCATCGCCAGCTCAATGCGGCGGAACTGGCCAAGTCCGGCGTCAGCGAGGACATGGTGCGACTCTCGGTGGGCATCGAGCACGAGGACGACCTGATCGAAGACCTCGCGCAGGCGCTGGCCACTGCATGACGGTATCGAGAATCAATCGCAGCCGCGCGCACCTCGATTGATTTCGGCGCTTGCGGACGTCTAACCCGGCAACGGACATTCGCCTGCCGGGAGGACTCGATGAAGCCACGCACACTGATGCACTCGCGATCATGCGGCACGCTGGCGCTGTGCACCTTGCTTGCACTGGGTGGTTGCGGCGGCGGAGGCTCGGGATCCGGCGGCGAATCGGGCAGCGGCAGTGACGGCGGCGGTGGCGCGGGCGGTGGCGCCGGTGGCGGGGCCGGAGGCGGCACTGGCCAGGCCAGCTACAGGATACTGGCGACCAACAACCTCGGCATGCACTGCGTGGATGCCGACTTCTCGGTGTTCTCCATCCTGCCGCCCTTCAACGTGGTCAACGCCCAGGTGGTTCGCATCGACGCTGCAGGAAAGCCTTCGTTGCTGGACGACTCAAGCGTCGTGTTGCGCTATTCGGCGATTGCCGACGCGAACGGCTCGATCAACAGCCGCAGCAGCGGCAAGACGAATTTCTGGCAATACGTGGCGCGAACCTACGGCGCAAGTCTTCCCCCGGGTCAGGGACTGACCGGACTGTACATGCCGGCCGAAGCGCCCGGGCCGGAGCAGACCGCGTTCACCTGGAAGGCGACCGACACGCTGTTCGAGGCGGAAGGAATTCCGGTCTTTCCGGTGGACGACGCGGGCAACATCAATCGCTATCCGCTGATGCGCCTGACGGCAACCGACAAGTCCAGCGGCCAGTCGCTCTCGACACAGGACGTCGTCCTGCCGGTGTCCGAAGAGACCACCTGCTCGGACTGCCATGCCACGGGCGGCACGGCAACCCGCGCCGGGGGCATCAACTGGTCCGCCTCTGCCGACCTGGAAATCCAGTCGCGCGAGAACATCCTGCTGCTGCACGACAATCGCATCGGCAGCAGCTTGATGGCGTCGAAGCCAGTGCTCTGTGCCGGCTGTCACTACAGCGCGGCCCTGGACCTTTCCGGCACGGGACCTGCCGGCGCGCAGCTGGGCAAGCCGACCATGTCCTCGGCCATGCACGCGTATCACAGCAGCCGCATGCTGAATGCAGCGGGCACGCCCTACGACGACGGCTGGGTTCGTCAGGGCGGCACGCCGCCCACGCCGCAGAACCAGTCCTGTTACCTCTGCCACCCCGGCAAGTCCACGCAGTGCCTGCGCGGCGCGATGACCAGCACCGTGACCTGCCAGAACTGCCACGGCGGCATGGGCGCTGTCGGCGGGTCGACCGCGTTGGCTTCAGGCGGCAGCATCGACGGACACAACGACGGCCGGTCGCGGCGCCCGTGGATCGACCTGCCCCGCTGCCAGGCGTGCCACACCGGCGACGCCGCGAGCCACCTGACGCTGGCGGATGCGTCGCTGATGTCCTCCGACGGCATCCGCACGCTGGTCGCGTTCAATGCGTCGGACCCGGCGGCATCCCCACGCCTGGCAACCGGCTCGCGTTTCGCGGAGAACACGGGAAAGCTTTACCGGTTCAGCAAGGGACATGGCGGCGTCGCCTGCGAGGGCTGTCACAACAGCACGCACGCGATCTGGCCCAACCCGGACGACGCACACAACGACAACCTCGCCGCGCAGCAGGTGCAGGGGCACGCGGGCACCGTCACCGAGTGCACGGCCTGCCACGGTGCCGGCACGCTGGCGCTGGCGCTCAATGGGCCCCACGGGATACACGTCGTCGGCGATTCCCGCTGGCGCTCCGGTCACGGCAGTATTGCGAAACGGGATCGGCAGGCCTGCGCCGCCTGCCACGGCAACGACTACCGCGGCACGCCGCTTTCACGGACCGCCGCAAGGCGAACCTGGGGATCACGGAACGTCGCGAAGGATTTGCAGGTCGGCTGTTACGACTGCCACAACGGTCCGAGCGGCGGCGACTAGCGCAGGACGCGGCGAGCACCCGCGGCAGTGGCGCGTCATCGCCTGGGCGGCCAGCTACCTCGGGTACCGGCGCCTTGTTTCGGCCCGCACCGGGATGCATCCTGGGTCGGGTCGAATCGTCCACAGCATCCACTGGCCGAGCAGCGCGAACCCGAAGACGACCGAGCAGGCAAGAAACGCCGAACCCAGGTAGGCAACCACGTCATGGCCCGTGTCATGGCCCACGACCAGGACCAGAAAAGGAGTCAGCAGCAGGGCCCTGAGCCAGCGTCGCCTGGGCCCTGCGACCAGCATCAGCAGGCCAATGACTGCCAGCAGCACGGTTTGCGGCACGATGCCGCTCGTGAACTCGAACACGGCCATCATTGCCAGCGTGGCCAGCAGTGAGCCCGCCAGGTAAAGGATCGACCGCCGCACCGACCCCTCGATCGCCGGCTGTCCGACGGCCGCAACCGCGAGCGGAATCCACCAGCCATGCTCGACACCGAATGCCCTGGACGCGACCCAGGCAATGATGACCAGCACTGCGAGCAGCGCCGCAAAACTGAGCGCGGTTTGTGGCCGCACCGCGCGCATGTCCATCTCAACGTCGCGCAGCAGGCCGAGTGCGAGCACCAGGCCGTAGACACAGCCCGCCGACATCACCAGCGTCGGCAAGAACACCGCCGACGGTGACGCCGGTTGGCTGGAACCAATGAGCGTGGCTGCGAGCACGGCCAGGACGCCTCGCTGGAACCCCTGCGAACTCGCGGCGCCGACCAGCGCAGCGGCGGCGAAGATCAGTGCCGCGACGCCACCGGTCGATTGGGCAGTGATGGCCGCGGCGGCATATATGACCGGCAGCAGCAGTGCGAACCCCGCCACCGGCCGGGCCAGCAGGCTCATCTGCATCGATAGCACCGCGCCGAGCACAAACCAGTGCGCAGCGGCGGCATGACCCGTCGCGTATATCGCCGCCGCTGGACCGAGCAGCAGCGCAAGCACCCCAGACGCCTTTGTAATCATTTTTTTGCTCGCAACTGGCAGGTTGCAAGATCCAGGCCACGACACGCATCTTGTTATCTATCAACGATCTGCGGCACTTTTGTAATCCCCGCGACTGTGATATGTAAAAAGCACCGACGCCGGGCGACAAGGCCGGGCGTTGCCGGCCCTTGCGAAGATGGCCGGCGTGCGTCCCGACCAGCTGAAGTCCGCGGCGCGTCAGCGGCGGTCGAGCAGTGCGAGCGTCTCGACGTGATGGGTATTCGGAAAGAAGTCATAGGGCCTGATCGCCATGACGGCGTAGCCCGAGGCCTCGAACACGGCGAGATCCCTGGCCAGCGTTCCGGCGCTGCAGGAAAGGTACGCGACGCGATCCGGGCGAAGCTGCCCGGCAAGTGCGCCAGCAACCTCGGCTTCGAGACCCGAGCGCGGCGGATTCAGGTACGCGACGCGACTGGTCACCGCGTCGCGGCCAGCCTCACCCCCGTCGCGGCACCACCACTCGCGCAACTGGGGCAGCCGCTGCGCGCAGGTGCCACGCAGCACGCTCGCGCGCGGCGCGTTCCTCGCCGCGAATGCCACGGCCTCGCCGGACAGTTCGACGCCCAGCGCGTCGCTGCCGGCATCGGTCCATGCCTTGAGCGTCGCGCCAAGCCCGCAATAGAGGTCGAGCACGGCGACCGACGGGCCGGGCGCGACGTGCGAGGAGGCGTCGTTCATCGCGCGTGCGTGCAGGCCCGGCAGCGCCTGCATGAAAGCCGTCGGTCCGTGCAGCAGCCCCCGCGAATCCCGCGACTCGGCGTTGCCATGCAGCAGTTGCCAGCCGCTACGGGCAAACAGGCGCCTGCCCGCCGCCGGGTGGCAGTGCAGCCAGAGTCCTTCGATGCCAATGCCGGCAACGGCTGACGCGACGGGCAGCAGTTGCCCGTGATCCAAGCGGCGCGCCTTCACGATCAGCGTAGCCTGCGCGCCCGCGACGTGGAGGTATGCGAGGGGAAACTCGTCGCCCGGGGGCAGGCACTCGACCAGCGCGTACACCAACTTGCGCACGCGTTCGCTATGCACCGGGCAATCGTGGATGGCGATCAGTTCGTCGCGACGCATCAGCCCGAAGCGCCAGCCCTGCGCCATCGTCCAGCGCGCCGTCAGCGTGACCCGGTCGCGGTAGCCAAGGCGCGCCTCCCGGGCGGGCGCGTCTATCGGCGCGATCCGGTCGGCCCAAGGTCCGAGCACGCGCGCGAGGTAGGCGCTTTTCTGGGACAGGCTGTCGGCGGCGTCCAGCCGCCGATGCCGACAGCCGTGGCAGGTGGGCTCGCAGCCTGCCGGCAACGGCAGGGCCGGGGTCAAGGCTGGTCCAGCGGCTGTCCTACCGCACTGCAGGCGTCGCCGGAGCGCAACCAGCCCGCGCCATCACGGTGCCCAGCCGGACAGGCTGCCGACGACGTCAGACCAGCGGCTGGCTTGCGATTACCGCATGGGCAATCGCGCCGAGGATGAAGGTTGCCGTGATCGCGAGGCCGGCGATCGCCTGGGCCAGGGTACGTTCCGAATGCTTGATGGCGAACATCGCTGGACACTCCGTTTGAAACTGGAGCCAACGATAGTCCCGACAATTGATCAGATAAACAGGATATTTTCAGAAAGTCTATTCAGGTAATCAGTTCAATCCAGGTGACGGGCCGGCGCCCCGCAACGGGGGGCGTTGCAAGCCAATGGCAGCCAGCACGGCTAAGGAGCCGGCACCACGTTGTACTGGACGCCATTCGCGGCCGCGGCAGTCGCTACAACGCTGTCGGCGCAGAGCGCCATCGGCAGCAGCAGAATCAACGCGTGTGGCCTGAGCATCGTCTTGCGTCCGCACTTCCAGATGGTACGCAGCCGCGGCGATCGAAGTGCCGGCCACCGCGGCGGGAAATATTACAAGACAGCCGGCCATGCGGACCAGCCGAATCCTGCGACGAGCACGGTGTCGCCCGTGGATGGCCGCTCGGGATCGATGCACGGAATTGAACCGCATGCCAGGATCGGACCCGCTGACTTGCGCTGGCGGAGCGACGGCACACGCCCGCATTGACAGCAGCCCCCCGGGCGACAAGGATGCACGCCTATTCTTCAGCTACCCTCGCCGGCGCGCGGCAATGCCGCCCTGCCTGCCACGGGATTCGAGGCCCGCAAATGCACGAACGCCCCATGCGCGTCCACGTTGTCCTGTCCATCATTGCCTTCGCCGCCGCGTTGTCCGGTTGCAGCAAGTCCCAGCAAGGCCCCGGGCAAGGCCCCGGCGCGATGCCCGTCACCGTCGTTACGCTGCGTACCGAACCGGTGACGCTGGTCCGCGAGCTTCCGGGCCGCACCAGCGCCTTGCTGGTGGCCGAGGTCCGGCCCCAGGTGACAGGGATCGTCAAGGCGAGGCTTTTCACCGAGGGCGCCAACGTGAAGGCCGGCCAGGCGCTCTACCAACTCGACGACGCGACCTATCGCGCGGATTACGGCGTGGCGAAGGCCGCGGTGGCGCACGCAGAAGCCACGCTGGAGGCCGCACAGCTGCGGGCACGCCGGACCGCCGAACTGGTCAAGACCGGCGTCGTCAGCGCCCAGGACAATGACAACGCCGTCGCGGCATTGCGCCAGGCGGAAGCCGGACTCGAGTCGAGCCGCGCTGCGCTCACGGCGGCCGGCGTGGTGCTCGGTTACGCGCGCATCACCTCGCCAATCTCGGGTCGCGTCGGCAAGTCGGCGGTCACCGAGGGAGCGCTGGTCAAGGCGGCCCAGGACGACCCGCTGGCCACCGTGCAGCAGCTCGATCCCGTCTACGTCGATGTCACGCAGTCCAGCGCGGAGCTGCTGCAGCTCAAGCGCGAGCTGGCCGAGGGCACGCTCGAGCAGCAATCCTCGCTGCCGGTGACGATCGTGCTCGAGGACGGTCGCCGTTACGCACATACCGGCACGCTCGAGTTTTCCGACGTCAGCGTCGATCCGACCACGGGCAGCTACCTGCTGCGGATAAAGGTACCGAATCCCGAGCGACTGCTGCTGCCGGGCATGTACGTCCGCGCGCAGGTGGGCAACGGCGTCCGGCCGCAAGGCATCCTGGTGCCGCAGCAGGGGATTGCCAGGGATCCGCAGGGCAACGCGACCGCGCTGGTGGTCGGCAAGGACGACAAGGTCGAACTTCGTACAGTCCAGGTGAACCGCACGCTCGGCGACAAGTGGCTGGTGGACGGCGGGCTCGAGGCCGGCGACAGGGTGATCGTCGAAGGGCTGCAGAAAGTGCAACCCGGCATGCCGGTCACCGCGACCGAGGCCGGGGCTCAGGCCGCGCCACGGTCCGCGGCCGATGCTACCGCCGCCGGGGACAAGCCCGCTGCCGAGCAGCAGCAATAGGCACGGCAGAATATGGCACGATTTTTCATCGACCGACCGGTCTTCGCCTGGGTGCTGGCGATCATCGTGATGCTCTCCGGCGCCATATCCATCACGCGGCTTGCGGTCGAACGCTACCCGACCATCGCGCCGCCCACGGTTTCGATCTCGGCGTTCTACCCTGGCGCCACCGCGCAGGCGGTCGAGGAGTCGGTCACGCAGATCATCGAGCAGAGCATGAAGGGCCTCGACGGGCTCATCTACATGTCCTCGACCAGCAGCTCGGACGGCGGTGCCAATATCTCGCTCACGTTCGACAGCGGCACCAACGCCGACGTGGCGCAGGTGCAGGTGCAGAACAAGCTGCAGCTTGCCACGCCGCTGCTGCCGGCGGCGGTCCGGCAACAGGGTGTCAGCGTCAACAAGTCGAATACCGGATTCCTGATGGTCGTGGCCTTCATGTCCGGTGACGGCCGGTTGAAAGCCGACGACATCGCGGACTACGTCACTGCAAACGTCGTCGACCCGCTCGCGCGCGTAACCGGCGTCGGCAACGTGCAGGCCTTCGGCACCAAGTACGCGATGCGCATCTGGCTGGACCCGAGCCGCCTCGAGACCTATCACCTGAACCCCAGCGACGTCATTGCGGCCATCCGCGCACAGAACCAGCAGGTCGCGATTGGCGAACTCGGTGGCACACCGTCGATCCCGGGGCAGCAATTGAACGCATCGATCACCGCCCAGGGTCGCCTGCAGACTCCGGAGCAATTCCGAGGGATCGTGCTGCGCGGCAATCCGGACGGGTCGACGCTGATGCTCGGCGACGTGGCGCGCGTCGAACTTGGAGCGGAGCGCTACAGCAACATTGCCCGCTTCAATGGCCATCCCGCGTCCGGTCTCGCCGTGTCGCTCGCGACCGGCGCCAACGCGCTGGCCACCTCACGCGCGGTGGAGGCCAAGCTGAAGGAACTTTCGAAGTCGTTCCCGCAGGGCGTGGAAACGGCGGTTCCCTTCGACACGACTCCATTCGTGCGTTCCGCGATCCAGGGCGTGATCGTGACACTGCTCGAGGCCGTGGCGCTGGTGTTCCTGGTGATGTACCTGTTCCTGCAGAACCTGCGCGCGACGCTGATCCCGACCATTGCGGTGCCGGTGGTCTTGCTCGGCACGTTCACGGTGCTGGCGGCGCTCGGCTATTCCGTGAACATGCTGACGATGTTCGCGATGGTGCTCGCAATCGGCCTGCTGGTGGACGACGCGATCGTGGTGGTCGAGAACGTCGAGCGCATCATGCACGAGGAAGGGCTCTCGCCGCTCGAGGCCACGCGCAAGTCCATGGACCAGATCACCGGCGCGCTGGTCGGCGTCGGCCTGGTGCTCGCGGCGGTGTTCGTGCCCATGGCGTTCCTGGGTGGATCGACGGGCATCATCTATCGCCAGTTCTCGGCCACCATCGTCTCTGCGATGGCGCTCTCGGTCGCGGTCGCGATCATCCTGACGCCCGCGCTCTGCGCCACCATGCTGAAACCCGCGTCCGCCGGCGCGCACGCCGGGCGCGGCGGTTTCTTCGGCTGGTTCAACCGCACGTTCGAGCGCGGCAGCACGCACTACCAGCACTCGGTGAAGCGCATGCTCGGCCGGCCAGGTCGCTACCTGGCCGCCTTCGTTGCGATGGTCGCGGTCATGGCGGTGCTGTTCCTGCGGCTTCCCACCGCCTTCCTGCCGCAGGAAGACCAGGGCTGGCTGATGGCGCAGATCATGGCACCGGCAGGAGCGACCCAGGAACGCACCATGAATTCGATCCATGCGGTCGAGCGGCACTTTCTCGAGAACGAGAAGGACACGGTTCGCTCGGTGTTCACGGTGCAGGGCTTCAGCTTCTCCGGCAGCGGCCAGAACGCCGGCATCGCCTGGGTCAATCTCAAGGATTGGTCGGAGCGGAAATCGAAGGAACTCGGCGTGGACGCCGTGGCCCATCGCGCCATGATGAGCTTCATGCAGATCAAGGACGCGTTCGCGTTTGCATTCGCCCCTCCCCCGCTGCCCGAACTGGGCAATTCCAAGGGATTCGCGTTCAACCTCAAGGACGAGGCCGGCCTCGGCCACGAGGCGCTGCTCGGCGCCCGCAACCAGTTCCTCGGCGCGGCGAGCCAGAGCACGCTGCTGGCCAACGTGCGGCCGAACGGGCAGGACGACGCGCCGCAGTTCCGCATCGACGTGGACAACAAGAAAGCCGCGGCGCTCGGGGTCTCGATCGACGACATCAGCGAGACGCTGGCCACCGCATGGGGCGGGCAGTACATCGACGATTTCGTGGACCGGGGCCGGGTAAAGCGCGTCTACGTGCAGTCCGACGCGCCTTATCGAATGGTTCCTGAGGACTTCAGCCGCTGGAGCGTGCGCAACTCGACGGGTGAAATGGTGCCGTTCCAGGCATTCGCCGGCTGGCGCTGGGATTACGGCCCACCGCGCCTCGAGCGCTACAACGGCGCATCGTCCGTCGAGATCAACGGCGAGGCGGCGCCGGGCGTGAGCTCGGGCACGGCGATGGCCGAGGTCGAGAAACTCGTCTCGCAGCTGCCGCGAGGCGTCGGGCTCGAGTGGACCGGCCAGTCCTACCAGGAGCGCGCGGCAGGCGCCCAGACGCCGCTGCTCTACACGCTGTCGCTGCTGGTTGTGTTCCTGTGCCTGGCGGCGATGTACGAAAGCTGGACCATTCCGACCGCGGTGATGCTGGTCGTGCCGCTCGGCATTCTCGGCACCGTGCTCGCGACCACGCTGCGCGGCATGGAACGCGACGTCTATTTCCAGGTCGCGATGCTGACGACCGTCGGCCTCGCGAGCAAGAATGCGATCCTGATCATCACCTTCGCGAAAGACAACCTGGCGAACGGCATGGACCTCATCGAGGCGACCCTGGGAGCGGTGCGCATCCGGCTGCGGCCGATCCTGATGACCTCGCTCGCATTCGGCCTGGGCGTGCTGCCGCTGGCGATCGCCACCGGCGCGGGCTCCGGCGCGCAACGGGCGATCGGCACGGGCGTGCTGGGCGGCATGATCGCGGGCACGCTGCTCGGGGTGTTCTTCACCCCGCTGTTCTTCGTCACCGTGCAGCGACTGTTCGGGCGCGATCGTCGCGCATCGGCGACACCCCGCAACGCAGCCTGACGGAGCACGGATGGCAACAATCCCGCCGGAATCGCCTGCGGAGCGCGCAGCCGTCGCGTTCATCGCGCACCCCGCCTGCCGCCTGCACCAGATGGTGCCGGGGCACGCGGAACAGCCGGCGCGGGTTACCGTGATACCGGAGGAGCTTCGCGCGCGGGGACTCTACGATTTGCTCGACCACTACGAAGCGCCGCGGGTCACCGAAGAACAGCTGGCGCGCGCGCACCCGGCCGAGTACATCGAACACATCCGCAGCAGGGCACCGACCGCCGGGCTCGAGATCCTCGATCCGGACACTGCCATGTGCCCGGAAACGGTCGAGGCCGCGCTGCGGGCCGCTGGCGCCAACGTGCTCGCGGTGGACCTGGTCATGTCGGGCCGGGCACGCCGCGCGTTCTGCAACGTGCGTCCACCGGGCCACCATGCCGAACGCAGCCGGGCGATGGGATTCTGCCTGTTCAACAACGTGGCGGTGGGCGTGGCCCACGCACTCGAGCGGCACGGCCTGGAGCGCGTGGCGATCCTCGATTTCGACGTACACCTGGGGAACGGCACCGAGGATATCTTCCGCGACGACCAGCGCGTGCTTCTGTGCTCGCTTTTCCAGTACCCGCTCTATCCCGACATGAACCCGGCTTCGGTCCCCGGGCGCATCGTCAATTGCCCGCTGCCGGAAGGCAGCGGCAGCCCGGAATTCCGTGCCGCGGTGACGGAGCACTGGCTTCCCGCGCTCGAGTCGTTCGCCCCGCAGATGGTCTTCGTCTCGGCAGGGTTCGATGCGCACGCGGCCGACCCGCTGGCCCAGATGCGGCTCGCGACCGACGACTACACGTGGATCACGCACGCCGCCTGCACCGTCGCCAATCGCCACTCAAGCGGCAGGATCGTGTCCACGCTCGAGGGGGGCTACGACCTGAAGGCGCTCGCCTCGAGCGGCGCCGCGCACATCGAGCGCCTGATGGCGGACGCGACCGGCTGAGGCACGCGCTTTGCCCCATGCTCCTGGCGAGCAACCCGCCCGACTCCTGAAGCTGCGAATGAAACTCGCGACGTCGCTGTAGCCGAGCCGATAGGCGATCCGGGTCACCGACTGTTCGCCCCTTTCGAGCAGGCGCTTGGCACGCTCGGTCCGGACCTGCAGCGACAGTTCGCGAAAGCCGGTGTTCTCCGCATCGAGGTACCGGCCCAATGTGCGCGCCGACAGGTTCACGAACGCTGCCAGTTGTTCCAGCGTCGGCTGGCTGTCTTCCGCCTCGCGCAACATCATTCGACACCACTCGCTCCATCGCCGACTGCCTCGTGCGCCGCGCATCATCGCCACGCAGCGCTGCTCGGCCGCCTGCATGGCGCGCGGATCCGCCATCGCAAGTGGCCTGTCGAGCATTGCAGCGTCCATCGACAGGCGAAGCCCCGGCAACAGGTCACCCCAGTGCACTTTCGCCGGCGCCAGGCCGGCATAGCGCGCTGCGTGCGGCGGCCGCTCGATCGAAAAATAGATGTCGTATGACGGCAGCTCCCGCTGCAGCAGAGATCCGAACTCGTGGTGGTTGGAAACCGCGATCGTCTCCTGCACGATGCGCATCGCGCGATGGGACATCGCCATCGCCGGCTTGTAGACGAGATCGACCCGGCCGGCGTGGTGCTGCAGCTCCAGCGTGAACGCGGGGTTGATCAGCCTCTGGTAGCTCGACAACAGCCTGAACGCGTGGCCCAGCGTCGAGCTGGTCAGCAAGGCGTAGCCGAGGATGTCGTGCGAAGTCGTCTTGACGCGACGCCCGAGTTCGAAGCCCAGGTCGGACCGCCCGCTGATGCGCTCGGCGGCGGCGAACAACGCCTCCACCTGCCTCAGCGACATGAGCTTCATCGGGTCGTCGAGCGGCCCGAGGCGCGCGGCACGCAGCACCGCCTCGCGATCGAGCCCGAGCTCATCCAGGTAATCGAGAAGCTGCAGGAAATATCGTGCCGGGTAGCGATGCTGGAGTATGGGCACGGCCTCGACCCGCATTGCGTTCGGCCGCCCGTTCGGAGCCGGCCGACCGTGTCTTAAAGTGTCAGCATCATGGCAGAAAATATCAGTACAGTCACCGCGGGCACGCGGACAATCGGATCATCCGACCGTGTGTCGAATACAGGCCAAGCGAGGCATCAAGATGAGCGAACTCACCGGTGGCGAACTGCTGGCCCAGGCCCTGGCCAACGAAGGCGTGAAGTTCATCTTCGGCCTGCCCTGCCCCGAGATCGATCCGTTGCTGGCGGCCCTCGAGGCAAACGGCATCCGCCGCATCCCGGTGCGTCACGAGTCGGCCGGCGTGCACATGGCGGAAGGCCTGTACAAGACCAGTGGGCAGGTCGCCGCGGTGCTGGGTAATCCCGGGCCCGGCTCGGCCAACCTGATCCCCGGAGTAATCACCGCGCGGCACGAAGGTGTGCCGGTGGTCGCGATCACCTCGCAGCACCGCCCGGGCATCGTGTACCCGTCAACGCCGGCAACTTTCCAGGGCCAGGACCAACTCGACCTGCTGAAGCCCGCCGTCAAATGGGGTGGGCCGATCTTCGAGTGGACCCGCATTCCGGAAATAGTGCGTATGGGCTTTCGCGAGATGTGGGCAGGACGTCCCGGTCCAGTGCACTTCGAGATCCCGGGCCCCGTCCTGTACGCGACGGGAGATCCTGCGACTGCACCGATCTACTCCGCTGGATCGGGGCGACCTGGCGCGCCGCAACCGTCCGCGGCGCAGCTCGATGCCGCGGCGGAGCTGCTGGCCGGCGCCAGGACGCCCGTCATCTTCGCCGGCTGCGGTGTCGATCGCGCCTCCGCGAACCCGGAGCTGCTCGAGCTCGCTGAAATGATGAACTGCCCGGTGATCCCCTCGCTGGCAGGCCGCAGCGTGATGCCGCACGATCATCCGCTGTGCTTCATGTCGCAGAGTCCGGTTGCGGACGACCTGCGCCGTAATGCGGACGTGATGCTCGCGGTCGGCTCACGCATCGGCAATCTCGACGTACCCTTCGACAAGTACTGGGGTGACCCGAAGAACTGCAAGCTGATCCACGTGGATGTCGACCCGCGCCACATCGGCGTGTCGAGACCGGTGACGCTCGGCATCGTGGCAGACGCAAAGGCGACACTGTCGGGCCTCGTGGCAAGGCTGCGGTCGCTGAAGGCCGCCAGTACCGGCCGCAAGGACCTCGATGGGCTGCGCACCGCGCAGGCGGCATGGAAGACTGCCATCCAGGCGCAGGTCGCGGCCTGGAGCGGACCCGGCATCCATCCGGGCCAGGCCTGTGCCGTGGTGGGTGGCGTGTTCGGCAGCGAAGCCGTTTACCACGCGGACGGCGGCAACACCTCGCTGTGGACGGGCATCGCCCTGCCGTCGACGCGGCCGTCCTCGTACCACGGCATCCTGGAACTCGGCATGCTCGGCACCGGGATCCCCGCGGCCATCGGCTCGAAGCTCGGCGACCCGAGCCGCGAGGTCGTGTGCGTGACCGGCGACGGTGCTGCGGGTTTCAACGTGATGGAACTCGAGACTGCCGCGCACCAGGGAATCAAGATCACGGTCGTGGTGATGGCCGAGGGCCAGTGGACCATGGAAATCCCGAACGAGGTGGCCAGGTGGGGCCGCGACTTCGGAACCGGCATGGGCGAGGTCCGCTGGGACGTGGTTGCCAAGGGACTCGGTTGCCACGGTGAGTACGTCGATTCCATCGCCGACCTCGCTCCGGCACTGGTGCGCGCGAAGGCGCACCAGGGTCCGGCGCTGGTGTGCGTGCGCACCAGCAAGGACGCGAACCTTGCGGTCCCGGAATCGGTCGTCGGGCGTTTCTTCGAAGTCTACTTCGGGCCTTCCACATGAAGCCCCTGAAGGACCGTCTGGTGCTGATCACCGGCGCCGCTTCCGGCATCGGACTCGAGTGCGCGCGTTCATTCGCCAAATGCGGTGCGCGGCTGGTGATCTCGGACGTCAACACGGAGGCGCTGGAGAAAGCCCGGCTCGAGCTCACCGCCGCCGGTGCTCGCTGCCACGCGATCGCCTGCGACGTGGCAAGCGAGGAATCGGTGAAGACGCTCGCCGCCACCGTGCACCGGGACGTCGGCACGCTGGACGTGCTGGTCAACAACGCCGGCATCGCGTTCCTGGGCAGCTTCGAGGAGACACCGCTCGTGCAGTGGCGCCGGATCCTCGAGATCAACGTCCTCGGCATCGTGCATTGCGTGGACGCATTCCTGCCCGCGATGCGCGCGGCGGGCGGAAAGCGAAAGATCGTCAACGTGGCGTCGCTGGCGGGATTCGCGCCGGCGCCGAACATGTCAGCCTACGCGGCGTCGAAGCACGCGGTGGTCGGGCTGTCCGAGGTGCTGGCGCTCGAACTGCACGACACGGACGTCTCGGTCTTGATCGTCTGCCCTGGCATCATCAACACGCCCATCGTGCACGTGAGTGGTACCGCGCCCGGCATGACCGGGGCCCAGATCGCGAAACTGCAGAAGTACTACGACACGGATGGCTGCCACCCGCGCGTCGTCGCCGAGGACATGGTTCGCGCCGTGGAAAACGACGCCATCGTGCTGCCCACCGGCCCGATGGCCAGGCTCGGATACGTGCTGATGCGGCTGTCGCGCAGGCTGGCCCGCACGCTGACGATCTCCGGCGCGAAGAAGAGCGGCTACCTGCCCTGACGGTCGAGTACCTGTCCGCGCTGGCAACCTGGCGTCCGCGCCGTCGCGACCTGTCGCGGTTGGCCACTGAACCCGTGTAGAGTTCGGGGCCGGCAAGTCGTGCGCGCCCGCGCCGCCTTAAGTCGCAATGCAGGGAGAATTTCGAATGACAGTGGAACTCACGATGCTGGTCTGTGCCGTAGGGCTCTGGATCGTTCAGCTCCTGGTCGCAGTCACCGGCGGGATGATGCAGTTCCCCGCGCCGGTGCTGGCCGGAAACCGCGAGACCCCATGCGACGGCAAGGGATGGGTCGGCCGCGCGCAGCGTGCCTACCGCAACATGGCTGAAAGCCTGCTGCCATTTGCCGCGCTGGTGCTCGTCGCGCATGCGGCGGGCGTCAGCAACGACATGACCGTCATGGGCGCAAAGCTCTTCGTTTACGCTCGTCTGGCTTACGCGGTCGTGTACATCGCGGGCATCCCCTGGCTTCGCACCGTGGTGTGGACCGCCGGGTTCGCGGGGATCCTGATGATCCTCGCCCAGCTCCACTGAGACGACCGGCACGGATGCAGCGCTTGACGGCCTACGACGAGGCGCTCGCGCCCGTGGCCGCGTGCATGCTCGAGGAGGCGCGGATCACGCCAGGCCAGCGAGTACTGGACGTCGGCAGCGGCGGCGGCGACATGGCGCTGCTCGCGGCGGAGATCGTGGGACCGTCGGGCTACGTGCTGGCGACGGACATTTCGCTGACCAGGATGAGTGGTCTCGCTGCGCGCAGCGGCGTGATGGATCCGCCGCCGTCAATCGCAATCCATGAGTGCCTGGCCGAGGACCTCGCGCTCGAGCCGGGCTCCTTCGACGTTGCGCTGGCCCGCAACTGCGTCATGTATTTCCGCAACCTCGACCGCGCGCTCGTTAGCATCCGCCGAGCCTTGCGCACCGGCGGGAGCCTGGTGATCTCGGTCTATGGACCGTTGGAGCGCGAGCCATTTCACTCGATACCGGTCGCGGCCGTCACTTCGCGGTGCGCGCTGCCGGAACCGGCGCCGGACTACATACAGGCGTTCCGGGTCGGTGCAGCAGATGTGCGGGCTGCACTCATCAAGACAGGATTCACGGGCGTACGCACGCAGCTCGTGCCGGTGTGCCGCAGCTACCGCGGCCTGGCCTCGGCACTCGAGACACTGCGAATGTCGCCGTCGCTTGGGGAACTGGTTTCCGTGGTGGGCGAACTCGACCGGGACGACGTATGGGACGAGATTGCACGAGGGTTCAGCCGGTACCAAGGCCCGGACGGCCTGCGAATTCCCGGCGAACAGCTGGTCATGGTCGGGATGGCATGAGCCGCGGCGGCCACTGGGATCGCGACTGGCCACAGCATCGCACCGGGGCATTGCAGGCAGAAAGAAGCACGCTCATATTCAGCCAATGAACCATTACCGCGAAATCATGGAGCTGGTCGGGAACGTGCTGATCCTCGGGCTGATAGTGATCATTCGCACGTTCCTGAGCATGGCGCTGCAGCTGGAAGTGGACGGACGCTGGCCGTGGCAGCACGCGGTCGAGAACCTTGAACCCCGCGGCGACCCCTCGAGGATATCAGGGCACAACGAGCCCTGAGGGTCGGTCCACCCTCATCATCGACTCAGCCCGGCGGTGCTACCGGCATGTAGATAGGCCCGCTGCCACCGTAGGCCTCGACATAGAACTGCGTGCCGCACTGGTAATACCGCACGTTGTCCACGTCCATGACGGTCGGTTCACAAGGCAACCCGCCCGTCGTCGTAGTGGTCGTGGTCGTGGTGGTGGTCTCGTCGTCGGCATGGTCGTTGGCGGCCCCGACCATGACGCCGCCAACCACCATGCCGGTCACGAACGCAGCATCGTTGTCGTAATAGTCCCAGCCACCGCCGTAGTAGCCACCATAGGGGGGCGGCGGGGGCGGGGGTGGCGGGCGATATCCGGGTGGGGGTGGTGGGGGCCGAGTGCCCTCGGGCGGTCGATTGCCTTCCGGCGGACGCGCGCCTTCGGGGGGTCGGTTGCCCGGCGGTGGCCGATCGGTGCCGGTCGACGGGCGATCGGTTGGCGTCACGGTCGGACGCGAATCCTGTCCGCGGCCGGATGACTGGGTGCCGCGGCTAGCCGACGACGCACTCTCGTGCGAGAACCCGCCGCTGGCCGCAGGGCCTTGCCGCGAATAGCCGCCGCTGGCCCCGCCCCGCCCTCCGCCACCACCGCCACGCGCGCCGCCGCCACCGCCGCGCGCGGCGAAGGCATCGTCGATCAAGAGCAACGGCAGCACCAGGATCACGGCGAGACAGGCGACACCGAAGCCGCCGGGAAGTTTCGATCTCATGGCTTCACCTCCCCATTCGCGGCCGGCGATTTCCGTAGGTCAGCGGAATCCTTCACCTGTGCGGCAAACGGTATCTGGTGCGCGCCATCGGGCGGCGTGAACTGGAAGGTCTTTTCCGCAAACTTCGGGCTCGTATTCCAGTCGTGGAAGTTGGCCCAGAACTGCGGCTCGCCCGGCGAGTGCAGGTACGTGATGACGACACGCAGCGGCAACGGATGGTCGCCTTCCGTGATCCAGAACTGGAAATCGACCGAATCGGTGCGACCCGCGATGTGGCTGGTCGGCACGCCGTTGATGTCTGTGTCGTCCACGTAGTCGATCGTCTTGACCCGCTGCGGAAGCTCATCGGGCAGCCGAGTGGACAAGACCTGCGCAAGCGGCATCCGCAGCTTGAGGTCACGGACCAGGTAGACGAGCCCGTCGTCGACGGTGCCCGGCTGCGGCGCCTGGGCGTACACGCCGGAATCGGCCTTCAACACGGTAATGGTCCGGCCATCGAAGATTGCAAGATCGCGCGTGCCGTCGCTGGCGACCTCTTCCACGCGCAGCCGGTCCGGGCGATCCATCGAAATCTGCCGGGTCTCGCCGAACTCGATCTTCTGACCGGTCGACTGCACCACGTCGTAACCCTGGCGAACGGTGACGGTGAATGCCGGCAGCCCCGCGAGGTACCGGGCCATGGCCTTGAGGATGTCCGCGGCCTCGCGCTGCGAGTCGGTCAGGACCGGCGCCGCCACGTCCGCCCCTGGTGCCGCTGCCTGCGACCGGACCGTCGCATCGGCGCCAAGCGCGGACCCGGCCAGCAAGGCCGCCGCAATGGCCAGACCGGCCCGAAATGTCGCCCGCGAGAGGCGACGGTATTCAAGTTCCATGGATGGTCACCCTCGGTTTTCGAGTGCCCGCCTGCTGCGGACCGCTGCATGCCGATTCTCCAACGGCGCCGCCGCGAATGCCACCTCAATGTGCAGCGGGAGCAGCCACCCCGAATCCCAACCGCGCGCGCTCGACCGCGCAAACTTGTTCCCGCAGCCCCGGCAGTGCAAGATCCCGGCGAACCCTTGTCAATTCAACAGCTTCGCCTGGCGAGGCCCCTGCAGGTCACATGCCGCACGACGTATTCCTCAGCTATTCCGCCGCGGACAAAGACACGGCGCTCGCCGTGCTGGACGGGCTCGAGAAGCAGGGCGTCCGTTGCTGGATCGCCCCACGCGACATCCCGGCAGGATCCGAGTACGGCGAACAGATCGTCGAAGCCGTGAAGGCCTGCCGGGTGTTCGTGGTGATTTTTTCGGCGGCCGCCAATTCGTCACCGCACGTGCGGCGCGAAGTCGAGCGCGCCGTCTCGCTGGACCGCACCATCGTCCCATTCCGGGTCGAGGACGTGCCCCCGACCGGAGCGATGGAATACTGCCTGGGCGGCACCCACTGGCTCGACGCACTGACCCTGCCCATCGAGCCCCACGTCGCGACGCTGGTCTCGACCCTGCGCCGCATGCTGGGCGCGACGGCCGGCGCGGCGGCCGGTGGCGGCACGACGACGGAGCCCGCCGAGCGGGTCTCGATCGCCGTGCTGCCGTTCAACAACATGAGCGGCGACACCGAGCAGGAATACTTCAGCGACGGAATCACCGAAGACATCATCACCGATCTGTCGAAGGTCTCCGGCCTTTTTGTCGTGGCCCGCAACACCGCCTTCACCTACAAGGGCAAGGCGGTGAAGGTGCAGGACGTAGCCACGGAACTCGACGTCCGGTTCGTGCTCGAGGGCAGTGTCCGCAAGGCAGGCTCGCGGGTGCGCGTCACTGGCCAGCTGATCAACGGAGAGACTGGCGGGCACGTCTGGGCCGATCGCTACGACCGGGACCTCACCGACATCTTCGCGATCCAGGACGAGATCACGCATGCGATCGTCGAACAGTTGAAGGTCAAGCTGCTGCCGCAGGAGCGGCAATCGATTGCGCAGGCGCCCACCGACAACATCGAGGCGTACACGTATTACCTGCGGGGCCGGCAGTTCTTCCACCGCCACTCCAAGTCGTACTACCAGCTGGCGCGGCGCATGTTCACCAAGGCCGTCGAGCTGGATCCCATGTACGCACGCGCCTACGCGGGCATTGCGGACTGCGACTCGTTCCTGTTCCTGCACTATCACGTCGACATCGCGATCGACGCGATCCTGGCCACCAGCGCGCAGGCCCTTGCGCTGGACGCAGGCCTCGCCGAGGCGCACGCATCACGCGGCCTTGCACTGTCGCTGGCCGAGAAATACGAGGAGGCAATGGCCGAGTTCGAGCACGCGATCAAGCTCGACCCGAACCTGTTCGAGGCGCACTACTTCATGGCGCGTGCCTGCTTCGCGCAGAACAAGATGGACCAGGCTGCGGGACTGTTCGAACGTGCGGCCGAGCTCAGGCCGGACGACTACCAGGCACTGGCGATGCTGAGGATGATCTATCCCTCGATCGGTCGCGAGGGCGACATCGCACCGGTTGCGCGCCGGGCAGTCGAGCGCGCCGAGCGGGAATTGACCCAGCACCCCGAGAATCCGCGCCCCGCTTACCTGGGTGCCGGCTGCCTGCTTTCACTTGGCGAGGGAGACCGCGCCCGGGAGTGGCTGGGCCGCGCCATGGCCATCGATCCGGACGACGTGCTGACCCAGTACAACATTGCCTGCGTCCTTGCCCAGCTCGGCGATCACGACAAGGCTTTCGATCTTCTCGAGCGACTGCTGCCGCACGCGAACCACGAGACCAAGTCATGGATCAAGCACGATTCAGACTTCGACTCCCTGCGGCGGCTGCCCCGATACCAGCAGGTGCTGGAGCTGATTCGCTAGCCGAGCCTCGTCCGTTCGCTGGTCCTCCGCACCATGCCCAGCGCGAAACCCTAGGCACGTTCGAGTGCCAGCGCGATACCCTGCCCGACGCCGATGCACATCGTGCACAGCGCGTATCGGCTGCCCGTGGCGTGCAACCGGCTGACCGCCGTCGTGACCAGGCGAGCCCCGGATGCGCCGAGCGGATGGCCGAGGGCGATGGCGCCGCCCCAAGCATTTACGCGATGGTCGTCGTCGGCGAGGCCCAGCTGACGCAGCACCGCCAGGCTCTGCGCGGCGAACGCCTCGTTGACCTCGATGACATCCATCTGCGCCAGGTCCAGCTTCAATCGTGCCAGCAGCTTATTCGTAGCCGGCACGGGACCGATTCCCATGATGCGCGGAGGCACACCCGCCACCGCCATGCCAAGCACCCGCGCGCGCGGCGATAGTCCGTGTCTGGTGGCCGTCGACTCGTCGGCCAGCAGCAGCGCACAGGCGCCATCGTTGACGCCGCTGGCATTGCCTGCGGTGACGGTCCCGTCCGACCTGACGATACCGCGTAGTTTCGCGAGGGCTTCAAGCGAAGTCTGGCGCGGATGTTCATCGCGCTCGACGACCAGCGCCGCGCCCTTGCGCTGTGGTACCTGCACCGGGACGATTTCGCGCGCGAGGAATCCGGCCGATTGCGCCTCGAGCGCACGCTGCTGGCTGGCAAGTGCAAAGCGGTCCTGCGCTTCCCGCCTGATGCCGAACTCGGTCGCCAGTGTCTCGGCGGTCTCCGGCATCGTGTCGACGCCGTAGCGAGCCTGCATTCCAGGGTTGACGAAGCGCCAGCCGATGGTCGTGTCGTACATGGCGTTCGAACGACTGAAGGCGGCATCAGCCTTGGGCATCACGAAGGGCGCCCGACTCATGCTCTCCACGCCACCCGACAGCAACATGCCCGCCTCACCCGACGCGATGACGCGTGCCGCCGATCCCACGGCATCGAGCCCCGACCCGCACAGGCGATTGATCGTCGCACCGGGCACCTCGACCGGCAACCCGGCGAGCAGTGCCGCCATCCTCGCGACGTTGCGATTGTCCTCGCCGGCCTGGTTGGCACAGCCGAGAACGACGTCACCGAGTTCGGACCAATCAACTTGCGGATTGCGGGCCATCAGTGCCTTGATCGGCAGCGCTGCGAGATCGTCGGTGCGAATGCCGGCCAATGCGCCGCCATAGCGGCCGAAAGGCGTGCGTATCGCATCGCAGATGAAGGCCTGCGTTGATTTCGTTGTCATGCGGAGTCAGTTACCGATCGACTTCAACACCATGTCAACGTGGGTTGGCGCTCCGCGCGTGATCACCGCGTAGTGCTGGTCGCTGACGAAGCGCAGCTTTCCGTCCACCTCGATGCGCGCCTGTACCCCATAGGTGTAATTCGCGACGATTTTCGCGGGATCGTATGAAATCTCGAACGCGAACGGCGGCTGGCGGCCTGATGACTGCAGGACCTGTTCGCCGTGCACGATCGAAGGTGCGTCCGCCCGCGAGACATCGACCAGCTGAACCTTGATCACCGCGTTCGGCGGCAGCGCGATTCGCTCGCGATAGGTGACGGTGCCGGTCACCGTGGCGGCCGCGGCTCCGCCGCCACCTTCGGGCGCCGCCTCCAGGCTGGCGCATCCCGCGAGCAACAGGGCCGCGAGCGTGATCACGCGAACTTTCATCCGACCATCTCCAGCAGGGACTGGTTGCCACTTTACACGCTCGCAGCAGGTCCGGGTCGCGAGCCGCGCCCCCTGCCACGTCAGCTTCGCGTATAGACCGTCTTGCCTTCCTTGATGGTCTCGAGCACCACGACCTGGTTGATCGTAGCCGGGTCCACCGTGAGAGGGTTGTTGTCGAGGATCACGAAGTCCGCGAGCTTGCCGACCTCGATGGACCCTTTCGTGTCCTCCTCGAAGAACTGGTAGGCACCCCAGGTCGTGATCGCCTTCAGCGCTTCCAGCGGCGTCAGGCGCTCGTCCGCACCCATCACCTTGCCGCTGCGCGAGGTGCGGTTCACGGTGGCCCACATCACCTGCATCAGGTTCGGCAGTGCGACCGGTGCGTCGGTGTGGCTGGTGACCTTGAGGCCCTTGTCGAGCGCGCTCCGGATGGGCGAGATCTGCTGCGCCAGTTCCGGGCCGATGATCTGGTCATACCAGTCGCCCCAGTAAAAGGTGTGCATCGGGAACAGCGAGGCGATCACCTGCAGCTCCTCCAGTGAGTCGAGCTGGTCGCCGCGACGCACGAACTGCCCGTGAACCAGCACATGGCGCCGGTCCCCGGGGCCGTACTTTGCCTGCACGGGCTTCATTGCCGCGATCATCTGGTCGACCGCAGCGTCGCCGTTGGCATGGACCTTAACCTGCCAGCCCTTCTGGTATGCCTCGTCGAACAGGGCCTCGACCACCTTCGTATCCGGGATCGCCGGGTAGCCTTTGTATCCCGACTTCTGCCCATCGGGTGGAATCAGGTATGGGATCGTGCGCCAGGCCGTGCGGCCCTGCGGCGAGCCGTCGAGCGTGATCTTCAAGCCTTCGACCCGGTAATGGCCGTCGTAGGTCCTGCTGGTCGGCGTGGGAATTACCTTGCGATCCGTGTAGTCGATGAACGACAGCACGTCGATATCCAGCAGCCCGCGCTTCGCGGCGTCCAGCAGGTAGGCGTGCTGGAACGCGAAAGCGCGGCCTTCGGTTGCGGTCGTGTAGCCGAAGCTCTTGGCGAGTTCGAGACCCTTGTTCAGAAAATAGTCCATGTCCTCCGACTTGGTTGGGCTGATCGCCTGGATCATGTAAGGAATGCTGGCAAGTTCCTCGAGTACGCCATTTGGCTCCTGGCTGCCTTGACGACGGCGGATCACGCCACCCTCGGGGTTCTTCGTCGCGGCCGTGTAGCCGATCTTGGCCAGCCCGGCGCTGTTCATCGCGCTGAAGTGTCCCGAGATGTGGACCGCGATCACCGGGATGTCCTTCGAGACCTTGTCGAGGTCGTCGCGGGTCGGGTGGCGCCCGAGCAGCGCGTCGTCGTAGCCCATGCCGAAGATCCAGCCGGTGCGGCCGACGTCAGGCCCCTTGGCGAACTCCTGAAGCTTGGCCACGAGATCGTCGATCGTATTGACCGAGCCGTCAGGAGGAGCCAGCAGGTTGGCCCCTACGGCCTGCGCCCCGAATCCGAGGAAGTGCGCGTGCCCATCGACGAAGCCCGGCGCCAGCGTTCGACCTGCGAGGTCAACCACCCGGGTCGTCGCTCCCTTGCGAGCCGATTCGACCTCCACCAGCGTGCCGACGGCGACGATCCTGCCGTCCTTGACCGCGACCGCCTCGGCCGTCGGCTGCGCATCGTTGACGGTGACGATGTCGCCGCCCGTGTAGATCGTGTCGGCCGCCCGGTCCGGCGGAGCCAGCACCGCCGTGGCCGGCGCCTCGGCCTGCCGCCCGCATCCGCCGGTCATCGCGATCCCGACGGCGCAGGTCACGACCGCCAGCGATCCAATCCCACGCATCATCGGACACCCTCCCTTCTGATTACCCACCCGCGTATCGCCCCGGGTGGATTCTGCCAGCAGCCCCGATAATTGTCGTTGCAGGTCGCAATGCCGCCAACCGATGATACTGCGGCGCAGCCGCCGCGGTGACGATCACCCATGCGGTCTCGGAAGGCGCCGACCGGTTGCTGTCTTCGGAACCTGGAAACTCTTCGACGGCCTGCTGGCCGAGGCGCTGGAGCGCAAACTGCAGGCCTGGCGGTCACCGTAAGCCGTCACCTGACCGGCTCTGCGAGACCTATCCCCTTCATCGTGATCATGTCGTCGATGAATGCGGCGACGCTGTCATAGCTCCGCAGCATGTCCTGCGTCTGCACATCCAGCAGGTGATACTTGCCCTTCGAGAAAACCAACAGCACGTTGCCGGACGCCCGGCCCAGCACCAGTGTCTTTACGTCTGCGCCCGCATGGGCGTTGAACCTGTCCGACGCCTCACAGATGCCGGGCTCCGTCCCTCCCCCGGCCGTCTTCATTCCGCTCAGGCCGAGCAAGGTGCAGTACGGTCCCTGCAGGCCGCAGGCCAGCGTCAGGAAATAACCGAAGTCGGCGGGCAGACAACCGTAACCGGCCCGGGCGAGCTTGAGATTGAAGAGCTGCACCGTCGTCGCATCGGTCGGGGGATGCAGCATGGACTTCTCCGGCGCGGCCGCCAGTGTCTCGACGACGGTTCTCGTCAGCGCCTGAGCGGCCTGTTCGTCCACGACTCCTCACTTGCCGTCACGGCCAACTATCGATGCCCACCACACGGCACCGGAATTGCTGCGCAGCAACATCCACTGCGCTGTTTCGCCCTGCGCAGCATACCGAGCTGCCGCGGACCGCACACGTCGTGGCCGATTCGATTTGCCGGGGAACCGCTGGTGTTGGAGCCGGCCCTGATCTACGCTCGCCCGATGGCCGCTGCGCGCAGCGAGCCATCGGTTGGTTCGCTCGTACAGGGGGGCGGGACATGGCCGGAAAGGGCTCGTCGGTCACCGCGATCGGCTTCATTTCCAGCGGGCTTACCGCCGCAGTTGCGCCCCTGGTCTTCGTTGCAGTCATCGGCGCCATCGTCGCGATCTTCGTGGTCGGCGCGGCCCTGCTTTCGATTGTGGGCGGATTGTTGATCGCCCTGCTCAGTCGGCAGCAGTCCGGCACGCAGCCTGGCTGGATGCAGTCGTACGAGGCCGCGTTCATCGGCTATACGTACGCGCTGATCGGCCACCTGCTCTGGCTGTGGCTGACGTCGGGCCTCGCCGCAGCCGCCACCTTCGGCGGCACCGTAGGCATCGATCCGCAATCGCTCGGCGACGTTTTCTCCTGGCCGGTATTGCGCATCCTGCTCGGCTGGCTGTGGCCTGCGATCTTCATCTCGGCTGCGGTGTTGTCGGTAAAAGCCCCCATGTATGGCGGGCCGTCCGGCTACCTGCGTGCGGTCCTGGTCTGCCTCGTATCCCTGCCGCTGAGCCTCTTGTTGCCGCTGGCCGTGCTGATGGGCCTGGACCAGCGCCTGGCCGGTATCGGCGGCATGGACGGGATGGCGGAAGCGCTGCTGGGGCTTTCAGTAATGCTGTGCATCCATGCCGCGCTCGGCGGCTTGCTCGCGGGGACGGTGCTATACGGCTTGTCGCGCGTGCTCGACCCGGCCGGCCCACGCTCCGTTCGCAGGATCTATGTGTCGGCATTTCTTGCGCTGCTTGCCTGGGGCGCCTTGACGTCCATCGTCATTTTCCTGCTGCCCGTGTTCGACCCATTTGCCGATGCCCTGACGGCGATGGCGAAAATGGACAGCCCACTGCCTTATCTGCAGCAAAGCCCGGGACTGCTGCCCGCGGCAGTCGGGACATTCGCGGTACTACAGGTGCCGGGCCTGCTGGCGAGTGGCCGGGTCTTAGCCGCCCGTCACGGCAGCAGCAGGCCGGGCCCGGCGCATTTCTGGAAAAGCGTAGGCGTCAGCGCGATCGCCGTCACGGTCACGCTGCCGCTGGTCGTCATTCTCGCCTGGCTGCTTGTTTCCGCCACGCCATAGCAGCAAACCCGAGGGACCGATGCACGCGACGACCTGACCGCACCAGTTCGGAACGCCGCACATGAGGAACCCGCGCAATGAGCGATACCAACGAACCCGCCACCGGGCGACAACCCATCTTTTATGTCGGTTGCGGTTCGCTGCTCATCGCGGCGCTGATCGGATATCCGTTGGGCGCTTCAGTCGGCAGGGCCCTCTGGGGCTACAACGCGGGGACTGTCGCAGGTCCCTTCGGCTTCCTGGCGATGATGCTGGCCTGCGGATTCATTGCGCGGCTGGTGCAGAAAGGACGGCTGCACGCCGGCGTGCCATCCGGCGGCCGCGCTGCCGTCGCCACGGTGCTCCGTGACTGGGTCGTCTGGGCCTGTGCAGCCGTCGGCGCCGCCGCGATGGCGGTGTACGGCGCCGGCTTTGCAGTCGAGATCGGCGAATCGGCGGCGTCTGGCGCCGTGGGGCTCGGGATCATCGGATTTGTCGTTGGTCTCGTGCCGGGATTGCTGATACACGCCGTACGTCGCAAGCGTGCCGGCGCTGGCTGACGGAGAATCGCATGCGCATGCTCAAGCACGTTTCCGCCTGGTCAGGCCTGCTCTGCCTGCTGGTGTCGTCGAGTGCCGCGGCCACGGGTGAGGAACTAGCAAGAACCATTTCGGCGTTCATGCTGCCGGCCGGCCCGGAGGCAAGCTTCCGCGACTGGCGTGAACTGGAAGCGGTGACCGCTGTTCGCTGGCAACCACTGCCGCCGAACATGCTGGATGACGGGCTGCCCGACGGATCGTATTTCACCCGGCGCGGACTGGCGCAGCTCGACGGTCGGCCGGTCGGCGTCGTCACCACCGGCGCCCGGACGATGGTAATGAACCTGTACTTCCGCAACGTCGGCGCACCGGTCGGCGACGGCGCAGTGCTGGGGCCACTCGAGCAACTGGGGTTCCACGCCGAACTCATTCGCTGCCCGGTCGCACCCGCGACCAGCGGAGATCGCTGGTGGCGCATTTCCGGCACAGGCAAGCGGGCAGCCATCCTCCAGTCGCAGACGATCTGCGACGGCAAGCGCTGCGAAGGCTATGCCCTGCTGCTCGGCGGAATCCTCCCGACGATGAACCCGCAGCAACGCAAGCTGTACACCGACCGCTGTGCGGGCCCGCAAGCCGGCACGGCATTGCCTTCGCTGCCGCCCTGGGACGAACAGTTGGCGGCGATCTTCGATGCCTGGATCAGGACCGGCACGGATGCCGGCGTCGGCTGGGACGCCCTGGGCACGATCAGCGCCGTACGCTGGCAACCGCCGGCGCCGCAGGAGGCTGGGCAGCCATGGAAGGAGTTCTACCCGTATCGGTTCGCACTGAGCGGCGAGGCGGACCTGGGCGGGCGCATGCTGCTGGCGACCGCAACTGGTGAGCGCACGGCCGCGATGAACCTGTATCTCGAGGACCGGCAGACACAGTCCTCGCGCGGCAACCTGCTCGCGTCGCTGCAGGGCAAGGGTTACCAGGTAAGGCTTCTGCGCTGCGGCAAGGTGTATTCGCGTTCGTCCCGGAACTGGTACGAGATCAAGCGCGCCGGCTCACCCCCGGCCATGCTCGCCTACGGCTTGCGATGCGACTCGGATTCCTGCCCACGGGCCGAAGAAAGTTTCGTGCTGTCGCGCCCGGCCACGCTGCCTAGCTTGCAGCCAGGCGAGGTCGATGCCGTCGCCGGGCGCTGCCCCGGCCGCTGACGTCCGTGGGATCAACGACGCGACGTGCGCGCGGGTTTCTGCCACAAGGCACGCACCGCTTCGCCGTCGAGTTCCTGGCAATCCACCAGTGCGTCGACGATGCGGTCGAGTGCGACACGATGCTTGCGCAGCAGCGCAACGGCCGCCCTGTAGGCACTGCGCAGCAATGCATCGACCTGTCGCGCCTGCGCCGCCGTCGGCTGCAGGGTCCAGTGCAGGCTGCCGTCGGCGCCGAACCCGGCGGTGCACACGACCCCCGTGGCCGTCCGCGTCGCGACCGCGAGGTCGCTCGAACTGCCGCCGCCCGAGCTCAGGCTGAGACCATCCTTGCCGTAGACGACTTCCTCGGCGGCGCGGCCCGCCAGGATCGTGCGTAGCCGCTCGAGTACCTGGGTACGTGTCAGCACCGCCCCGTCGGGCGGCACCGACGCCGTAAACCCGAGTGAGCCGTCCATCCGTGGAATGATCGTCACGAACGTGAGTTCCGGTGCGCCGGTCGTGCTGCACAGTGCCGACAGCGCGTGACCCGTCTCGTGCACGGCCACCCGCCGCATGTCTTCCGGCGACAGCCGCGCCACCGCATCGGGACGACGTGGCCGCCGCGTCACCTCGGCAACCAGGTCCGAATGGCAGATCCGGCGCCCGGCCTTGCGCGCGCGCCTTGCGGCACCACGAACGAAAAACTCGACGTCCGCTCCAGTCAGCCCGAACGCCAGCTGCGACAGCGCCTTCACCTTGACGTCGCGCTCGAGATTCCTGGCCTTGCGCTGTGGCGCGAGATAGAACGCGAAGATCTGCTCGAGCCCGGCGACGTTCGGCCGCGGCACGTTGATCACCTGGTCAAGACGGCCTGCGCGTCGCAGCGCCGGATCGACCTTGTCGACAAAGTTGGTCGCCCCGATCACGATCAAGGGCGCCTGCGCGTCCATCCCCTGGATCTGCTCGAGCAGCCCGTTCACCACCTCGGTCTGGTAGATCGCGTTCGAACCCTCGAACGTCTCGCGATTGCCGATGCTGTCGATTTCGTCGATAAACAGGATCGCGGGTGCATAGCGGCGCGCCTCCGCGAACGTCATTCGCATGGCGCGGAGGTGCTGGTCGAGACCCCCGGCCGACTGCCACTGCGTCGCGCTGGCGTGCACGAACTTGATGTCGCAGGCGCGCGCGATGGCACGCGCGAGCGTGGTCTTGCCCGTGCCAGGCGCACCGACCAGCAACAGCCCGCGGTCCACGGCCTGCCACGGGATCCGGCCGGCGCGGGCGGCCGAAACGTCCGCGACCAGGTCCTCCGCGACCTGGCGCGCCTCCCCCAGCCCATGCAGGTCCTTGAGCACCGGCGAATCGACTGCCGAGACCAGTGCCAGCCGGGACTGCGATCGCTCGCGCAGGTAGGCGACGGCCTCGACCGGGTCCAGTGACAGTCGCAGCGGCGCGTGGAAGTCGCTGTGGAACAGGTAACGCACCCAGTCCGAGCCACCGGAGCGCCAGCGCGGCGGAGGCGGCACTGCCATGATCCTGCTGAAAATTTCCACAAACACCTTCTCGTCAATGCGCGGCAGCGTGAGGAACAGGTCCGCCACGCGCCGCAGCGGCTCGGGGACATCCGCGCGTCGTTCGCAGCCGATCAGCACCGCGGCATCACCGATGGCCAGCTGGTGCGCCGTCCAGTCGGCGTCCCAGAGCTGGCGATACGCGTGAAACGAGATCATGTGCAGTTTCGCACCCGATGCCCGCGCATCGACCCAGCAACGCGAGTCATCGCCGGTAACTGCGGCAGCATGCTGGACGGCCGCTTTCGGAAAGACATTCCCGGTGGGATCCAGCAGACCGACGACGATATCCTCGACGAACGGGATATCCGACTCGATGACGACGACCGGTGAGAACTCGGCGATGAACCTCGCGAGCTGGCCCAGCGACCCTGCCGGATGCGACTGGGTGTTGAACCTCTGCAGCAGACGATGACCGAGCGCTCCGCGGACCGCCTCCGCCAGCAGTACCGATACGTAGGTCTCCGTGACCGGCAAGTCGCTTCGCGACCGCTGCCCTCCAGTCCTCTGCGCGTCCTGCGGCTGAGCCTCGTCGGCCGCAGCCGCCTGCTCGGCGAGCAATCGCGTCGATGGAACGCTCGCCTCGGGATCGATCGGTTCGGGCGCCAGGACCGGGCAGGACGGTGAATCGATCCCCTGCAGCGATGCGATGGGCTGGTCATCGACCATCTCGATCTCACCGTTCCGCTTGACTGCGAAGACCGAGGCGAAAAGCCCACCTGCGTACGCAACCGTCGCCTGGGCGCGAAAACGCCCGTCATCCGCGTGACCGTCGACGTGAAGCGGCTGCCATTTTGCGCGAGCCGCGGCGAGTCGCGTGGCCGGCTCACCGGCCTGCTCCGCCGCTCCGCAAGATGCGGCCGTCAACTCCCCGGGATCCTCGATCAGCACGAACGCGCCCTGGTCGCCGCGAATTGCAAACAGGAAAAAGCGCACGTAGTCGAGAACCGTCTCCTCGGTCAGCTGCAGTGACTCCAGTTCATTGACCGCGTGGATCGGCGAGGATTGCCCGTCGAGCCACTGCATGTGCGACGGGCTGCGCAACAAAACGGCGCGCTCGATACCCTGCACGCCATGCAGCAGCAGGTCGAAGAGTTCATGTTCCCCGTAGAAGGGCAGGCGTGCGCGACTGGCACGCAGCACCGCGACCGATGCGAAACTGCGCGGCGCTTGCGAGCGCAACTCAGCCAGCAATTCACCGATCTCGGCGGGCCCGCAGGCCTGCCAGCTGATGTTCGTGCCGAGAGTCCTGTCCATGTGCCACCCCGCGTCCGCACCCGCCAGTCCGCCCGGCGAAGGTACCGGTCGCGGCGGGCCGCGGGCAAGCGCCTTGGGATGCCTGCTCAGCGTGCGACGAAACCGACGGCGCCTCGCAGGTCCTGTGGCCGCAGTTCCCACGCCACCGCCTGGATCGACCGGTCGACACGCGCGGCCCGGTACCGCCTGTTGCTCCAACCCGGGTCGAACATGCGTTGCCAGCTCGCTTGGATCCGCTGCGGATCGGGATCCGCGTCGTACCGCCGTTCGTCGGACAGCGAGGCCGGCAGGTACCAGCCGTTCAGCGCGTAATGCCAGAGTTCGAAATCGGATGGCAGCAGCAGCCGACCCTCAATCTCGAATTCGAGCCGCACTCCGGTCGTCCCGGACGGCAGGTGTCCGCGCGCGCGCAGGTCCGGCCGCGGCCTTGCTGCACCGCGCCATTGGCACCACAACCAGACCGGCATCTGGCCCGCCGCCTGCGGAGGACCCAGCCGCGACTGCATTTGTGACGCCATCCAGCGGTACGCGTGCATCCACGACCGATTGCAGGACCCGGCGTTCGCCCGCCAGGTCCTGCCTGAAGCAAGGGCCGCCAGGACATCCGGTGTCTGGATGGTCCAGACTCGCATTGCTGCTGCCACATTCCAGGTAACGTGTCAGCACGCTAGCACGGCCACGATACGGCTGTCGTTTTGCGCACAACTCTGGGATGCTGTCAGGGCTGATCCAAGGCTGTCTGCGCGAGGCGTGCCATGGTCATCGAGCGACGAATCCTGTTGCGACCAGTGCCGGCGGTGCGGACCGCCCTGCTGTGCTGCATGCTGGCGCTCGGTCCGCCTGTCGCCCGGGCAATGACGTGGATCGAGCAGGCACAAGCGGACCTCACCTGCACCGAGCAGGCGGACGCCGCGGAACGCGCGTCGCTGGCGGCGCCATGGCTCGAGCCCCCGATCGATGCACGCGACGCCAGCGCGTATTTTCGCGGCAAGCCTCGCGACTCACTGCAGGCGGAATTCCGCTACCTGACGATGCTCGCCGCCGTGGGCTGGTGGGCGGACCTCGTCAACGACCAGGCGCTGCGCAGCGACGTCTACCTCACCATCGGCACGCGAGCGGATCGTCTCGCGGCCGGCTCCAATCCGCAGCTGTTCCGGCAGATCGGACGCTGCGCAAGGGCGCGCCTGATCAGCGCGCAACTCGAACTCGGTCAACCACTCCTCGTCGACCGGCTGGCAAACAACCTCGCGGACATGTATTCCAGTGGAATGACGACTGCCGCGGTCGAGGACTGGCCGCTGATCGTCGCGCTGCGCGAGATGCAGCTCGACGCGCGCACGCGCAACGGCCTGCCGCAACTTACCACCCGCGCCACGGTTCGCGCCGGTGAAGCGAGTCGCAACCATGCCGCGCAGCGGTCGAGCCGACTGCTCGCGGCGGTTGCACAATCGGTTCTCACGCTCGGAGATGCGAGCAAGGCGCGCCAACTGGCGTTGCAATCGATGCTGGAAACCGGCAAGCCGCCGTCGGCGGATTCCGCATGGCGCGCGATGCCGACCATCTACGACGCCACGATTGCTCTCACTGGCGCGGCCGACGCCGCCAACTTGCGCGCATTGCTGCAGCCCGACCAGCCACCGGACGCCCTGCGCGATCCCGAATCCGAGTTCGAGTCGTTGCTGCGCCTGTCGCAGGCCGCGGAGCAGACGTCGCAGTTCGATGACATGGCCCGTCTTCAGCAGGCGGCCTTCAGGACACTGGCCAGGGGCCAGGGTGCCCGCCAGTATTCGATGCCCTTCTATCGTCATGCGCTCGACACACTGGCGGCGACACGCGACGGCGACATCGGCACGCTCGCCCGGCGGGATGTCGCTTTCGGCTCCCGCACGCTGGCGACCTACACGGGACTGTACGACACGCTGTTGCGACAGGCGCAGGCCCAGTTCGTCGCCGACGCGCGCGAACAACTGTTGTTCCAGTACAAGATCGACAACAGCCTGCATGCGCTGTCGGAATTGTCGTCGGCGCTACCCCATTCGAACGCGGCCATAGCCGACACCACGTTCCAGCTCGCCCAACTGAGGTCATACGGGCGGCTCACGCTTGCCACGCTCTCGGCCCGGCTCGCGCACGAAAACATCGACCCGCAATCGCGCTTCAGCGTCGAACGCTTCTTTTCGCTGTCGACCCAGACCGGCGTCTGGCTGCGCGGCATGTTCGACATGCTGCGGGTTGCACCTGCGGCGGGACCGCCCGACGGCGAAACCCTGTGGAAGGCGTTCTTCACGCTCGACGTGTTCTACAACGAGACCACGCATGAGTTCGAGCGGTACACGGCATTCGTTCGCCAGAAAGCGCCTGGCGTGGCCGAACTCGCCACGCCTCGCCCGTTGCCGGTTGGTGATTTCCAGCGGCGGCTGCGAACCGGCGAAGCCATCGTCGCGACGCTGGTGACGCCGCTCGACCTGTATGTGTGGACAATAACCCCCGACCATGTCGTTCTGTCGCGCCAGCGCGTCACCGAGCGCGAGGTCACCGACAAGGTACAGCGGCTTCGAGCAGGACTGCTGCCAGGCGGCGGCGGCAAGCTGCCTCCATTCGACGCGGCTGCGGCCTACGAGCTCTATCGGCTCGTGTTCGGACCCAACGCGAAGGCGTTGCAGGGAATCACCGACATCCTGTGGTACGGCCATGGACCGCTGGGCGCAGTTCCGCCTGCGATACTGGTGACAGCACCGCCGGTCAAGGCCGTGCTCGGCGCGCCGGCAGATTTCGCGGCGACGCCCTTCCTGGTGGATCGCTATTCGTTCGCGGCGCTGGCGGACCTTTCGCTGTTTCCGTGGCAGCGCGATCACCCGCCGACGCACCGCACGGACCCGCGCCTGCTCGGCGTCGGTGCACCGCTGCTCACCGCCGAAGAAATTTCCGGCGAACCGCGCTCGCGTTCCTACGAACTGGCCGGCGGCATGGACGGCAAGGAACTTGCGGATTTGCCGAAACTGGCCGAGTCCGTGGACGAGATGAAGGGCCTGGCCGGGGTCGTCGGCAATTCAAACGCCACGCTGTGGCTCGGCCCCGAAGCAAGTGAGCGGCGCTTTGCCGGCGACGCGCTGCGCGGCTACCCGCTGATTGCACTCGCGACGCATGGCTTCCTGCCCGGCGAGGTTCGCAACGTGCCCGAGCCTGCGTTGCTGTTGGCGCTCGACCCGGCAAGCAAGGACCGCTTCGACGGCGTGCTCACCAGCCGCGAGATCGCCTCCCTGCAGCTCGATGCCGACCTCGTCATCCTGTCGGCCTGCAACACGGCAAGCGGCGATGGCCGCCCTCACGGGGAGGCGTTCACCGGCCTGTCACAGGCCTTCTTCATCGCGGGCGCCCGCTCGCTGATGGTGAGCCACTGGCCAGTGATGTCGGGCGCCGCGGTGCAATTGTCGGTCGGCACCCTGCAGCGCGCGCAGGAACAGGACATGCCGCTGGCGCGAAGCCTGCAGCAGGCCATGCAGGAGCTGCGCAAGAGCGGCGCCGCGAGCGCGATCGAATCGCACCCGTCGTACTGGGGACCGTTCGTGATCGTCGGCGACGGACGCTAGCGAGACGCGCCCCCCCAGAGCACCCCGTCACCGATCGAGCCCGCCAGCGGATCGCCCGAGCGGATCAGCGGCCGCAGCAACTCGAAGCTCTCCAGCCGCCAGCGGCCCCCGTCCTGCCGCGCGAGCCAGACAGCCTGCGCCGTGACTCCGAGTTCGCTGCTGTCGCCCGCCAGGTCTGCCGGCATGACCGGACCTGTTGCGACGGCTTCGAGGGATCCCTGGTACCGTCGATCCGCCACATCGGTAATCGCGATGGAATAGCGCCCAACCGTCAATGGCACATCGTCCAGCCGTACCTGCCAGCCTTCGATCGATTCCCGGTGCACCAGGCTGCTCGAGCCGGACAGCACCTTCACGATGAACGGTGGGCAACCTCCGTGCCAGGCGAGCGGCAGGTCGCGTTGCCCGGCCACCACCATCGCGCCGGGCACCAGGATCGGAACCTCAATCGGCTTCACTTCGCTGCCGGCTTGTCCGCAGGTTTCACCACCGCGTGACGCAGCGGTTCCGGCCATCCGGAACTCATCGTCGAACAGGTCCGGGATGGACTGCAGGATTGCCGCAAGCTTTCCGAGCGGGCGCGCATCCGGCACCGTAAAAGTCCCGGGACCACGGAAACTGCTGGTCTCTCCATCTGCGAGCTGCACCGTCACGGACGCGCCCGCGGGCAGCGTCACCCGGTCACCGGCCATCACGATCGAGCCGATCTGGACCGGGACCGATGCATTGCCCGATTGCCGGGCAAAGGTGAATCGCCCGGCAACCGGACGGTAGTCCGCGACCACGCCAACGCCGGCGTCTGCTCCTGCGGCGGCAACCGCCGGCTGGACTGCACCGAATGCGATGATCGTCGCGATAGCAAGGACTGCTGCAGCGGATCCAGCGCTCGTCTTCATGTCACTCCCCCCTGCGGATGTGCCGGCTCCTGGTCGCGCAGGCACGCCGCGCCCAACGCCCTGAACATGCCCTTGGCTCCGCGCGGATACCTGCCGCGCAATGCGCGGAAGTCCGCGACAAACTCGAGCACGGTCTCGATTGCCTTGTAGAGAATCACCAGCAGGATTGCAGCCTCGACCGAATCGAGCACTGCCAGGTCCTGGAACGACCCCAGCCCGATCGCCACCACCGCCAGCATGCAGGCCGTCCCGATCCCGAGCGCAACGAGTCCGCGGAAGCGCCGCTCGATCACGACCAGCAGGCCGAACAGCAGCAATGTGACCGCTCGGTGAACGATGTTGCCCGCCCTTCCCGCCGCGTCCGACTCCAGTGGCGCAAAACGCACGGTGTTCGCGAGCAATTCCACGCCGGGCAGCACGCCACTCGCGGTGATCCAGTCGTCCCCCGCCCCGCGATGCGTCGCGCCGATGAAAACCACGCGGTTCGCGAACAACTGGGCATCGTCGCGGGCGAGCTGCGGGTCGAGCAGCATCGACGCCGGGATCGCCCGCGCATCCGCTCGCGCCACGGCGCGCCCCTCTCCGGTAATGCGTGGCCCGATCAGCAGGCGTCGCTGCTGGCCGGCTTCCGGTGCGGGCGCGTGGCAATCACCCGTGGATGCGGCGGGGCTGGCCGGGCGGTCCATGCCGGACGGCAGCGTGACCAGCAGCATGGCGAGGCTCTGCTCGACCGACGGCAACCACTGGCGGCGGCCAGCGATACACACCGCAACCCGGTCCTGCCACGTGCGTACCGCTCCGCCCGCTCCGGTCTCGAATGCGGCATGCGCCCAGGCGAGCGAATCATTGCTCGCAAAAAGCTCATCAAGCGGGCTCGCCGCCATGGCCTGGGTGCCGTCCGCCGCCGGCTCCAGTCGCTTCGGGAATATCAGCGGAGCCGGACCGGCGTATTGTTCCAGAAAGCGCTGTAGTCGGGACCAGCCGTCGTCAGTCGCGCGATTCGAATTGCCGCCCCATGACAGGTCGATGTCCACGACGACCGCCAGCGGACGCGCAGCGGTGACGAACTCCAGCATGCGGGCCAACGGCCCGCGCGGCGTGATCGCTGGCGAACCCCATGCACGATGCGTCTCGTCGTCGATTTCCACGATCGTGACCGGGAGTGTGCCGTCGGGCGTGTACCAGCCGTGGCTCACCGCGCGCAGGGCGAGGTCGAACTTGATCGGCGCGTCGGCAAAGAAGTCGGTCGCGGAAAAGTGTCGAACGCTGCCGAGCAGCGCAAATCCGGCGGCGACGATCACCGCGAGTGTCGAGGCGCGGATGGAACGGTGACACGGGTCCTGGCGCAGTGCGCCGGTGACCAGCAGTCGATGCGCGAGTCGCGACGCCCGACCGCCCGGGCGTGGCTTGTCAGCTGGCGTCTCTACCTGCCCGCGCTCACGTTCGCTCATTGCCCCTCCCCTCGGCAAGGCCGCATCATGCACCACCTCAATCGGATTGAGAATTCACCTGTTTCTTCGCAAGGACCGCGCATGGCCACTTACGCCCAGATCGCAGCGAGGCTGCTGCGTGACGCTGCAACGTTCTTCCGCACCGTCGCCGACAATTGCCAGGAAGCGCGTCGAATCTCCAACGCACGCCAGTATCTCGGCAGCGCGATCGCGGCTGGCATTGGCCGCTCCGGTGACCACCTCGAGCGCCGCCTTGCAATATTCCAGCACGAAACCAAAGACGTAGGGATCAGCCAGGTCGCCGTATGGAATGCGCTGCCAACCGTCCAATGCCGCCACCAGGTACAGCTCGTGCGAGTCCATCACTTCTTCCGCCGCGGCCGCAGGTACCGCCCCAATTTAGCCGAGCGAAGTTCCGGATCCCGTTCATATTTCCACTGCAGCGCGTACCACGGCTGCAACGGTGGCTCGGCGAACGGCCCGTGGAAGCCAGGGGAAAGCTGGTTCGAGAGCGTCGAGTTGACCTCGTCGCGGATACGGCCCGAGGCGGCACGGTATTGGCCCCGGATGCGAATCTCGTCGGGCGTCAGCGCCTGCCAGCGGCGCGGCCCAGCCATTTCATCGACCGCGCGGTCCAGCTGGTGCGGGGCCGCCATCTGTCGTGCCAGCGTATCGGAATGATCGCCGCCCTGATGGTCGGCCAGTACGCGCCCCACCGTCGGCCAGGCGGCGAGGTACGCGGGATCGAGCGCATGCGCCGTCGTGACCCACGCCAGCATCGCGATGCTGGCAAGGAAGGAGACGCCACGAAAAACACCGGAAGCGAACGCGTAAGTCGGCCATCCCCATGCCGACGCCCCCCCGATTCCCGGCACGACCGGTGCCAGGAATGGCAATCTTGCGCCGCCTGCCGTGCGTCGGCAATCGGCCGCAAGCCCTTCAGGATCCGGCTAACCGGAAACGTCCGTGAGCGGTTCGGCCACCGGCCGTGACGGCTGAGCCGGCGACGAAGCCGCGACGACGGGCTCGCTCGCAGGCACCTCGCCGATCCAGCGGCCCGGCAATTCCAGGGCGTTGACCAGTGACACCACCACGGTCGCCGCATAGGGCAACGACTGGATGAGCAGCACGGCAACCCACACGGTCAGGTCGGGACCGCCCATGAAGCCCGGCAGGTCTCCATCGAGGCCCGGGATCTGGCTGGCAGAGAACGCAGCGAGCATGAGCCCCACCATCAGCAAGGCCTCCTCGCGAGCGGCCGCGAATGCCTGTCCGATCGCGTGGCGTTGCGACCGCTTCGGCGTGCGGAAAAACGGACGGTCCGTCCGCACCAGGCCGCTCAGCATCGCAGAACCGACGGTGTGGGACAGGCTGAGCCCGGCCACCGCGGCGGCGATCGTCTGGGTGAACGTCGCGCCGACGCGCGTCCTGTAGAGATGCAGCAGCTTCACCAGCTTGAACACGAACAGCGACATCGGCAGCAGCGAGAAGATCACCAGCGGGGGCTGCACGTATTTCGGAAAGGTGATCATCGCCAGCGACCAAAGCAACGCGGCGCAGGTGATGAGCACGTTGAACCCGTCCGCGAGCCAGGGCAGCCAGCCCGCGAGGAAGTGATAGCGCTGGCCCGTCGTCAACCGTTTGCCCTGGCCTCTCAGCAGCAGCGCGGAGTGCCGACGCATGACCTGCATCGCGCCGAACGCCCATCGGGAGCGCTGCTTCTTGTAGTCGAGGAAGCTGTCCGGCATTACGCCGCGGCCGTAACTCACCGGAACGTAGGTCGCCTCGAAGCCGGCTTCGAACACACGGAGGCCCAGCTCGGCATCCTCGGTGATGCACCACTCCGCCCAGCCCAGCCGCTCGAGCAGCGACCGCCGCACCATCGTCATAGTCCCGTGCTGGATGATGGCGTTGCGCTCGTTTCGCGTCACCATCCCGATGTGAAAAAAGCCGCGATACTCCGCGTGGCACATCGCCTTGAACGCGTTCTCGCCCGCGTCACGATAGTCCTGCGGCGCCTGCACGACGCCGGTGCGCTCATTGGCAAAAGCAGGTACGAGGTCGCGCAGCCACTCGGGACGCACGACGTAGTCGGCGTCGATCACCGCCACGACCTCGGCATCCCGCGCAGTCTCGCGAAGCGCGAAGTTGAGGGCGCCCGCCTTGAAGCCGGCGAGCGGATCGACGTGGAAGAAGCGGAAGCGCGGACCAAGCCGGGCGCAGTGCGCCTCGACGGGCCGCCAAACGGCCTCGTCCTTCGTGTTGTTGTCGATGACGAGGACTTCGAAGTCGGGGTAGTCCAGCCGCGCGAGCGCGTCGAGTGTCTCGATCAGCATGTCCGGTGGTTCATTGTAAGCGGGCACGTGGATCGAGACCCTGGGCAGCGACGACTCCGGCAGGCGCTGTGGCTGGAACAGCCGCAGGTGCCCGATCACCCAGTTCGCTTCGGCCCATTCGTGGGCCTCGGCCAGCAGCACCGCGATTACGCCGACCATCCCGATGACCAGCATCGCGCTGACCAGGACGCTGGTCACGGTCAGGTACTGCTGCGACATGTCGTACAGGATCCAGACGACCAGCGTCGCCGTGGCATAGACCACGATCGCGAGAAAGCTTCGGCCGCGATTGCGCAGTGTTTCGCTGTGAAAGAAAAACAGCCACAGCAGGACCGCCGCCGTGATGACCGAGGCCGCCGCGAGCACCTCCCACTGCGGGACTCGCACGATGGGATCCTGGAACTCGAACTTCTGCTCCCGGTCTGCGTCGTACACGCCCCAGTAGGCTCCGACCGCGCCCTCGGCCTGCTCCTTCCACGGCTGGTCGAACGCCTCCATCAGGTAATAGGTGTAACCCTCGCGTTGCGCCCGGTCGAGAAACCGGCGCAGGAACAGCGCCTGGTTGGACTGCGACGCGACGGCCGACTCGCGCGTGCGCCCCTGGCTCGGCCAGCCGACCTCGCCGATGACGATGGGCTTGCCGGGAAAGGCCGTCTTGAGCTCGCCCATCTTCCCGGCGACGTAGTCGACGGCGGTGTCAACGTCTACCCCTTCCCAGTAGGGCAGCATGTGCACGGCGATGTAGTCGACGTGGTCGGCAAGTTCCGGATGCGCGATCCACACGTGCCAGGGCTCCGCCGTGCTGACCGGCTTGCGGGTCGCGGTGCGGACGTGGTCCAAGTGGGCCGCGAGGTCGCCGATGGGAAGGTCGCCCCGCAGCACGACCTCGTTCCCGACGACCACGCGCGACACGTTCGTGTAAAGATTGGCGAGCTGGATCGTGTGCTCGATTTCGCGCTCGTTGCGTTCGCGATCGGCTCCCAGCCAGGCGCCGAGCGTCACCGCCATTCCATGGCGCGCGGCCAGGGCCGGGACTTCGCCGAGCGTGCCCAGCACGCTGTAGGTGCGCACGGCCTGCGCCTTGCCGGCCAGCACCGCGAGGTCTCCTTCGATCTCTGCCGCCGTCGGCATGTCCCCGGTGATTGCGTTCTGGTGCTTCTGGAAGGGTTGGAACGAGAATCCCTGAACGCGGCTTGGCCACGCCGGCTCTGCCGTCGGCCGGTTGGCGAGCCCCCAGAAAGCGATGGTCAGGACGGCAAAAGTCGCCGCAATCAGCAGGCTCGGAGTCTTCCGCATGGGACGCGCTCACACCTTTGGTACAGGGCCGGACGCGGATATTAGCTGCGCTGCAGCATGAACCCCTGGCCGCGAGTGTCGCGGTTTGGCGACAATGGTCGCTGGGGTGCCGGTGACGGCTTGAAGCGTGCACCAGGCCCGGCCGGCTGGATGGCGGACCCGCGCCTACGCTGGCCTGACTATGTCGACCGAGATCTCCACTGCCGGAATCGTTCCGCGGTTCTCGAGCCAGTGCGTGGTGTTCCTGTCCTCGGGCCAGCCCACTCCCGGCCCATAGTCGGTAGCGACTCCATTTCGGTGGTCGGTGATCGTTCCGTTCAGTATGTAGACGGTGCCCGGCCTGTCCTTGTGGTCGTGGATCGGGCCGAATACGCCGCCGGGTTCGATGGTCACCAGGCGCATTCGAAGCTGGCGCCCTGCCATGCCCTCGATCTCAGCACCAAGGTCCACGGTTGCAAGTAACTTCACCGTAACACCCCTGGTCTCCGGTGCCGGCTGTTCGTTGCTCATCGTGCTCTCTCCGTACTTCCCGGGCCTGGCAGCAATCGGGCCGCACATTCGCGCGACATGGCCGGGCACGCGCCCTCCGGCATGTGCCGGAGACCTGTAACGTGGAGAGATTGTATGGCGCGCCCGGAGAGATTCGAACTCCCGACCTTCTGGTTCGTAGGGCGGCCATGGCAGAACGTAGGTAGTTGAATCAATAACTTAGATGGCCCGCCCTCGCCCTACGTTCCGCCTATTTCCGCTGAGTGCCGCCGGTCACCGTTTCGGCCCTACGCGATTGCCGAATTGGCACCGGCTAAGGCGGACACTCGCCACCGGGTTATCAGAGGGGCCACTTGCTGCATAGCTCCGCAAATTGGCGAGCAACGTGGACGCCGAGTTCCACTTCTTCGGAGAGGTCGGCCAGCGTATACCGCACCTCGCGTTTTGATGGCAGACCAGGTAGTCCGGTGACATTGATGACGACTGCCTGTCGCTCAAGGATGCCCCAACGGCCGTGCATGAAGTCGTTTCTCGTGCGACGAAGTTGATTGGCCATCTCCAGCCACGCCTGCCAATCGGAGATGCACGCCGCGGTGTCTCCGTACTCCTGGCGGGCCGCCAGGAGCACCAGATCAAGCTTTGCCTTGAACGAAGTGCTGTCGAGCTCAGCGAGAGAATCCTCCCGCCGCGCCTTTCCTCGCCACCCTGCGACGTAGAGGGCCAGATTGGAATCGAGCTCCGAATACACCATGACCAGGCGCCCGACCAAGCCTTGCGCCATCGCTTCGAAGTCTGGCGGCTTCGACGGCACTTTCGGCACCCGCCCCCTACGTTTGGACATCAGCGTACCCGTGTGCGTAGCCGTAAGGAGTTGAATTTACACGCGATCCCGCACCGCGACCTAGTTGTTCGTAGGCCGAAAAGCCGGACCAAGGCAAGCTAGTCCCCTCCCCCGCGTTGCAGACTTCCGCTAACCGCCAGAAGCGGCTACTTGCAGCTGCCAACGGCTCAGTCCCATGACAGGATCGAAAAAAAAGCGGGTGGCCCGTTCGGGCCACCCGCTTTCGTGCGTCAAGTCCGGGATATCCCGGGTCGCGAGCTACTCGCCCGCGTGGCTGATGTGTTTCGCAGACTGCATCGCCTCGATCACCTGATCCAGGTTGTAGCTCGCCGGCATCTGCAGTGACGGGAAGGATCTGTAAGTCTCGAGCTCCTTCAGCCACAGCAGCTGTCCGGTGGGCAGCAGGTTCCAGTCATAGATATAGGCCGTGCTTGGCGCGGCCAGTGCGCCGCCGTAGCCCAGGAGGGTACCGTCAACCGTCGCGACCGACCTCTCGAAGGGATCACGCTTGAGGTTGCTGACATAGGTCCAGTGATAAGTCTCTGGGGGGCCGAACGCCTCCGTCGCATTGGAAGAAACCATCGTGTAGTAGAACTTCCAGTTCTTGTACCGCACCGCCGAAGGATCTTTACCGGTGTAGTAGAAGAACGTGTCGCGAGCGGAGTCGCCCTTACCTTCGAGATAGTCCCGCTGATCGACGCCGTCCAGCGTGGTCTTTACGATGCCGGGGTACTTGCCGGCCTCAATCTGCTTCTTCAGGCCATCGCCCTTGGGTCCGCCAGCGATATTGACGAAGGTGGGCACCCAGTCCAGTGACGAGAATATCTGGTCCGGATGCGTGCCAGCCTTGACGTGCCCCGGCCAGCGAATGACCATCGGAGCCCGCATGCCACCTTCCCAGGTGGTGAGCTTGCCGCCCCTGAAAGGCGTTACACCACCGTCCGGGTAGGTGATCGTCTCAGCGCCGTTATCGGTGGTGAAGACGACGATAGTGTTGTCGAGCTCGCCCATCTCCTCGAGCTTCTTCAGCACGTAGCCGATGTTGTCGTCCATCTGCTTCATGCCGGCTTCGTTGATACCCCAGTCCTTGCCGCCCTTCTGGCCCAGCATGTCCATGTACTTGTCCGGAAGCATGGTCGTGACGTGCATGCGCGCCGGGTTGTACCAGACGAAGAATGGCTTGTCGGTCTTCTTGGGGTCGTTGCGGTCGAGGAAGTCGATGACCTGGGCGGAGATTTCCTCATCCACGGTCTTGGAGCGTTCCAGCGTCAGCGGCCCCATGTCTTTGCAGCTCTGGTTCTTCTCAGTGCCGTCCGCCGAGGTGCAATGAATGACCGGCCGTGGCGGGGTCATGCAAAGCCCGTCTCGCGGATCGATGGCACCGGGGACCTCTTTGAGACCGTTGACCGGCGTGTTCTTACAGGGCGGAACAACGGTCTGAGCGGTCGGGGAGCTGTTGATATCCGGGAAGCTCACCCCCTGCATCGCGTCCAGGTGATAGAGGTAGCCCCAGAACTCCTTGAAGCCGTGCGCCGTCGGCAACGATGCCGATTTGTCACCCAGGTGATTCTTGCCGAACTCGCCGGTGTTGTAGCCGAGATCCAGCAGAAATTTCGCGAGCGCCGGTGTGCCCGGCAACAGCGAACTGGTGGCCCCTGGGAGCTGAGGCATGACCATACCCGCGCGGAGGGGGTGCATGCCGGTAAAGAACGCCGTGCGTCCGGCGGTGCAGCTCTGCTCGGCGTAATAGGTCATGAACCGCGCACCTTCGTTGGCGATGCGGTCAATGTTGGGCGTCTCGCCGACCATCAGGCCCTGGTGGTAAGCACCAACGTTCATGATGCCGATGTCATCGCCCATGATGAACAGGATGTTCGGCTTGTTCGGCGTGGCCTGCGCCAGCACGGTTGCCGGCACCGCCGCGACACCCACCGCCAGGAACAGGGTCTCGATTGCACCGAGCCCAAGGAATTTCTTCGCCATGCGTGCACGCCTCCAAATGATGAATCGACCAGCCATACTCAGGCCGTGGCCTGCGGCCAACTAGGAAACGATACGATCTGCAGTACATGACGTCCAATGCATTGAACGACAATTAACGATACAGTTGGCGACATGAACAGACTTCTGCTGCTGCGATTCGCGATCGCCCTGGACAAGCACCGCAATTTTTCCCGTGCCGCGGACGCGTTGCGGGTGACCCAGCCGACGTTCAGTCGACGCATCGCTGAATTGGAGGCCAGCCTGGGCGCGCGTCTGTTTGAGCGATCAAATCGCCGCGTCGTGCCGACCCCGCCGGGGAAACTGTTTCTTTTCCGAGCGAGACAGATATTGGCGGACGTTGAACGGATCCAAGACGACCTCGACGACTACAAGAGCCTTCGATCCGGTCGACTCACGGTTGGAGCCGGTCCGTACACTCTCGAGATGAATGTGACCGACTGCGTCGCGCGACTGGTGGCGCGTCATCCTTTGTTGCAGATCGAAGTAGTGGAAGGCCACTGGCGCGAATTCGGACCAAAGTTGCTGTCCGGCGAACTGGAACTCGCGGTCATGGAGGCGTCGATCATCGCTACGGACCGTAGGTTTCACGTCGAGATTCTCGAGCCACACCCCGCGTACTTCTATTGCAGGGCCGGACACCCTCTTGCGAGCCGCCCAAACGTAACGTTCCAGAAGATTCTCGAGTACCCTCTGATCGGAACACGAGTCCCCGCTCGAATCTTCGCGTCGGAACGACTGGAAGCATCTGCCGGTTCCGTCGATCCCACGACGGGTGACGTGATACCCCGGATCTCAATATCTTCGGTGGCCGCTACGCGCGCTATCGTCAAGCGCACTGACGCCATCGGGATAACCTCGCAATTCCAGGTGGAAGATGAGGTTCGCAATGGCACGCTGGTGATCCTGGATACAAAACTAAGCGGGCTTCGGTCGGGGTATGGCATCGTATGGCTGCGCGGCAGGGAGTTGTCGCCGGCGGCACAGGCTTTCATTACGACGCTGAAAGCTGTTGAGTCGGAGCTCGTATCCAAATCCAAAAACTTAGCCGAGCGTCCGCTCAGGGGTCACCGGCGCCGATAAAAGCTGGAGCGCCGATAGATCCGGTGACCTCAACCGGTCCGCGCAACGCTTTACCCTTCCCGGTGGACGTGAAGTGTCATGCACGTATGTGTGGGTGCGCCGAGTTGTCCCGCCGCCCGGCGGGGACTGTCCATGCAGATCTAAAGAGTGGCGAATGGTGGCGCGCCCGGAGAGATTCGAACTCCCGACCTTCTGGTTCGTAGCCAGACACTCTATCCAACTGAGCTACGGGCGCGTATTTCTCGACTCGAAATCTGGCGGAGAGAGAGGGATTCGAACCCTCGAAGGGCTTTTGACCCTTACGCCCTTAGCAGGGGCGCGCCTTCGACCACTCGGCCATCTCTCCGATCTGCAGAGAGCCGCGGAGGATAGCGGCCCTTCGCCCCACAGTAAAGCCGGGCGACATCGGATGCCGCTCAACTCATTGATCCATCTGGGTATCCTGGCCTGGCCAGGACCGGGTTCAGGGGAGAGACCCCCGCCCGTTGCCTGGTTTGGAAGGCTGGTCGGAATCTCCAGCCTGATCCTCGCGCTTGATGCGCTCGAAGATCTCCTCGCGGTGCACGGCAACGTCGCGCGGCGCATTTACGCCGACTCGCACCTGGTTACCCTTGACCCCGAGGATCGTGACGGTCACTTCGTTTCCGATCATGACCGCCTCACCCACCCGTCGAGTGAGAATCAACATCGCTGCTCCTGGCCCTGAGCCTGTTCCGTGGATGACGATCCAGAGGCCGACAAAGATACCGCCTGAAGCAGAAAAAATCCGCAGCGAATTGCTGCGCAGCAATTTGTGGTCCGAATGGACCGCGGCGGAACGCTTCAGCCGAGGCGCTCGCCGAGCCAGGCCGCCACGCTCGCCAGCGCCGCATCGAGATTTCCGGGATGTGTCCCACCGGCCTGCGCCAGGTCCGCGCGTCCGCCGCCCTTTCCGCCCACCTGCCTGGCAACGAAGTTCACCAGTTCACCGGCCTTGACCCTGGCGGTGAGGTCCGCGGTGACGCCAGCGATCAGCAGCGCCTTTCCCGCTGAATCCTCACAACCAAGCACGACGACCGCGCTTTCGAGCTTGTTTTTGAGTTGATCCACGGCATTCCTCAGCGCCGCGGCGTCGGCGCCATCGACCCTGGTCGCGACGAGTTTGACGCCATTCACGGTCGCCGCATCCGCGGCCAGGTCGCGTCCCTGGCCACTCGCGAGCTTGTCCTTGAGTTGCCCGATTTCCTTCTCGAGCCGCCTGCTGCGCTCGACGATCTGGCGCACCTTCTCCTCGACGTCGTCACGCGTGGCCTTCAGCAGCGTCGCGATGTCCTTCAACATATGGTCCGTCTGGACCACATGCTGGAATGCGCCTTCGCCGGTGACCGCCTCGATGCGGCGCACACCGGCCGCGATCCCGCCCTCGCTCACGACGCGGAACAGCCCGATGTCGCCCGCACGGCTCGCGTGCGTGCCGCCGCAGAGCTCGGTCGAGAAATCGCCGACGCGCAGCACGCGCACCTCATCGTCATACTTTTCCCCGAACAGCGCGATCGCACCTGCCGCGACGGCGTCGTCGTACTGCATCAGGCGCGTTTCCGCGGCCGCGTTGGCGCGCACCTCGGCATTGACCAGGCGCTCGACCTCGCGAAGCTCGTCGGGCGTCACCGCCGAGTAGTGCGCGAAGTCGAAGCGCAGCCGCTCGGGCGACACCAGCGAACCCTTCTGCGCGACGTGGAGCCCAAGCACCTTGCGAAGTGCAGCGTGCAACAGGTGGGTCGCGGTGTGGTTTAGCCGAGTGGCTTGGCGCAGTTCGTGGTCGACCTGTGCCGTTACCTCGGATCCCACGCGCAGCTCGCCCGACTCGACCCGGCCCACGTGCACGTGCGCCTTGCCGAGTTTCTGCGTGTCCATGACCACGAAGCGGGCGTCGCCCGCGACCAGCACGCCCCGGTCACCGACCTGTCCGCCGCTCTCGGCGTAGAACGGCGTGGAGTCGAGCACCACCTGCCCTTCGTCGCCGGCGCCGAGCTGCTGCACGGGCTCGCTGCCGCGAAACAAATTCACCACGCGACCAACGCCCTGCTCGATCTCATAACCGGTGAATTTCGTCTGGCCCTCGACGGTCATCCCGGCGCGAAGGTCCACGCCGAACTTGCTCGCGGCCCGCGCACGATTGCGCTGCTCGTTCATCGCCGCCTCGAAGCCCGCTTCGTCGATGGTGAGGCCCCGCTCGCGTGCGATGTCGTTGGTCAGGTCCAGCGGGAAACCGAAGGTGTCGTACAGCCGGAACACGGTCTCGCCGGGGATCTGCTTGCCGGAGAGCTTGCCGATCGCGCCGTCGAGCAGCGCCATGCCCTGCGCCAGCGTCTCGGCGAAGCGTTCCTCCTCCTGCCTGAGCACGCGTTCGATGTGCGCGCGCTGCGCGTGGAGTTCCGGATACGCCGCGCCCATTTCCTCGTCCAGCACCGGCACCAGCGCATGGAAGAAAGGCTCTCGCTGGCCGAGCATGAAACCGTGCCGGATCGCGCGCCGGACGATGCGCCGGAGCACGTAGCCGCGGCCCTCGTTGGATGGCAGCACGCCGTCGGCGACCAGGAACGAGCATGCGCGGATGTGGTCGGCGATGACGCGCAGCGAACTCGACGTCGTGTCGGTCGTGCCGGTGAGCCTGGCTGCGGCGGCAATCAAGTGCCGGAAGAGATCGATGTCGTAATTGCTGTGCACGCCCTGCATCACGGCCGCGATGCGCTCGAGTCCCATGCCCGTGTCCACCGAGGGCTTCGGCAGTGGCGTCATCGTGCCGTCGGCCGAGCGGTCGTATTGCATGAACACCAGGTTCCAGATCTCGACGTAACGGTCGCCGTCCTCATTGGGCGAGCCCGGCGGTCCGCCTTCGATGCCGGGGCCATGGTCGTAGAAGATTTCGCTGCATGGGCCGCAGGGACCGGTGTCGCCCATCGACCAGAAATTCGACTTCATGCCCATGCGGGTCAACCGGCCCGGGTCGACGCCGATTTCCTTGAGCCAGATCTCCGCAGCGCCGTCGTCCTCTTCATACACGGTGACCCACAGCCGCTCGGGCGGGATGCCGAGCGTGCCGGTCACGAAGTCCCAGGCGTAGTGGACCGCCTCGCGCTTGAAGTAGTCGCCGAAGCTGAAATTGCCGAGCATCTCGAAGAACGTGTGGTGCCGGGCCGTGTAGCCGACGTTCTCGAGGTCGTTGTGTTTGCCGCCGGCGCGCACGCAGCGCTGCGAACTTGCCGCTCGAACGTAGCTGCGCTGGTCCTTGCCGAGGAACACGTCCTTGAACTGGACCATGCCGGCGTTGGTGAACAGCAGCGTCGGGTCGTTGCCCGGCACCAGCGAACTCGAGGGCACCACCGCGTGGCCGTGGCCCTTGAAGAATTCGAGAAATGCGGCGCGCAACTCGGCGCTGCCCATCTGCTTGCGGGGTTCGCTCATCTTGTTCACGGCTCGGTGTCTTCGCCCGGGCCCAGTGCGGCCCGGATCTGTTCGGCGGAAAACCCGCGATATTGCAGGAATCGGCTTTGTCTTGCACGTTCCGGCCAGTCCGCGGGGCCGGCGGCACCGAATCGCCTGCGGCGCGTGTCACGGGCAATGGCAGACCAGTCCTCGGCCGAGGCTTCAAGCGCCTCGTCGATGTCGGCGTCGGCCACGCCTCGCTCGCGCAGTTCCATGCGGATGCGCACCGGCCCGTGGCCGCGCGCGGCCCGCTGCCGCACGAACTGCCCGGTGAATCGCTCCTCGGAGAGCAGGCGCTCGGCGACGAGCGCCTCCACCACGGCCGCGATCACCTCGACCGGGTAGCCGCACCGCTCGAGTCGCGTAGCCAGTTCCGCCCGGCCGAAGTCCCGGCCCGCGAGCAGCGCGAGCGCCGCGACGCGGACCGTGCGTTCGTCGGCCTCCGCGGCCGCCGCGTCAGGCTTCCTCGGCCGCCTCACCCTTGGCTGCCTCGCCCTTCTTCGCGACGACCAGCAGCTTGGCCCGGAGCGCATCCTCGATCTCGCGCGCCGTGTCCTTGTGCTGTTGCAGGTAGGTGCGCACGTTCTCCTTGCCCTGGCCGATGCGCTCGCCGTTGTAGCTGTACCAGGAGCCGGACTTCTCGATCAGGTTGTGCAACACACCCAGCTCGATGATCTCGCCTTCGCGCGAGATGCCCAGGCCGTACATGATTTCGAACTCGGCCTCGCGGAACGGCGGCGCGACCTTGTTCTTCACGACCTTGACGCGCGTCTGGTTGCCGATCACCTCGTCGGCGGACTTGATCGCGCCGATACGGCGGATGTCGAGGCGCACCGAAGCGTAGAACTTCAGCGCGTTGCCGCCGCTGGTCGTCTCGGGGTTGCCGAACATCACGCCGATCTTCATGCGGATCTGGTTTATGAACACGACGATGCTGTTCGAGCGCTTGATGTTGCCGGTGAGCTTGCGCAGCGCCTGCGACATCAGGCGGGCCTGCAGGCCCATCTGCATTTCGCCCATCTCGCCCTCGATCTCGGCCTTCGGCGTGAGGGCCGCCACCGAGTCCACGACGATCATGTCGACCGCGCCGGAGCGCACCAGCATGTCGGTGATCTCGAGTGCCTGCTCGCCGTTGTCGGGCTGCGACACGAGCAGCTCGTTCACGTTGACGCCGAGCTTTTCTGCGTAGGCTGGGTCGAGCGCGTGCTCCGCGTCCACGAAGGCGGCGGTGCCACCCGCCCGCTGCACTTCGGCGATCGCGGTAAGCGCCAGCGTGGTCTTGCCCGACGATTCCGGCCCGTAGATTTCCACCACGCGGCCTCGCGGCAATCCGCCGACACCGAGCGCGATGTCGAGACCCAGCGAGCCGGTCGAGACCGCCTCAACATCGTAGGTCGCGCCGGCGTCCCCGAGGCGCATCACCGAGCCCTTGCCGAACTGCTTCTCGATCTGTCCCAGTGCGGCCACCAGGGCCTTCTTGCGGTTGTCTTCCATTGCCTGTGCTCGCTTTGGGCCGGCAGGCCCTGTCAGAAGTGGATATCCGGGAAGGGGCGCATTATTTCACAGCGACCACGCCCCCGCCGGGCGATAAATTCATGCAAACCAGCAGTTACTGGTTGCAGTCTCGGCCCGGGCAGGCTCATGGCGTGAGCCCATCCGAATCTGGCTGGTCAAGTGTCTGTAGGCCAGGACGCAAGCTCGACGTATCGAGCGCCCTCGGGGCCGGTCACCGACTGTACCAGTGCGAGCGCACGGACGGGCCAATGAAGCGGCCGCACGAGCCGTTCTCCTGCCCCCGGCGGCGGCGACCGCGGGATTCGGCGCGCAAGCGTCACATGCGGACTGAACGGCCGCGCCTCCGGCGTAAATCCGCGCAGCAGTAACTCGGACCTGAGCGACTGCACCAGCGCGACCAGCGGATCCGGCGTCGACGCGGCCGTCAGGCAAAGCACCTGCGACCGCTTCCAGTGCTGGAAGCGGTCGAATCCCAGTTTGCAGCCCAACGCTCCTGCGGCGGCCGCCGCAGCTGTGTCCAGAACGTCCTGCAGCCTGGATTCCGGCACGTCGCCCAGGAATTCCAGGGTCAGGTGCCACTGGTCGGGTCGCTGGGGTCGGCCAGCGCCTGCAGGCACGAATTGGCGCACGGCCGCTGCCAGACGGTGTCGCGCCGCATCGTCCGGCCACGAAGCGAAGAACAGGCGTCTTGCCGGCCCGCGCCACACCGCCGGCCCATTGGCCACCGCGGTCACGCGTCGAGCACACCGGCCAGGGCCAGGGCCACCGCCTGCCGCCGCACGGCTTCCCTGTCGCCCTGGAAAATGTGGACCTCCGCGCGCACCTCCCGCTGGTCCCCCTGGTCGAACGCCCACGCGAACCAGACCGTACCTACCGGTTTGCCCTGCTGGCCTCCGTCCGGGCCGGCGATTCCGCTGACAGCGACCGCCAGGTCGGTGCCCAAGCGATCCAGCGCTCCAACGGCCATCTCGCGGACCACGGCCTCGCTGACGGCGCCCGCCTTCCTCAGGGTATCGACGCCGACCCCGAGGATCTTCGACTTGGCCTGGTTCGAATAGGTGACCACCCCACCTTCGAACCACCGGCTGCTGCCCGGCAAGTCGGTGCAGGCCTTGGCCACCCAGCCGCCGGTGCAGGACTCGGCGACGGCAAGCTTGCGACCTGCGTCCAGCAGGCGGCCGCCCACACGGGTCGCCAGCGCCTTGATTTCGTCGTCATTTGGAGATGTCATGCGCAGGATTTTAGCCGCCTCTGGACAGCACAGGGGCCGTGTCCTACCGTGTCTGATCAATCCTCAACAAGGAAGGCTTAGTTATGAGACTCGCCCCGTTGGCCCTCGCGCTGTTCGTCGCATCGCTCCCACTGATGTCGTCGGCGCAGGTCGCCGCGCCGGATACCGTGCCAACCTCTGACGAGCAGATCCTGCTCGACAGGGTGATGAGCGACAAGCGGTCAGTCTACGAGAGGAATCTCAAGTTGACGGACGCCGAGGGCGCGGCGTTCTGGCCCATTTACGACGAGTACGAGACCAAGGTTAAGAAGCTCGACGACCGCTTCATCGCACTGGTAAACGAGTTTGCCGAGAAGTACGACACGCTGACCGACAAGGACGCCAAGTCGATGCTCGATGAGAAGATGGCGATCGAAGCCAAGCGCATGGCACTCAAGCAGGAGTACACCAAAAAGGTTGGGGACGTACTGCCGGCCGTAAAGGCGCTGCGCTACTCGCAGCTCGAGACTCGAGTCGAAATCCTGGTGCGACGCAACGTGTACGGACTGATCCCGCTCGCGAACTGAGCCCGCACACGGCGCCGACCGCCGATCCTCGAGACAAATATACCGGAGTCCTGACCCATGAAGAAGATCGTGATCGCCCTGGCAGCCATCGCCTCACTCGGCGCTGCCCAGGGTGCGCTCGCCCAGTCGTCCGGTGAAATCAGCATGTCCGACCAGGAGCAGTTGCTGATCGCCCGGATCCAGGGAGACAAGCGCGCCATCGTTCTCTCCACGCTGCAACTCACCGACGCCGAGGTCCAGGCCTTCACGCCGATCTTTGACAAGTACCAGGCCGAGATGAAAAAGCTGGCCACGCGCTACAGCGACGTCCTGAACAAGTTCGCGTCTAACTACGACTCGATGACGGATGACGCCGCGAAGGAGATCCTCAAGGAGTCCTTCAAGGTGCGAGAGGATCGCATTGCACTGCTGAAGGACTATGCCGGCCGGATGGGCAAGAAGCTGCCCGAGACCAAGGTGCTGCGATGGGTCCAGGTCGAGAACAAGATGACCTCGCTGCTGGACTGGCAGATGGCGCAGATCATTCCGCTGGCCAGGTAAGGAGGCAATACATCATGCGCAAGTTCACGGGAACCCGGTTCATGGCGGCCGCAGTTGCGTCCATGGCGTTGCTGGCAGGGTGCGCGTCCACGCCTTCGGTGCGCTCCGATTACGACAAGAGTGCCGATTTCGGCAGTTTCCGCACCTTCGGGTTCCTGGACCAGGGCACCGAAGCAAAGTCGCTGGCCATCCAGACACTCGAGGCCGCGGCGACACGCGAGATGGAGGCCCGGGGCTACAAGCTCGCCGCCGAGCCCGACCTGCTGGTGCACTTCACCGGCAAGCTGGAGGACAGGACCGACGTGCAGTCCGTCCCGGGACCGATGTATGGGCCCGGGTATGGATACGGCGGTTGGTACGGCGCGCCCTACGGCGGCTGGAATTATTCGTCGCAAGTCACGACCCGGCACTACCAGGTCGGTCAGCTGGTCATGGACATCGTCGATCGCTCGAAACGGCAGGTCGTATTCCAGGCCGGCATCCAGAAGACGGTAACCAAGGAAATGCTCAACAACCGGGAACAGGCGCTGAATAAGGCGGTCACCAACATGTTCGCGACCTACCCGTTCGTTGCCGGACAGTCCGCGCCGGTCGCGCCGCCGGACAAGAAGTAGAATCGCGATTCCTGAAACCGCGCCAGCCCTCGCAAGGGGGCTGGCGCTTTCTTTCGCGTAACATTGTCGGCGAGATGAACGCTCCGGATCTTTCCTCGCACACCCCGGTAATGCAGCAGTACCTGCGCATCAAGGCACAGTACCCCGAGGTGCTGGTCTTCTATCGCATGGGCGACTTCTACGAGCTGTTCTTCGAGGATGCCCGCCGTGCCGCGCGCGTGCTCGACATCACGCTGACGGCCCGCGGCACGTCGGGCGGCGAGCCGATCCCGATGGCTGGCGTGCCGGTGCAGTCGCTGGACACCTATCTCTCGCGCGCGGTGCGTCGAGGCGAGTCTGTCGCCATCTGCGAACAGATTGGCGACCCGGCGAAATCGAAGGGCCCGGTCGAGCGGCAAGTGGTACGCGTCGTCACGCCCGGCACCGTGACCGACGACGCGCTGCTCGAAGAGCGGCGCGACACGCTGCTGGCGGCCTTGAGCACCACGGCCGAACGGTTTGGCCTCGCATGGCTCGAACTCTCCAGCGGGCGCTTCCATGCACTCGAGGCGACCGGCGCCGAGGCGCTGGCGGCCGAGCTCGAGCGCCTGCGCCCGGCGGAACTGCTGGTGGCCGAGGACGCGATCCTGCGCGTGCCACCAGGAACACAGACCTGCCTGCGGCAGCGGCCACCCTGGCACTTCGAGTCCGCCACCGCCGAGCGCCAGCTCTGCGAACAGTTCGGGACCCGCGACCTCGCGGGCTTCGGCCTGGGCGGCCGGCCGCTCGCAATCGGGGCGGCGGGCTGCCTGCTGCAATACCTTCGCGACACGCAGAAGTCGGCGCTTCCCCACCTGCGCGGCATCCGCTGCGAGGAACGCGAGGAGGCGCTGCTGCTCGATGCCGCGACACGGCGCAACCTCGAACTCGACGCCAGTCTTTCGGGCAGGGCGGACAGCACGCTGGTCGAGGTGCTCGATCGCACGGCGACCTCGATGGGCGGCCGCGAGCTGCGCCGCTGGGTACAGCGGCCCCTGCGGCAGCGAGCGCCACGCGAGGAACGCCTGCAGGCGATCGAGGCGTTCCTCGACACCGGCCTGCACCAGGCCATCCACTCGCTGCTGAAGCGCGTTGGTGACGTCGAGCGGATCCTGGCCAGGGTGGCGCTGCGCTCGGCGCGTCCGCGCGACCTGGCCGGCCTCCGCGACGCGTTGGGCTGCCTGCCGGAACTGCAGCGGATCCTGGCCGGCATCGACTCGCAATTGCTTGCACGGCTCGCGGCGGCGGCAGGCTCGCATCCCGAAACGCACGACCTGCTCGGCTCCGCGCTGATGCCCGTGCCCGCCGCCCTGCTGCGCGACGGCGGCGTGATCGCGCCGGGCCATGACGCCGACCTCGACGAGCTGCGACGCATCGCCGAGCACAGCGACGAGGCGTTGCTGGAGCTGGAAAACCGCGAGCGCGAGCGCACCGGGTTTGCCAACCTGCGCTTAGGCTACAACCGCGTGCAGGGCTACTACATCGAGGTCAGCCGCAGCCAGGCCGACCAGGTCCCGGCCGACTGGGTGCGGCGCCAGACCGTCAAGAATGCCGAGCGATACATCACCAGTGAACTGAAGTCGTTCGAGGACCGCGTGCTCGGCGCGCGCGACCGCGCGCTGGCCCGTGAGCGCGAACTCTACGAAGGCTTGCTGGACCGGCTGACGGAGGACCTGCCCGGACTGCAGGCCTGCGCCGCGGCGCTTTCCTCGCTCGACGTGCTGGCGAACCTGGCGGAACGGTCGATCGCGCTCAGGCTGGTGAAGCCCGCGCTCAGTGACACCGCGCGCATCGACATCCGCGGCGGGAGGCACCTGGTCGTCGAGCAGCACCTCGACGGGCCGTTCGTGCCCAATGACCTGGACCTTCACGACGGGCGGCGGATGCTGATCGTCACCGGCCCGAACATGGGCGGCAAGTCGACCTACATGCGGCAGTCGGCGCTGATCGTGATCCTGGCCGGAATCGGCAGCTACGTGCCGGCCGATTCAGCCGTCATCGGCCCCGTGGACCGGATCTTTACCCGGATCGGTGCTGCGGACGACCTGGCCGGCGGGCGCTCGACCTTCATGGTGGAGATGACCGAGGCCGCCAACATCCTCAACAACGCCACCCGCGACAGCCTGGTGTTGATGGACGAGATCGGCCGCGGCACCAGCACCTACGACGGACTGTCGCTGGCCTGGGCCTGCGCACGGCACATCGGCCGCGAGGTCGGCGCCTGCACGCTGTTCGCCACGCACTACTTCGAGCTCACCGCGCTCTCGGAAGAACTGCCGGCTTGCGCCAACGTGCACCTCGACGCGACCGAGCACGCCGACACGCTGGTGTTCCTGCACACGGTGAAGGAAGGCCCGGCGAACCAGAGCTACGGACTCCAGGTTGCGCGACTCGCGGGCGTGCCGAAGCCCGTCGTGAGCGAGGCGAGACGCTATCTGCACGAACTCGAGCGCCGCGACCATGCCGCGCGCCCGGCCACTCCACAACAGGAACTCGACCTGCCGCCGCCCGTGGACCCCGCCGAGGCCGCAGCGCTCGCGGAACTCGATGACCTGGATCCCGACGCGCTGAGTCCGCGCGACGCGCTTGATCTTCTTTTCAGGCTGAAAGAGACACTTCGAGCGCGACGCTGACCGCGTGCGACGCATGCACGCCTCAGCCCGACTCCCTGCTGAACTTCTCATGGCGCAGGAAATACGCCACCTGCGCCGCCACGTCCTTCGCGAAAAGCATGCCCATGTGGCTGTGCCGCAGCTCGATGTGATCGTCGAGCCCGGGAATCACCGTCTCGCTGGCGGCCACAGTGCCATCGTTCCTTTCATCGAAGTGCGCGAAGAATTGCCCCATGCCGACGCGCCGCGTGCCTGCGATGGTCCCCAGCGCGCCCGGACCGTGCCAGTGGCGTGCCTCGCGTGAGGTGACCTCGCGCAGCAGGTGCGGGCCGATCACCGGCCGCAGCGGACGCCATCGCATCACGCCTTCCGCCGCCCGGCAGTTGCTGAGCGGCGATCCAAGCAGCACGGCGTTTCCCTGGAAGCGCCCCGCGTTCTCGCTGAGCGCGCGGTAGACGAACGTGCCGCCCAGGCTGTGCCCGACGAAGTGAACACGGTGGCCCACACTCACGCGATCGGCGAAATCCGCGAGCCGGGCACTGATGTCCGCCGCGTGACCGCGCAGTGTCGGATAGGAAAAGACGTGGACGTCAAAGCCGTGTTCGTGGCGCAGCCGGCGCTTGAGCGACGCCATTTCCGACCCGTTCATCCACAGGCCGTGAACCAGGACGACTGGGTCGCGGGGCATCGATTACCAGCGACAGGACCGGCGTCGAGCACAGGCCGGGCGATGCCCGGGCCCGCTCCCGCCGGGGCCTATTCCTTCACCGGCAGCCGCACGCGCACGTGCAGCTCGCGCAACTGCTGCTCCGACACCTCGGTCGGCGCGTCGGTGAGCGGACAGGTCGCCGTCTGCGTCTTCGGGAACGCGATCACGTCGCGGATCGAATCGGCGCCCGCCATCAGCATGGCGAGGCGATCGAGCCCGAACGCGATGCCGCCGTGCGGCGGCGCGCCGTATTTCAGCGCCTCGAGCAGGAAGCCGAATTTCTTCTGGGCTTCCTCGGCCCCGATGCCGAGCAGCTCGAACACCGTGGACTGCATGTCGCTGCGGTGGATACGCACCGAGCCGCCGCCGATCTCGGAGCCGTTCAGCACCATGTCGTAGGCGCGCGCCAGCGCACCACCCGGGTCGGCCTTGAGCGCGGCCGGATCGTCATTGGCCGGCGAAGTGAACGGGTGGTGCATCGCGGCCCAGCGCTTGCCGTCCGGATCCCACTCGAACATCGGGAAATCCATCACCCACAGCGGCCGCCAGCCGGCTTCGACCAGTCCCAGGTCCTGGCCGACCTTTACGCGCAGCGCGCCAAGCGCGTCGTTGACCACTTTCGCCTTGTCGGCGCCGAAGAACACCAGGTCGCCGGTGGCGGCACCGGTTCGCTCGATGAGCCCCGCCACCGCCGCGTCAGAGAGGAACTTCAGGATCGGCGACTGCAGGCCGTCGCGGCCCTTCGCAGCGTCGTTGACCTTGATGTATGCGAGGCCCCGGGCGCCGTAGCGCGCGACGAACGTCGTGTAGTCGTCGATCTGCTTGCGCGAGAGCTTCTCTCCGCCTGCCGGGACGCGCAGTGCCGCCACGCGGCCATCCTTGTCCGCGGCGGGCGCCGCGAACACCTTGAAGTCGCAGTCCTTCACCAGGTCGGCGACGTCCACCAGCTCGAGCGGGATGCGCAGGTCGGGCTTGTCGGACGCGTAGCGGCGCATCGCCTCCGCGTAGGTCATGCGCGGGAACGGGTCCGGCAGCACGACGCCCAGCGCCTTGGCGAAGATATCCCGCACCAGGCCTTCCATCAGCGCCAGGATCTCGTCGCGCTCGAGGAACGAAGTCTCGACGTCGAGCTGCGTGAACTCGGGCTGGCGATCGGCGCGCAGGTCCTCGTCGCGGAAGCAGCGCACGATCTGGTAGTAGCGATCGAAGCCCGACATCATCAGCAGCTGCTTGAAGATCTGCGGCGACTGCGGCAGCGCGAAGAACTTTCCCGGCTGCGTGCGGCTCGGCACCAGGTAATCGCGCGCGCCCTCGGGTGTCGCCTTGGTCAGCATCGGCGTCTCGACGTCGATGAACCCGTGCCCGTCGAGGTATTCGCGCATCGCGCGCGTCACGCCGTGGCGCAACCTGAGCCGCTTCTGCATCTCGTCGCGACGCAGGTCGATGTAGCGGTACTTGAGCCGTGTCTCCTCCTTCACGTCCTCGTCGAGCTGGAATGGGATCGGCTCGGCACGGTTCAGCACCACGATCTCCCGCGCCAGCAGTTCCACCCGGCCCGACGCGAGGTTGGCATTGGCGGTCCCGGCCGGGCGCGGCCGCACCAGCCCTGTGGCCTTGATGACCCACTCGCCGCGCAGGCGCTCGGCCTCCGCAAACACCGAGGCGGCATCCGGGTCGAACACGACCTGCAGCAGGCCCTCGCGGTCGCGAAGGTCCACGAAGATCACGCCACCGTGGTCGCGCCGGCGGTGAACCCAGCCGGCAACCGAGACGGTGGAACCGACGAGGGTTTCGTTGACCTCGCCGCAATAGTGAGTGCGCATTGACATTGGAAATTCCAGGGGCGCGGAATGTTACGGTTCGGTCTGCTGCGGCGCAAGACGACCGTCCACGGGCGCGTTTCGCCAGGCCGGGACCACGACCCCGAGCGTGAACAACATCTTGAACGCTTCGTCCACCGACATGTCCAGCATCACGATCTCGTCGTTCGGGAACAGGACCAGGAAGCCGGTGGTCGGATTGGGCGTGGTCGGGACGAATACGCCGGTTACCTTGTAGTCGGTCTTGGCCTGCACCTCCTCGAGGTCGTGCGCCGTGATGAAACCGATGCTGAAGACGCCCTTGCGGGGGAACTCCACCATCACGACCTGCTTGAACGAACGACCGGTGTCGGTGAGCACGGTCTCGCTGAACGACTTGGCGCCGCCGTAGACCGGCCCGATCACGGGAATGCGGCGCACCAGCGACTCGAGTCCCGCCACGATCCTGCCGCCGAACAGGTTCTTGACCAGCAACCCGGTGAGAAACAGCAGCAACAGCGACAGGATGACCCCGACGCCGGGAACGTAGGTGCCCACCAGAGTCTCGGGGCGCCACGCGTGAGGCAGCAGCACCAGCGACTGGTCGAGAATCCGCGCCACGAAGCGCAGCACCCAGACCGTGACCATGATCGGGATCCAGACCAGCAGGCCGCCGATCAGGTAGTTGCGGAATTTCTTCAGCGGATGCCGGCGCCCGGCCTCTTCGTGCCCCACGGGATCGGGGGACACTTTCCGGGGAGCGTGTGGGTCAGCGCTTGCGGGCACGTGCAGGCGCCTTTTTCCGTGCCGGGGTTCTTGCCGATGCCCTGCCGAAGGCTGCTGGCGCCTTCGAACGCCGCGAACTGCCAGCCGAGCCGCCTGCCGTCCCGGCCTCAGCGCCTGGATTCGGGCTTGGGCTCCGGCTTGGCCTCCGCTTTGCTGTCCGGATTGGCAACCGGCTTGACCGCCGGCTTGGTCTCGGCGGCGACCGGCTCGGCATCGCCCTTCTGCGCCAGGTTGCGCTTCTGTTCCTTGTCGGACTTGAAGTCCGTCTCGTACCAACCGCTGCCGGCGAGCCTGAACATGGGCGCCGACATCAGTCGTTTCAACGTGTGCCGCCCGCATTCCGGGCACTCGCGCAGCGGCTTGTCGGAGATCTTCTGCAGCGCCTCGAGGTGATGGTCGCACTTCGAACACTGGTATTCGTAGATTGGCATGATCGGCTCGAGTCCCTGATGCGAGCGGGCGATTATACGGAAACGGGATGGCCCGCCGCCTTTCGACTGCGCGGGCCGCCCTGCACGAGGTCAGGCCCGCTTGCGCTTTGCAGCCGCCGGCGAGCCGGCCCCACCGCGCCCCGAAAATACCAGCTTTCCGTCGCTGGCCGTAACCAGTACCCGGTCGCCCGGCCCGAAGTCGCCGCGCAGGATGGACTGGGCCAGCGGATTTTCGAGCTGGTGCTGGATCGCGCGCTTCAGTGGCCGCGCTCCATAGACCGGGTCGAAGCCGGCCTCGCTCAACAAGTCCAGGGCAGAATCGTCGAGCACGAGTTCCATGTCCCGGTCCGCCAGCCTGCGACGCAGGAACCCGACCTGGATCTCGACGATCGAGCGCAAGTCCTCGCGTCCAAGCGGGTGGAACACCACGACCTCGTCCACGCGGTTGATGAACTCCGGGCGGAAGTGGCCGCCGACGATCTCCATGACCGCGGACTTCATCTTCGCGTAGTTGGCCTCGCCGGCCAGTTCCTGGATGACCTGCGAACCGAGGTTCGAGGTCATGATGATCACGGTGTTGCGGAAATCGACGGTCCGGCCCTGGCCGTCCGTCAGGCGCCCGTCGTCGAGCACCTGCAGCAGAACGTTGAATACGTCGGGGTGGGCCTTCTCGACCTCGTCGAGCAGGATCACGGAATACGGTCGGCGCCGCACGGCCTCGGTGAGATAGCCGCCCTCCTCGTAGCCCACGTAGCCCGGGGGCGCACCGATCATCCGCGCCACCGAGTGTTTCTCCATGAACTCGGACATGTCGATGCGCACCATCGCCTCTTCGGTGTCGAACAGGAATTCCGCCAGCGCCTTGGAGAGCTCGGTCTTGCCGACCCCGGTGGGGCCGAGGAACAGGAACGACCCGTTCGGCCGGTTCGGATCGGACAGCCCCGCGCGCGAACGCCGGATCGCGTCGGACACGGCCTTCACGGCCTCCGCCTGGCCGACGACACGCTTCGCGAGCGCCTCCTCCATGCGCAACAGCCGGTCGCGCTCGCCTTCGAGCATCTTCGACACCGGGATGCCAGTCCACTTCGAGACGACCTCGGCGACCTCTTCCTCGGTCACCTTGTTGCGAACCAGCGTCGGCACCCCGGCCTCCGCCGCCTGCGCGTCGAGCAGGCGCTTCTCGAGTTCCGGGATCCTGCCGTACTGCAGTTCGGACATGCGCCCGAGGTCCCCGGCGCGGCGGGCCGCGTCGAAATCGACCCTCGCGCGCTCGAGGTCTTCCTTGATCCGGGCAGCACCCTGCGCAGTGGCCTTCTCGGCCTTCCAGACTTCCTCGAGGTCGGAATACTCCTTTTCGAGACCCGCAAGCGTCTCCTCGAGCTGATCCAGGCGTTTCCTTGACGCCTCGTCCTTCTCCTTCTTCAGCGCCTCGCGTTCCATCTTCAGCTGGATGATGCGGCGCTCGAGGCGGTCCATCGATTCGGGCTTCGAGTCGATCTCCATGCGTATGCGCGACGCCGCTTCGTCGATCAGGTCGATGGCCTTGTCGGGCAACTGCCGGCCCGAGATGTAGCGGTGCGACAGGGTCGCCGCGGCGACGATCGCCGGATCGGTGATCTCGACCTTGTGGTGGACGGCATAGCGCTCCTTCAGCCCGCGCAGGATCGCGATCGTGTCCTCGACCGAGGGCTCCTCCACCAGCACTTTCTGGAAGCGGCGCTCCAGCGCGGCGTCCTTCTCGACGTACTTGCGGTATTCATCGAGCGTGGTTGCGCCGACGCAATGCAGCTCGCCGCGCGCGAGCGCGGGTTTCAGCATGTTGCCGGCGTCCATCGCGCCTTCGGCCTTGCCCGCACCGACCATCGTGTGCAGCTCGTCGATGAACAGGATCACGCGGCCTTCCTGCTTCGACAAGTCGTTCAAAACACCCTTCAGGCGCTCCTCGAACTCGCCGCGGAACTTCGCTCCCGCGATCAGCGAGCCCATGTCGAGCGCCAGGATTCGCTTGTCACGCAGGCTGTCGGGCACCTCGCCGTTCACGATGCGCAACGCCAGCCCCTCGACAATCGCGGTCTTGCCGACGCCCGGCTCGCCGATCAGCACCGGATTGTTCTTGGTGCGACGCTGCAGCACCTGGATGGTGCGGCGGATCTCGTCGTCGCGGCCGATCACCGGGTCGAGCTTGCCCTGCTCGGCGCGCTCGGTCAGGTCGATGGTGAATTTCTCCAGCGCCCGGCGCTGGTCCTCGGCGTTCGCGTCGGTGACCTTCTCTCCGCCACGCACCTCCTCGATCGCGCGCTCCAGCGCGCCCTTCACGGCGCCGCAGTCCTTCAGGATCCGGCCGAGTTCACCTTTGTCGTCGAGGGCCGCGAGCACGTAGAGCTCGCTGGACACGAACTGGTCGTCGCGCTTCTGCGCGAGCTTGTCGGTCACGTTCAGCAACTTGCCGAGGTCGTTGGAGAAGTGGACCTCGCCGCCGGTGCCTTCGACCCTGGCGAGGCCGTCGATCGCCTGGCCGAGCTGGGAGCGCAGCCGGTTGACGTTTACGCCCGCCTTGTCGAGCAGCGGACGCACCGAGCCGCCCTGCTGGTCGAGCAACGCGAGCATCAGGTGGGTGGGCTCGATGAACTGGCTGTCGCGGCCCAGCGCCAGCGACTGGGCGTCGGCGATTGCCATTTGGAACTTGCTGGTCAGTTTGTCCATTCGCATCGGTCGGGGCTCCCTGCAGGGACTGCGTTACCGGCTAGTTGGGGGCAGAAGTGCCGAAGATAAAGGGCAGCATGGCAAGCGACCGCCGTGTTTCCACGGAACTGGCGCAGCTCAATCGCCCGATCGGTCGACCCGCAAACGCCCCCGCGACCTGGAGAATCATTGGATTTTCGAAGATCGACGCACAAGATCCAATTATTTGGATTTTTGGCGCATTTTCGAAGCTTTTCGGACCGGACGATTCCGGGATCACGAATTGATGTGCAGCTTGTGCAGGACCCGGTGTAAAAACGGCATGAATAGCACGCCGACGGCAGCCAGGAAGACGATGCCGCTGTATAGCGCATAGACGGAAGCGAAGTGCTTCGCCGAGTCGGTCGTCATCGTGTCCACCGGCCCCATGCCGGTAAGGATCATCGAGGCGTTCAGCAACGAGTCGATCCAGCCCAGCTTCGCGAAGGCGTGATAGCCGGCGGTCCCGTCGTACACGGGTTGCACCTCGTGGCTACGGCCGGTGGCTGGTGGTTGGTGGCCCGGCACCCAGGCACCAGGGGACGCGGGCCGTCAATGCATCTGCTGATGCGTGAAGTACACGACCGCCACGCCCAGCCCGATAAACAGTACCTGTTCGAGGCCGGCCCGGAGGTCAACGCGGCGGTGCAACCCGGGAATCAGGTCGGCGACCGCGATATAGATGAAGCTCGCTGCGGCAAACGCCAGCGCATACGGAAGCAGGTGCATCGCAGTCCCGAGCGCGAAGTACGCAACGACGCCGCCGACGATGGAGGTGAGGCTGGTCAACAGGTTCAACACAAGCGCGCGGCCACGCGAATACCCTCCGTGCAGCAGGATCGCCAGGTCGCCAACCTCCTGCGGTATCTCGTGCGCAGCCACCGCGACCGCGGTCACGATGCCGAGCTTCACGTCGGTCATGATGGCCGCCGCAACCAGCACGCCGTCCAGAACGTTGTGGAAGCTGTCACCGAGCAGGATCATGCGTGCCGAGGCAGCGTCCCGCGCCGCATGGCTCGGCGAATGCATTTCGCAGGGATCGTCGTGGCAATGGCGCCAGAGGACGAACTTTTCGAGCAGGAAGAACGTCAGGATGCCCAGCAGCAGGCCCATGCCGATGCGATGCGCGCCGTCCGGACCGGCCGACTGGAGCGCGTGCGGCAGCAGGCCGAGGAAGGCCGCTCCAAGCAATGCACCGGTCGCGAAGCTCACCAGGTGCGGCAGGATCTGGCTGCGGCGCTGGTCACCGAGCACTAGGAAGAACGCCGCCGCCAGCGCGCTTACAAAGCCGCTGAGGCCGGTAAGAACGACGATGAGGGTCAGCGAGTTCACATTGCCTCGAACTGGTGCCGGGCGCGCGAGCGTACCATGGCCTTCACTCGAGCCACGCCAGCGTCGCCATGCGGCCGGTCACGCCCTCGCGGCGGTACGAGAAGAAGCGCGCGCCATCGGTTGCCGTGCACCAGCCGCCGCCGTGGACCGACCCGACGCCCGCGCGCGCGAGCAGCATCCTGGCCAGGCCGTACAGGTCGGCCTGGAACCGACCCTGGTCGTTGCGCTGAAAGCAGTCCCCGGCATCCGGCAAGCGGGAGATGAACGCCTGGCGCACGTCAGCGCCAACTTCGAATGCCTGCGGCCCGATCGCGGGACCGAGCCAGGCGACGAGCTCGGCGGGATGCCCGCCAAGTGCCGCGATCGTCGCCTCGACCACGCCGCCAGCCAGCCCGCGCCAGCCGGCATGGGCCGCGGCCACGCGCGAGCCGGCGTGGTCCGCCAGCACCACCGGCAGGCAATCCGCGGTCAGGACCGCGCAGACACGGCCGGTCCTGGTTGCGAACGCCGCGTCGGCCCTGGGCACGCCCTCCTGCAGGGCGGCCTCGACCACCTCGCATCCGTGCACCTGCTCGAGCCACAGCGGCTCGCAGGGCAGGCCGGCGGTCTCACGGAGCCGGCACCTGTTCTGCTGGACCCGGGCCGGGTCGTCGCCGACGTGCGCCGCGAGGTTCAGCGACGCGTACGAACCCGCGCTTGCGCCACCGGATCGCAGTGTCGAAAGCACGCGGACCCGTCGCGGGACCGGCCAATCGGGCTCGACCCACGCGACGCCGCCGGTCATGTACCGGCTGCGTCCGCCGCAAGCACGCACAGCAATTGCTGCATGTCGGCCGGCAGCGGCGCAACGCACTCCAACGGCTTGCCGGTCACCGGGTGCGCAAACTCGAGTCGCGCCGCGTGCAGCGCCTGTCGCGGGAAGTCCTTGAGGGCCTGCCGCAGCAACTCGCTCGCACCACGGGGAAATGCAAGTCGCCCGCCGTAGACACGATCCCCGACGATCGGGAATCCGGCGTGGGTAAGGTGCACACGGATCTGGTGGGTGCGGCCGGTCTCGAGCTGCACGCGCACGTGGGTGTGGGCACGATAGCGGTGGATTACGCGGTAGTGCGTGACCGACTCGCGCCCGCCCTGTCGCACTGCCATGCGCACCCGGTCGGTTGGATGCCGGTCGATCGGGGCATCGACCGTGCCGCCGGCGGTCATCACGCCACGGCAGACCGCCTGGTACTCGCGATGTATGTCGCGCTGCTCCAGCATCCGCACCAGCGCCGTGTGGGCGGCCATGGTCCGCGCCACGACCAGCAATCCGCTGGTGTCCTTGTCGAGCCTGTGCACGATGCCCGCGCGCGGCAGGCTGGCGAGCCTGGCGTCGAGCGCGAGCAGGGCATTCTGCAAGGTGTTGTCGGGATTGCCGGCGCCGGGGTGCACGACCAGCCCGGCTGGCTTGTCCAGCACGAAGACATGCCGGTCCTCGTGCACCAGCGTCAGCGGGATGTCCTGGGGAGCGGCCCGTGGGTCCTCCGCCAGCGCCGCCGAAATCACGACCTTCTCGCCGCCGGACACCTTGTCGCGTGGCCTGCGCGGCACGCCGTCGACCAGCACCTCGCCATTGTCGATCCAGGACTTGAGCCGGCTGCGGGAGTGATCTGGAAGCAGGGCCGCAAGCGCCTGGTCCAGGCGCTGCCCGGCCTGGCCCGGCGGAATTTCGATCGAGATTTCAAGGATCGTGGCAGTCATCGCGGCGCATTCTGGCCGATGCCCGATGCCTTGTGTACCGGAACGTCGGTCCGGAGTGCATTTTCTATATACTTCCGCGTCCGCCCACCGACCCCAGCGATTCTGCAATCGACCATGACCACAGCCCGCCCGTCCCGCACCCTGTTCATCCTTCTCGGCCTGGCGGCAGCGGCGCTGGCCATGTCCGGCTGCAAGAGCCGCGGCGACGCGGGCCCGGTGGGCGCGCCGGACAAGCTCTACGACCAGGCTGCCCAGGACATGAAGTCCAACAACTTCAAGGACGCGATCCAGAAGCTCGAGTCGCTCGAGTCCTACTACCCGTTCACCAATGCGGCAAAGCAGGGCCAGCTGGACCTGATGTACGCCTATTTCCGCAACGGCGAGGCCGAATCCGCCATCGACCAGGCCGACAAGTTCATCCGGGAGAACCCAACCCACCCGCGGGTGGACTACGCCTACTACATCCGCGGCCTGGTGTACTTCGATTCCGGCGCCGGCTGGCTGGAAGAAACCTTCCACGCCGACGTTACCAAGCGCCCCCCGCACGAGGCGCGCAAGGCCCTGCAATCGTTCCAGCTGCTGCTGCAGCAGTACCCAACAAGCCCCTACGCCGCTGATTCGCACCAGCGTGCGATCTTCCTGAGGAACAAGCTCGCCGACTACGAACTCGCGGTCGCCACGTACTACATGCGGCGCGAGGCCTACGTTGCGGCCGTGAACCGGGCGCGCGCGGTGATCGAGAATTACGACGGCTCTCCGGCGGCACTCGAGGCACTCGGCATCATGGCGGCGGGCTACCGAGAGCTGGAGATTCCCGACCTCGCGGCAGTCGCCGACAGCGTGCGGCAGGCGAACGCGCCCACCATCGACCCGAACCAGGGTGAGCTCACCGATCGGCCATGGTGGAAGTTCTGGAACTGACCGCGCGCGGTCGACTTCACTGAGATGGCCATGCCCGCTGTGCCCGGCCTCGACCCGCCGGCGCGCCTGCGCGAGATCCCCTACAACTACACCTCCTTCTCGGATCGGGAGATCGTCATCCGGCTGCTGGGCGACGAGGGCTGGCAGTTGCTCGACGAACTCCGCTCGGAGCGCCGCACGGGCCGGTCGGCCCGGATGCTCTACGAGGTGCTCGGCGACATCTGGGTCGTGCAGCGCAACCCCTACCTCGAGCAGGACCTGCTGGACAACCCGCGGCGCCGCGGACAACTGCTCGCCGCGCTCGAGCACCGTCTTGCCGAGATCGAATTGCGCCGCGACCGGTCGGACGAATCGCGCGACGCGCGCGTGGCGCGATTGCTCGCCGGGGCCCGCAACGCAGTGAAGCAGTTTGGCGGCGCTTTCGAGTCGACGGAGGCGCTGCGGCGGCGGGCCAACAGGCTGCTGCGCCGCCACACCCATGCCGACAACGTGTGCTTCGACCCGTATGCGCGGGCCTCGCACGCAACCGATGCCACCGACTGGCGGGTTGAGACCCCGTTCGTCGTGCTCGCACCCGACGCCGAGGATGAAATACCGGGACTGGTGCGCGCCTGCATCGAGCTCGGCTTGACCATCATTCCGCGCGGCGGCGGCACTGGATACACGGGCAGCGCGGTGCCGCTCACGCCGCTGGCCGCCGTGATCAACACCGAGAAACTCGAACGCATCGGACCGGTCGAATCCATGGACTTGCCCGGTGTCGCGCGCCCGGTGCCCACCGTGCTGACCGAGGCGGGCGTCGTCACGCGTCGCGTCGAGGAAACGGCCAGCCGCGCCGGATTGGCGTTTGCGGTGGACCCGACGTCTGCGGACGCTTCCTGCGTGGGCGGCAACATCGCGATGAACGCCGGCGGCAAGAAGGCAGTGCTGTGGGGAACGGCGCTCGACAATCTCGCCTGGTGGCGGATGGTGGACGCAGAAGGCAACTGGCTCGAAGTCACGCGCGTCGGCCACAACCTCGGACGAATCCACGCAGCGCAGGTCGCGACATTCGAACTGGTGTGGAAGGACGGTCGGCAGCGGCCCGACCGGGCGCCGGTGCTGCGGACCGTGCGCCTCGAGATCGACGGCCACCGGTTCCGCAAGGCCGGCCTCGGCAAGGACGTCACCGACAAGTTCCTCGGCGGCCTGCCGGGAGTGCAGAAAGAAGGTTGTGACGGGATCGTCACCAGCGCCCGCTGGGTGCTGCACCGCATGCCCGCGAACGTGCGCACGGTCTGCCTGGAATTCTTCGGCCACGCGCGCGACGCGATCCCCGCCATCGTCGAGATTCGCGACCACCTCGCGGCGCAGTCCGCGACCGGCGTGCGCCTGGCGGGCCTGGAGCACCTCGACGAGCGTTACCTCAAGGCCGTCGGCTACGCGACCCGGTCGCGGCGCGGCGCACTGCCGAAGATGGTGCTGCTCGGCGACATCGTTGGCGATGACGAGGCAGCCGTTGCGCGCGCTGCGTCCGACGTCGTGCGGATCGCGAACGCGCGGTCGGGCGAAGGATTCGTGGCGGCCGGCAGCGAGGCGCGCAAGGCATTCTGGCGCGACAGGTCGCGCACCGCGGCGATCGCGCGCCACACCAACGCGTTCAAGATCAACGAAGACGTGGTGATCCCGCTCGAGCGCCTCGGCGAGTACACCGACGCGATCGAGCGCATCAACATCGAGTTCTCGCTCGCCAACAAGGTCGCGCTGTCACAGGCCCTTGCCGACTACCTCGGCAGTTCGCCGCGAGTCGGGAAGACGGGCGACCCGGACGTGGACCGCCTGCCGCACGAAGACGTGCTGGGCGACCGGCCGCAGCAGGCGCTGGCGGTGATCGAGGCCGCGCGCGCGCGCTGGGCCTGGCTCGCCGCCCACCTCGACGCACCACTCGCCTCATCGCTGGAGGACCTCTGCGGGCTGGGCCTCGAATCCCGGCGCGGCGAGTTCACGCGACGCCTGGGCGACGAGCCGGGACTGCGCATTTTCGACCTGCTGCAGGACCGGACGATCCGCGTGTCGTGGAAGGCGGAAATGCGCGCGGAACTGCGGCGGATCTTCGCCGGCGGGCCGTTCGTGCCGCTGGTCGGGGACCTCGAAGCGATCCACGCCAGCACGCTGCGCAGCCGCGTCTTCGTCGCGCTGCACATGCACGCGGGCGACGGCAACGTGCACACCAACATCCCGGTCAATTCCGACGACTACTCGATGCTGCAGCAGGCCAACGGCGCGGTTGCGCGGATCATGCGCATCGCGCGCGAGCTGGGCGGCGTCATCTCTGGCGAACACGGCATCGGCATCACCAAGCTCGAATACCTCGACGACGCCGAGATCGTGGAGTTCCGTGCGTACAAGGAGCGAATCGACCCTCAGGGCAACTTCAACCGCGGCAAGCTGCTGCCCGGCGCCGACCTGAGGCGGGCGTACACGCCCAGCTTCAACCTGCTCGGGCACGAGTCGCTGATCATGCAGCAGTCGGACATCGCCTCCATCTCGGACGCGATCAAGGACTGCCTGCGCTGCGGCAAGTGCAAGCCGGTGTGCTCCACGCACGTGCCGGGTGCCAACCTGCTCTATTCGCCGCGCAACAAGATCCTCGCGACCTCGCTGCTGATCGAGGCGTTCCTGTACGAGGAGCAGACCAGGCGCGGCGTGTCGCTGCAGCACTGGGACGCGTTCTCGGACGTGGCCGACCACTGCACGGTCTGCCACAAGTGCGAGTCGCCCTGCCCGGTGGACATCGATTTTGGGGACGTGTCGATGGCGATGCGCGACCTGCTGCGGCGCGTCGGGAAGAAGCGCTTCAATCCCGGCACCGCGGCGGCGATGTTCTTCCTGAACGCGACCGACCCGGACACCGTCCGGCTCACCCGCGGCCTGATGGTCGGCCTGGGCTATCGGGCACAGCGGCTCGGGCACCGCGCCCTCGGTGCGCTTGGTTCGGCGCAGGCAAGGCGCCCGCCGGCGACGACCGGCGGGCGGCCGCCGCTGCGCGAGCAGGTGGTTCATTTCGTCAACAAGAAGATGCCCTCCGGACTGCCGAAGCGCACCGCGCGGGCGCTGCTCGACATCGAGGACCGCAACTACGTCCCGATCATTCGTGATCCGGCCCGCACCAGCAGCGAATCGGAGGCCGTGTTCTACTTTCCCGGCTGCGGCTCGGAGCGCCTGTTCTCGCAGGTCGGGCTGGCCACCCAGGCGATGCTCTGGCAGGTGGGCGTGCAGACCGTGCTGCCACCGGGCTACGTCTGCTGCGGCTACCCGCAGCGCGGCTCGGGCCAGTTCGACCAGGCGCGGAAGATCATCACCGACAACCGCGTGCTGTTCCACCGCGTGGCCAACACGCTCAATTACCTCGACCTGCGCACGGTGGTGGTGAGCTGCGGGACCTGCCACGACCAGCTCCAGGATTACCAGTTCGGGGAGATCTTTCCGGGAAGTCGCATCCTGGACATCCACGAGTTCCTGCTCGAGAAAGGCGTGCGGCTCGAGGGAGTGACGGGCACGCGCTATATGTACCACGATCCCTGCCACTCGCCGATCAAGACCGACGACCCGCTCAAGGTGGTGAATGCGCTGATGGGCACGGGCTCGCGGCCCGTCGAGAAGAGTGACCGATGCTGCGGCGAGTCGGGTACGTTCGCGGTGTCGCGCCCGGACGTCGCGACACAGGTGCGGTTCCGCAAGCAGCGCGAGATGGAGGCCGGCGCCGCACGAATGCGCGACGACGGCTTCGAGGGCGCCGTGAAGGTCCTCACCTCGTGCCCGTCCTGCCTGCAGGGCTTGAGCCGCTACGACGACGATTCCGGGACCGAGGCTGACTACATCGTCGTGGAGATCGCACGCCACGCGATCGGCGAGGACTGGCTCGCCGACTACGTCCGCCGGGCCAACGCGGGCGGTATCGAGCGCGTGCTGGTCTGAGCGGCGTGTCCGCTCAGAAGACGAACGTGACTCCGAGCAGCGCTTCGCCCTGGAAGAACGTGCTGCCCGTCGTCCTGAACAGGCAATTGACGCTGCCGCTTCCGCTGCAGAAGAACTCGGTGTCGGAATTCACCACGGTCAGGTAGCCACGCGCGCCGAGCGTCGCGGCCAGGTGCTCGCCGATCGGGAAGCGCACGCCCCCGCCCAGGCTGCCGGAGAACTTGGTTTCCGAACCATAGCTGCCGCCCGCATCGAACTTCGTCCCGCCGACGGTCAGCGACAGGTAGGGCACGTAGTGGTCGTGGTCCTGGAAGAGCAGCGTGCCGCCGACCTGCAGGTACTCGATGGTCACGTCCGTGCCCTTCAACGACGGGTCATTGGTGTCCAGCCCGGCGGACTGGTGGCTGTAGAGCACCTCGTAGAACGACGACCGGTCGCGGTAGATACCGAGGTCGACGCCCCAGACGCTCGAGTCCTGGAGATCCACGGACTTGCTGGTGTCCGGCGGCACGACGTCGAGGTCGAACTGCCCGCCGAAGCGATAGCCAATGTACGGCGTGAGCTCCGCCCGCGGACTGAACTGGGGGCGCGACTCGTCTTCTGCCCGCGCTCCCGTGGCCAGCAGAACGACCGCAAGTCCCGCGACCATTGCCACAGCCCGATTAAGCCTGCCCATGCCGTCTACTCCTTCAGGACCACGTGACGCACTGCGCCGTTCGGCGGGATTGTACGCGACGCGGGATTACACTGAGGTCGAAGTCGTCGTTGCGCTGCTACACTCGGCCCAGGCCATCGACCAACGGTACGACCATGAGCGAACTGCACCAGACGCTGCAAGGACTGCACGAGGAACTGCGCAGCGCCGACCGGCTCGAGCCAGGCGATCGCGAATTGCTCGAGTCGCTGCTCGGGGACATCCGCCGCTTGCTCGAGACGACCCGGGCCGGCTCCGCGGACGAGCAACCGGCCGGGGCGGTGCCGCACGGCGACGCGCTCGAGGGTGCTGCGGTCCGCCTCGAGGCGGTTCACCCCGGGGTGGCCGGCGCAATCCGAGCCGTGCTCGATGCGCTCGGGAAAGCCGGCATCTGAATTAGAACCCAACCCGCTGATCGGCCGGGCCCTGGCGCGCCGGAACGCGACCCTGCGGACAGGCCCGTGGCGTCGCCTCTGGTATCATCGCCGCTCCAGCGAAAGCACCCGGCAGAAACGGCAATCGATCACATGCAGGACGAAACCCAGTCGTTCGAGGAAGCCTTTGGCAAGGCGGTCGAACTCGGCAACCAGATTGCGGACAACGACGACAAGGCGGACCTGTGGGACATTGCCGACGGCCTGCTTGCCGGCGCAGTCCAGTACTGGCTGTACACGCGCCAGCCTTGCGGCGACCCGAGTTGCGAGGACTGCCTGCCGATCAGCACGGCCGAGGGCCGGCTGGCGCAGCTGCGGCAACTGGTGCAGGAGTTCTCGGAAGAGAGCCAGTATTTCCACTCGCCCACGGACGCCAACGTCGGTCGCGCCTGAACGGATCTCGTGCCGGCCTTACCCGGCCCGCACCGCGCCAAAACCGTTCGTTCGCGGCACAAATTCCGCTGGCCCGACGCCGGCGTGCAGCGCAGTCTCCGTGCATCAGCCATGGAGGGCGTATCATGCTCACACCGACCTGTCGCGCCGTCACGACCCCTGCGTGCCTGGCAGCCCTTTGCCTGGCGGCGGCGCCGTTGCGTGCGGCCATTGATCGACCGGTATTCGTGTGCCGTGACGCGACGCCGGTGGCCTACTCGGACCGTCCCTGCGGACCGCTTGCGGAGGCACGCGTGCTTCGTGTCCACGACCCGGGGCCGGGACACGCGCCGTCAATCGAGCCAGCACCCTCACGGGCGGCCACCCGTCCAGAGACCGTCCGACAGGCCGCGAAAGGGGCCGCGGGAGCGCAGCCCGCCATCGCCGACAGCCGCTGCCGCACGCTGCGCGAGGAACGCGAGAGGCTTGACGACCTGATGCGCGCCGGATATTCGGCGCGCGAAGCAGCGCGGCTATGGAACCGCTGGCGCGAGGTGGACGCGAAGATCTACGCCTCGCGTTGCTGAAGTCCCGTGCGCCGGGCACGCACGTCGCCGGCGCGGCACGCCGGCGACGGCTGATACCCGCGGCGCCGGACGATCAGTCGAGGCCGAGCACCGCCTTGCCCTGGATGAAGTCCACGTCCACAGGGATGTCGCGACTCTTGAGCCGCGCGAGGTCGGCGGCGAGTTCCGGGCGGATGACGCCGAGATCCGCAACCAGCTTCTCGACACCCGCGTAGTCACCGTTGCCCTGCAGCTGCAGCAGAGTCGACGAGAGCGCATCCACCGCGGCGCGCATCTTCTCCATGTCCACGTGGTAATAGCCCTGCGCGTCGCGGGTGAACGCGCCGCGGTCGGCGAAGAAGTTGAAGCGGATCATGTTCGCCTCGCCGTGCGCATCGGCCGAACCGAAGCGCACCGAGCGGAAGATCCCGGCAAGGAAGGTCACGTAGTAGTCGTCCAGCGAACCGCCGAGCTCGCCCTGCTCGCGCAGCCTGGTGACCATGTAGAGGCCGAGCACGTCAGCCTTGCCTTCCTCGATGCCCGAGCCGAGTTCCTTCAAGGCGTCACCCACCGTGCCCTTGCCGTCGACGGTGTTCTTGATGCCGAGCCCGTGCGCAACCTCGTGGAACATGGTGTTGGCGAAAAACGCGTCGAAGGTCACGTGCTTGCGTTGCTCGGGCGCAATCAGCACCTCGGCAATCGGGACCATGATCTTGTCGAACTTGGCGCGCATCACGTTCTTGAGCTGCAGTCGCCGGGTGCCCTTTGCAAGCTGCACCTCGACGTCGTTCGGCAGGTTGACCGCAATCGTCTTGCCGCCGGTATTGCAGTCTCCGGCGTAATACACCGCATCGTAGGCATTCAGGTCCGAGTCGGTGCCGGGGACCTCGGACTTGTAGGCGTCGGGCACCGGGAGGCCGCGCTGGAGCCCCGGCAGCATCGCCGCATAGCGCGCGAGACGCTTGCTCCACTCCATGTCCTTGATCAGCACATAGGCCTCGAAGGCCGCCTTGTAGCCGAACAGCTTGTCTTCATAGGTTTCGATCGGGCCGATCACCACATCGATCCGGTTGTCCTTCATGTCCAGCCAGGCGATCTCGCTCGCACGGTAGTCGTCGCTGCCGAGCGCCTTCGCGCGCAGGCCGAGGTACCTGGCAAGGCCCGGGTCCTCGGCAAGGCCAGCCGCCTTCTCGAGCGACCCGGCCGCGCGGGCCAGCGGTTCCCGCCACTCGACGCCATAGGGCACGACGACGAGCTTCCCGGCTGCGTCGCGGCGGATCACGCTGTACTCGCCGGTCTTGCCCGGCAGGTCGGCGTTCTCGAATTCCTGCTTCGTCATGTCCAGCGGATAGAAGCCGGCGCCCGGCGGCCTTGCGCCGACGCCGGGCACGAACGGCTGGTTTCCCTCGAGCCGGTCCCAGGGACCGTAGTTGATCTCGACGAAGCGGCGCACGGTCGGATCCGAGATGCCGGCCAGCAACTTGCCGCGATCACCCGGGTAGGCCTGCTCCCAGAACAGCCCGTCCATCACCGTGGCCGCGTCGATGAACAGCCCGAGCATCGAGCGTTCCTTCGCCGAGAGGGCGCTGAGATCGGCGGTCAGGGTGACCGGCGCGTAGATGCCAGGCCGGGCAGGCACCAGTGACGCGTCGGCGGGCGCGTCTGCGCCAGCCACGAGGCGCGGGAACGCGGCAGCCACGAGCAAGACGGCGAGGCAGGCGGAACAGGCACGGCGGTATTGCATGATCGGGAAACTCCGGAGACTGCTGCGTGGGGAATGGTTACTTGCGGCTGCCAAACAGGGCATCGAGTTCGACACGCGCGCGGTCGGCGGCCGACACGTCGCCCGGCTGCCAGGCCGACGACGTCGGCCGGAAATAATCGCAGAAATTGGCGTGCTGCTTGTCCTTGACCTCGTCGGCGATGGTCTCGCGACAGTGCTTGGCAACCGACACGTCGTGGAACTCGCACATCCGGCAGACGTGCAACTCGGCCCTGCAGGTCCGGCACTCCTCGATGCGCCGCAGCGGCAGCGTGTAGTCGGCCAGCGAGGCACCGCACTTCCAGCACTTGAGACCGTGATCCAAGCCAGAGCCCTCTACGCCGAGGACGCCTTAGCTACGCCGCCGTCCGCCCCTTGTCAACCGCCGCCGGAGCGGTCGTGCCCCACGTGGCCGGCGAATTTTCCGAGACGTTCCCGTGTAATTCCCTATTGGTTGATTCGTGCGGGCAGGCAATGCTCGGCGGGCGCCAGCCGTCGCCGGCCTCGCCGGCCGCCTGGCGGGAGCAGTGACATGAGCCAGCATCTCGACGCAGCGCAGTTGGCAGAACTGAAGGCCGCCTTGCGCGATCACGCCGCTGACCTCCGCGAGGAAATCCGCCAGACGTTGCGGAAAAGCGATTCGGAACAGTACGCGCAGATCGCCAACGAGGTGCGCGACCTCGAGGACGAATCCTTCGCCGACCTGATCGTCGACGTGAACCTCGCGGAAATCGACCGCGATCTAGAGGAACTGCGGGCCGTGGAAGCGGCACAAGCCCGCATGGCGGAAAGCGGTTACGGGCAATGCGATGAGTGCGGGCGGCCCATCGAGTTCCACCGCCTGCAGGCGACGCCGTCCGCGATGCGCTGCTTCGATTGCCAGACGACTTACGAGCGGACGCATTTCCAGCACATCGGCCACACGCTCTGAGGCGCGGCCGGTGCCCGCCGTCAGCGGGCGGCGGGCGGCTCGAACCATTTCTCCTTCGGCACGATTTTCGGCGCCGCCGGGTCGCTGCGGTAGTTGGGCGACATGATCTGCACGCCGTACTCGTTGAACGTGTCCTGGATGTTGGCGTGCAGCCGGTCCATCGTGAACAGCTTCTGCGCCGGCTCTGATATGTTGACGATCAGCCCGTATTCAACGTAGTAGTCCAGCAGCGCCGTCTGCAGCACGCGCGGCGGTGGATCCCTGGAAATTCCATCGGTGCGCTCGGCCGCGAGCAGCAGCATCGCCTGCACCTGCCGCCACGGCGTGTCGTAGCCGATCGTGACCTTGGTCGGAACCCAGACGCCGCCCTCCGCCGCGAGCCGCGAATAGTTGCGCGTCACGCTGGTCGCGATCACCGAGTTGGGGACGTTGACCTCCTCGCGGCGCAGCGTCTGGATGCGGGTGGCGATGAATCCGACCGACTTGACCGTGCCCTCGGTCTCGCCGATCTGCACGAACTCGCCGGGCCTGATCGCCCGCGTGTACATCAGCATCAAGCCGCTCACCACCTGGCCGACCACGCCGGACGCGCCGATGGACATCATCAGGCCCACGAACACCCCGATGCCCTTGAACGCCTCGCTGCCGCTGCCCGGGATGTACGGATATGCAGCGACCATCGCCAGCAGCCAGATGCCGGTGGTCACCAGCTTGCCGGTCGGCCGGGCCGTGGTTTCATCCAGCGCCGAAACGCGGATGTGCCCGCGCTCCACGCCGCTGAAGAAAGCGCGCACGGTACGGACTGCGATCCGCGCCAGCATGATGATCAATGCGACGAACAGCAGGTCCGGGACCGTCGCGAGCATGGATTCGCCAAACCGCCCCAGCCCGGCGATCAGGTTTTCGCTCAGCGACTCACCCAGCGGGCGCGTGTAGGGGAATCGCTGCAGCACGTAGGCGGTCCACTCGTACGACAACAGCACGGCCGCCAGCGTCGCGAAGATCTTCAGCGGCAGGGTAAACAGGCCCGCGAGTGCCGCCTCTCCCACCACCTCGTTGGTCCACTTCGGCAGCATGCGGGTCATGCGCCGGTGCACGAAGTCCTTCAGGTGCCGGGCGAGCCAGTGGTAAGCCCGGAACAGGATCCAGCACAGCACCGCGAACACGACGGTCGCGAGCAGCGCGTGGCCCGCAGCCTTGACCAGGCCGCGAGCGTCTTCCGACTCGCGGATCTCGGCGAGCGCCTCGCGCAGGTTGTCCGCGGCCTGCGCCCCGGACGTCCCCACGGTCTCGCCGGCCTCGGCGTCCACGTCCCCGTTCAGGACGCGGAACGCGACCTTGCCGTCGACCAGCACGAACACGCCGTCCGCGCTCGGGCGCGTCGTAACCTCCAGCGGGCCGCCGCGCCTGACGATCTCTTGTATGCGATCGGCCGCGGCATCGGCGCGTTCCGCAGGCGACGCCCCGACCACCTCGACCCGCATCGCCGAGACCTGGCGATTCGCGACTCTCAGGATCGCCGAGGTCGAGGTCGCATGGTCACTTGTCGGTTCCGCCTGCGCTTCGCCCGCGGCCGCCTGGGCGGTTGCAGTCGCGCCGGCCGACGCCTGCAGCGAGCCCGCGACGATGCAGGCGCAAAGCGCCGCCCAGGACCCCCGACGCACCCTGCCTCTGAACAACATGAACGGATACCCGGGATGATTCTGTTGGCGCCAGCCTAGCGGCTGGCCGGCCCGACAAGCAATGGGCAGGACTACCCCTGCCGCCAGGCCGCCTCGTAACCGGTGCCCAGCTTGATGATCCGCTCCAGCAATTCGTCATAGCCGACACTTGCCGAAAGCGCAGACGTGGCGAAATCCTCGGTCTGGGCAAGGTTGGGATTGGCGTTCGACTCCAGCACGTAGACACTGCCGTCGGGTTTCATGCGCAGGTCGATGCGGGCGTAGCCGCTCAGGCACAGCGCGCGGTAGATGCGCCGCACCAGCTGGGCGACGCGCTGCTCGGTCCCGGCCGGCAGGTCCCGCGCGGGTCCCGTATCGATGCCGTGCTTCTGCTGGTACTTGCGGTCCCACTTCACCTTGCGGGTCGCGATGCCGGCCATCACGCCGGGCAGTGTGCCGAAATTGAGCTCCCACAGCGGGAAGGTGGTCAGCCGCTCGTTGCCGAGCACGCCCACGTAGATCTCCCTTCCCTCGATGTACTCCTCGACCAGCGCGTCGGAGCGCGTCTGCTCGTGGATGAACTCGACGCGCTCGCGGAGCTTGTGGGCGTCGTAGACGATCGACGCCTGCGAAATGCCGAGCGACGCGTCCTCGGTCGCCGACTTCACGAACAGCGGAAAGGCGAGCCGCCGCGGCTCGCGGTAGCGCCTGTTGCGCGGCAGCAGCGCATAGCGCGCCGTCGGGATGCGGTGGTAGGACAGGATCTGCTTCGACAGCACCTTGTCGCGCGAGATCATCATGCCGCGCGGATTGCAGCCCGTGTAGGGCATCTTCATCAGCTCCAGGTAAGCCACCACGTACTGGTCGTGGGTGACGATGCCCTGGAATTCCTCGAGCAGGTTGAAGGTGATGTCCGGCTTCCAGTCCGCGATGGCGTTGCGCAGGTCGGCGAGGTTGTCGCCCATCCCCAGCACCTGGACCTCGTGGCCCATGGCGCGCAGCGAGGACATCACGTCGTACTCGGTCCGCCAGTCGTCGATCTGCTGCTCGGTGAATCCGCTCGCGTCCTCCGGGGGGACCAGCGTTTCGTGTACCAGCACCAGCACGCGTCGGCGTTTCATAAGGCGAAGTTCTCCCGGTCCCGCACCAGCATCTCCAGCATGATGCGCTCGAGCATGCCGAGTGAGTCGCGTCGCGCGTCGGTGCGGCTGCCCTTCAACCTCAGGTCGAGCAGCCGGGCACGCAGCGTCGCGGTGCGCAGCACGTGGCTCACCATGTACGGATGCATGCGGGCGCTGCTCACCAGCTCGCGCCTCAACCGCGGCTTGACTTCCCTCAGGAAGCGGCTGGCCGGTACTCCGTCCGGGCTCTGCTCGGCAGTGCCAAACACTTTCAGCAGCCGCCGGTCATAGGAGCGCGAGGGGTCGGCCACGTAGCGCGCCTGCTTGCGGCGGTAGTGTTCGCGCAGCGTGCGCAGGTTCTCCGCCAGGGGCTCGATCGCGTCGCGGCCCAGGCACACGGCGCGGCGTCCTTCGAGCGCGCGCATCGTCTCGTCCACGAACTCGAGCTTGGCCCGCGCGGGCCAGCCCTGGTACCGGCTGCGCCAGCGCGCACGCCTCGGCAACCAGACCGCGAAGGTCTCCGCAAAGTCCTCCGTCGGGTGGCTCTGCGCATACCAGTGACCGAGGTGCAGCACGAAATTCCGGCTGGCCGGTCGTGGAAAATAGCGATTGGGATAGCGCCGCGACGCCTTGCCGAAGGTCTGCCGCCACGCCTTGCGCCTGCGCAGCCCGTAGGCAGTGTCGATCGCGTGTCCCGCCTCGTGGCGCAGGATGCGCATGAGCCACTTGTCGTTTCCACCCTCGACCTCGTGCATGAAACGACGCTCGAGCCGCATCAGGCGCGGATGCGCGAGGTAGAACGGGATTGCGACCCCGGGCACGCCGTCGGGCGAGAACCACTCTTCCGACAACCAGAAATGCGGGCGGAAGCCGATGTGCTTGGCCGCGAGTTCGACGTAGAGACGCCGGATCGCGTCCTCCAGCCAGGTGCCCGAGATCTTGAGCTTCAGGTCGCAAAAGCGCTGGTCGAGCAACGCCTCGTCGTCGAGGCGGGTCCAGGCGGGCTCGCGTCGCGCCGGGCCGCGACCCGGGCCAGGCGCGGATTTCGCGCCGCCGCGAGCCGCCATTACGACCCGCTCCCTTCAACTTCCAGCGCCTCGCCTGCCTCGGCAAGTCGTGCCGCGAACTGCTCGAGCAGGTCGAGCCGTGCCAGGCGCGACAGCTGGCCTGAGGGAATGGAGCTCGCGCCGAACGCGGCGCCGGCCAATGCCCCCGCGAGCGCCGCCTCCAGCGCCGGCTCGAACGCTGCGACACAGGCCTTGCGCACGGTCTCCTCGAAGTCGCCGGACAGGGCCGACCGGACCCGTACCACCGCCTGCACCGCGTCCGCCGGTCCGGCACTCGCCGCGGCGGCGCCGGCGCCCTGCTCGCCCCGGGTGCGAAACGCTGCCGCCACCGACGACTTCAACGGCCTCGCGGTCCACAAATCGTTGACGGGCTCGTACAGCCCGTCGCAGAACTCGCCGGGTGGGACGCCACGAAGCGCGCCGGTGAGCATTGCGCCCAGGAAACGGCAGGCATCGACCACGAACGGCGACTGGTGGGTGGTCCTGGAGCACTCGCCCGCAAGCCAGACTGCCTCGCCCGGCCCGCCGGACGCATAGGCAACCGCAGACAGCACGCGCGGCAGGCTCGCGGTGCTCCGGTCACGCGGGTCGTGCCGGCCGGCCATGCGCTGGCCTCGCCACTTGTAATTTGCGAGTGCCTTTGCAACGTCGGGCGTGGGCGTCGATGGCAGGCCGGTCGCGGAAAGGTGGCCCTCGACCTGCCAGCGCAGGTAACGCTCGATCTGGTCGCGCGGGTCCGATCCGCGGCGCTCGAGCAGGCTCTCTGCCAAACACAGCGCCAGCGCGGTGTGCTGCGTCCACTGGCCATCCGACGCGCGGCCGGACACGTGGGCGGCACCGGCCGCGTCGCCGGCCGCGAGGCCGAGCAACGCGCCACGCACGCGTTCGGCCCGGTCGAGCCTGCCAATCCGGTTGCGCCAGACGCCGGATCGCTGTGACCGCCACTCCCGCACGAACGCCGCCTGCTCGGCCGTCTCCGGGATGGTCGCCCACAGAAACGACTTCGAGGATTGCTGCCAGCACTCCTGCAACTGGTCGAGCGGGTCGGTCCTGCTGTCGCCATGATCGGCGAGCCAGCAACCAGCCACCGTCGCGCTGCGCCCGAGTCCGGCACGGCAGTGTATGTACACGACGTGCCCGGCCTCCAGGACACCGTCGACGGTGGCAAGAATCTGCCGCATTGCCTCGCGGTTCGGCGGAACACCGTGGTCGGGAATCGGCTCGCGCAGGTACTCGATCCTGCGCCCGCCCGCCGACTGCATCGGCAGCAGCGGCTCGTACGACTTGAGTTCGCCCGGCTCGGTGAGATCGACGAAGCAGGTCACGCCCGCGTCCATGAATCGACGCAGACGGTCCATCGCCGAGGCGCGCGACGTGGAACCCGGGAACTCCCCCACCAGCACCCTGCCCGGGGAGATCCAGTAGGTCGCCGGGATCGGCAGCCCCGGTTCACGGTCGTCAGGTTCATCGGCAAGTCCAGTCATGGGGCGAATGATACGGCAGCGGAAACGAAGGCTGCCGGCGGTCGCAGCGCTGTGAGAGACTTGCGACAAAAGCCGGTCAAGGGGGTATCCCAGGTGCTCAGACAACTCGCGGCCCGCAAGCCGGTCGCCCGCATCATGCAGGAAGTCGAGGAAGGTCCGCGCCTCGCCCGGGTCCTGACGGCCCGGACATTGATCGCAATCGGGCTGGGCTCGATGATCGGCAGCGGGGTATTCGTGCTTTCGGGCACCGTCGCCGCCAACCACACCGGGCCGGCCGTCACCCTCGCCTTCCTGGTAGCAGCGGTCGGATGCGGGCTGGCCGCCATCTGCTACGCGGAACTCGCGTCATTGATCCCGGTGGCGGGCAGCGCCTACAGCTACACCTACGCCACGCTCGGCGAAGGGGTCGCGTGGTTCGTCGGCTGGAACCTGGCGCTCGAATACATGATGTCGGCGGCCACGGTCGCGGTCGGCTGGTCCGGCTACGTGATCAACCTGCTCGAGGAACTCGGGGTGCACCTGCCCCCGGCGCTGGTGAACGCCCCGGTGGGCAAGACCGCGGAGCACACGCTCGTCGCCACCGGCGCAATCGTCAACCTGCCAGCCGTGTTGATCGTCGCCGCACTCACCTGGCTGTGCTACATCGGCATCCGCCAGTCGGCGAGCCTGAACAACCTGATGGTCGTCATCAAGGTCGCGATCATCGTGCTGTTCATCGTGGTCGGCGTGAGCTTCGTGGATACGTCGCTGTGGCATCCCTACCTGCCGGTCAACAATGGCACCTTCGGGCACTTCGGGCTCAGCGGCGTGATGCAGGGCGCGGCCATCATCTATTTCGCCTACATCGGGTTCGACACCGCGGCCACGACCGCGCAGGAGGCGCGCAATCCGCAGAAGGACGTGCCGACCGGGATCATCGGGGCGCTGCTGATCTCGACCGTGCTCTACATCGCCATGGGCGCGGTCATGACGGGAATGGTCGATTACCGGCAGCTCGACGTCGCCGCGCCCGTCGCGGTGGCACTCGACGCACACCCGGCCCTGAAGTGGCTCGGCCTGCCGGTCAAGATCGGCGCGATCATCGGCATGACCTCGGTGATCCTGATGTCCATCCTCGGCCAGCCGCGCATCTTCATGGCGATGGCGCGCGACGGGCTGCTGCCGCCGCAGATGCAGAAGGTGCACCCGAAGTACCACACGCCGTCGATCGCCACCATCATCACGGGCGTGCTCGCCGCGTTCTTCGCCGGGGTGTTCCCGATCGACGTGCTCGGCGAACTGGTGTCGATCGGCATCCTGCTCGCGTTCACCGCGATCTGCATCGGGGTGCTGGTGCTGCGCCGGACGATGCCGGACGCACCACGGTCTTTCCGAGTCCCGATGGCTTCGGTCACCTGCACGGCCGGCGTGATCATCTGCCTGGCGCTCACGTGGTTCCTGCCCCGCGACACCTGGATCCGGCTGCTGATCTGGTCGCTGGTCGGCGCGGCGGTCTACTTCGGCTACGGCTACTGGCACAGCCGCGCGCGGGAGACGGCGCGTGACTGATACTCCGCGGTCAGGTTCTGCGCCCGGTAGGCATCCGGACGGGCACTGCGCCCCGCTTGCGATCGACTTGTCGGGTGAGACTCGGGACGCGTCCGTCCGGTGCACGTCCTGGCGGGCGTCGCGCGGCACGGACGCCGCGCGCGAGCCTCCAGGGATGGATTTACGGCGTCCCGCCGGGACGTGTTCCTGACGGACGCGTTGCCGGCTGTTGAATGACCGACGACCTAGCCCTCTTCCCAGGGCTCCACGTCGGTATCAGCCGCGGTGGCACCGGCCGCTCGCCGCGCGTCCAGCCCGGCAAAGTCGAACAGCGCCGGGTCCGCGAGGTGCGACGGCGCAACGTCCCGCATCGCCGAGAAGATGGTCTCCGTCCGGCCGGGGAACTCGCGCTCCCATTCCGCCAGCATCCGCTTCACCGCCACGCGCTGCAGGCTTTCCTGCGAGCCGCACAGCTTGCAGGGGATGATCGGGAAGCGGCGCGCGGCGGCGTAGCGCGCGATCTCGCGCTCCGGGACGTAGGCCAGCGGGCGGATCACGATGTGCCGCCCGTCCTCGGACAGCAACTTCGGTGGCATCCCCTTGAGCTTGCCGCCGAAGAACATGTTCAGGAACATGGTCTCGACGATGTCGTCCCGGTGGTGCCCGAGCGCGATCTTCGTGATGCCGTTTTCCGCGGCAAAACGGTACAGGCGGCCCCGCCGCAGCCGTGAACACAAGCCGCACATGGTCCTGCCTTCGGGTATCACGCGCTTGACCACGCCGTAGGTGTCCTGCTCCAGGATCTCGAACGGCACGCCCAGCGCCCGCAGGTACCCGGGCAACACCTGGTCCGGGAAGCCGGGCTGCTTCTGGTCGAGGTTCACGGCGACCAGTTCGAAGTGCACGGGCGCCTTGCGCTGCAGAGACAGCAACACGTCGAGCAGCGTGTAGGAGTCCTTGCCTCCGGACAGGCAGACCATTACCCGGTCGCCGTCGGCGATCATCGAGTAGTCGTCGATCGCCTTGCCGACCTGGCCGCGCAGCCTGGCCTGCAATCGACGGAAATTGTTGGAGCTGCGCTCTACGACCGCGGACACTGGCTCAGCCGCCCGCTTCCAGGTACTTTGCCTCGGCGTAGCGCAGCCACGGCGCCGCGGAGAGCGGCCTGCGGGTCGCGTTCCTGATCAGTTGCTGCGCGCTGAGGCTCGCGCCGACGCCGTGGACGTTCGCCCGCAGCCAGTCGAACAGCCCGTTGAAGCGGCCCGCCTCGATTTCGCGGTCGAGGTCGGCGTGGTCACGACGCAGCGTCTCGTACAACTGCGCCGCAATCAGCCCGCCGAGCACGTAGCACGGCACGTAGCCGAACGACCCGATCGCCCAGTGCACGTCCTGCAGGCAGCCCTCGGCGTCGTTGGCGGGACGCAGCCCCAGCCGCTGCTCGAACCCTGCGCGCCAGGCCTCGGGAAGGTCGCGCACCGGCAGGCTGCCCTCGAAGATGCGCTTTTCCAGCTCGTAGCGCAGCATGATGTGGACCGGGTAGGTAAGCTCGTCCGCTTCCGAACGGATCGCCCCGCGGCGCACGCGGATCAGTGTCCGGTAGAGGTTCTCGATCTCCCATTCGGGTCCGGACGCGCCGTAGTGTTTCTCGAGCAGTGGCCGCAGCCATGCGAGGAATGGCCGGCTGCGACCGATGAAGACCTCGAGCAGCAGCGACTGGCTCTCATCCAGCGCCATGCCACGGTCGCGGCCCACCGGCTGGTCGCGCCACGCCTCCGGCAGGCCCAGGTCGTACATGGCCTGCCCGGTCTCGTGCAGCACGCCCATCAGGCCGGCGAACGGGTCCTTGAGGTCGAAATGCGTGGTCACGCGCAGGTCGCCCCACACGCCTTCGGTGGACGGGTGGTCGCTCTCGTCGAGGCGGCCGCGATCGAACGGGAAGCCGAGCGCGCGCATCACCTCGACCGCCAGCGAGCGCTGCTTCGCGACGCTCACCTTGCCCAGCACCGGCAGCGGTGCGCGCGTGGCCTGCAGTTCGATGGCCTCGCGGATCATGTGCGGCAGGCGCCGCGAAACCGCGCTGAACAACTGGTCGATCTCGGCGCACAGGAACCCGGGGCTGAACTGGTCGATCAGTGCGTCGTAGGGCGCAAGACCCAGCGCCTGCGACAGCACCAGCGCCTTGTCGCGGGTGAGCGCGACGACCTCCTCGAGGTGAGGCGAAAACAGCGCGAAATTGCTCTCCTGCTTGGCTTCCAGCCAGCGCACCTCGGCAATCGCGGTGGCGCGCGCCAGGCGGGTCACCAGCGACAATGGCGTGGCGATCGCATGGTCGCGCTCGCGGCGCATTTCCCGCAGGTTCGCCAGCTGCCATTCCTCGAGCTGCGATTCCATCGCCTGCGACCGTTCGATGAGCCGCGACACCTTGGGCGTGGTCAGAAGCACGTGGCACTCGGAGTCGAGCGCGGCGAGTTGCTCGCCCCGCACGTGGGCGCTGCCGCGCGGCATCATCACCGCCGCGTCCCAGCGCAGCAGGCTCGCCGCCCCGCGAATCGCGTGAAGGCGGCGGAACTCCTGCTCGAGCTGCTGGTATGGGGTGGATGCCATGGACGAAACCCGCGCGGAAGAAGCGCTGGCCACGGGATTCTAGCAAGCGGCCCGTGCGCCAACGTCCGCCGAAATCCAGCGGAGATTTTTTCTTATTTATTATCAGTGCTTTATGAGGATATTCCAGAATTCATGCAAAGTTACCGATCGCCGACGGTTTCCGCCCGACCGGCCTCACGGGCGGCCACCACTGGGGCACGCAGCTTGTCGATCATCTTCGCGATCGCCTGCGGCGACCGGGTGTTGCGCGCCACGATCACGTAGACGGCTGGCACGACCACCAGTGTCAGGAACACCGAGATCACCACGCCGTAGAAGACCACCACGCCTATCGACTGCCGAGACTCCGCGCCCGCCCCGGTGGCGAGCAACAACGGCACCGCGCCGAACGCCGTGCAGAAACTGGTCATCAGCACCGGGCGCAGGCGGATCGCGGCGGCCTCGATCACCGCCTCGCGGAATTCGAGGCCGCGATCCCGAAGCTGGTTCGCGAACTCGACGATCAGGATGCCGTTCTTGGCGGCCAGGCCGACCAGCATGATCGAGGCGATCTGGCTGAAGACGTTGATGGACACCCCGTACATCCACAGGCCGACCAGCGCGCCGATGACGGCCAGCGGCACCGTGGTCATGATCACGAACGGATGCAGGAAACTCTCGAACTGCGCCGCCAGCACCAGGAACACGATCACCATCGCGAGCAGGAACATCACGTACAGCTGGCCGCCCGATTCCTTGAACTCGCGCGACTGGCCGTCGTAGTCCAGCCGCACCGTACCCGGCAGCTCGTCCTTCACCACTTTCTCGACGTACGCGAGCGCCTCGCCGAGCGTGTAGCCGGGCGCGAGCGACGCGCTCACGGTGATAGCGCGCAGCCGGTTGAAGCGGTTCAGGCGCATCGGGCCGGCCGTCTCGGTGAGCTGCACCAGGTTCGACAGCGGGATCAGCGCGCCGGTGCGATCGGAGCGGACGTACAGGTTGTCGAGGTCCGCGGGCGTGGCCCGGTCCTCGGCACGTCCCTGCAGGATCACGTTGTACTCGCGATCGCGATCGATGTAGGTCGTGACGATGCGGGAACCCAGCACCGTCTCGAGCGTCCGGCCCACGGTCTGCAGCGAGATGCCGAGGTCGGCGGCCCGGTCACGATCGACGGCAACGCGCAGTTCGGGCTTGCGCTCTTCGTAGTTCGACTGGACGTTGTCGAGCCCCGGGTTGTCCTTCATCCGCTGCATCAGCGTGTCGCGCCACTGCACCAGATCGGCGTAGTCGGTGCCGCCGAGCACCACCCGCACCGGCGAGCTGCCGCCGCCCCGCGTCCAGCCGCCGACCACGCCCACGTTGGAGCGGACCCCGGGCATCTGGTTGAGCTGCATGCGCAGCGACTGCGCGATTTCCTCCGCGCCACGCTCCCGCTCGTTCCACGGCGCGAGCAGCAGGAAACCGCGCGCCTGGTTGATGTCCGACGCCCCGCCGAAACCGCCCGGGATGCGCATCAGGCCGCGAATCACGTCGCCGGTCGCGCGCTCGCGCGCCACGACGTCCTCCGACGCCCTCGCATGGCGGTCCATGTACTCCAGCGACGAACCCTCCGGCGCCGTAAGCGCGTAGAAGATCATGCCCCGGTCCTCGGACGGCGCAAGCTCGCTCGGGATCGAGCGGAACAGCATCGCCGCGCCGGAGGCCAGCACCAGCATCCCGCCGATGACCAGCCACGGGCGCCGCATCACCCGGCGCAAAACCGCCTCGTAACCAGCGGCGAGACGCCGAAAGAACCCGTCCACGGATTCGGCAAACCGCGAATGCCTGGCCCCGCTGCTCAACAGCTTCGAACTGAGCATCGGCGTGAGCGAAAGCGCCACCAGCGACGAGAAGGCCACCGCGGCCGCCAGCGTGAAGCCGAACTCCCGGAACAGCTGGCCGACGCTCCCCTGCAGGAAGGAAATCGGCACGAACACCGCCATCAACACCAGCGTGGTCGCGATCACCGCAAAGCCGATCTCGCGGCTGCCCTCGACGGACGCGAGCAGCGGCGCTTCCCCTCCTTCGACCCGCCGGTAGATGTTCTCCAGCACGATGATCGAATCGTCCACCACCAGCCCGATCGCCAGCACCAGGCCCAGCAGCGTCAGGATGTTGATCGAGAAGCCCATTGCCGCCATGACGATGAACGCCGCGATGATCGAGACCGGGATGGTCACGGCGGGTATCAGCATCGCCCGCAGGTTGCCGAGGAACAGGTAGATGACGGCAAGCACCAGTGACAGCGAGATGCCGAGCGCGATCACGACCTCGCGCATCGACTCCTCGATGAAGATGGACCGGTCGAGGTTGATCTCGAGCACCGTGCCGGGCGGAAGCTCCGGCCGGAGCCGCTCCAGCTCGTCACGAACCCCGTGCGCGACTTCGAGCGTGTTGGCCTTGGAAATCTGCTCTATGCCCAGGCTGATGCCCGGCACGCCGTTTGACCGCGACACCGTGCGCTCGTTCTCGGCCGCGAGGCGCACGTCGGCGACCTCGCCCAGCCGCACCTGGTAACCGTCCGGCCCGCGGCCGATCGTGAGCTGCCGGAAGTCCTGCTCGGTGTCCAGCCCGGTCTCGGTGCGCAGCGTGAGCTCACGCTGCGACGACTCGATGCGGCCGGCCGGCAACTGCACGTTCTCGCGCCGCAACGCGTTCTCGATGTCGATGACCGTGAGCTGCCGGGCGGCGAGCGCTTCGCGATCGATCCACACGCGCATCGCATAGCGTCGCGCCCCGCTCAACCTTACGCGGGCCACTCCCGGCACCACGCCGAGGCGCTCCGAAAGCACGCGATCCGCGTAGTCGGTCAGCTCGAGCACGCTCATCGTGTCGCTCGACAGGTTCACGTACATGATCGGGTCCGCATTGGAATCGACCTTGCCGATGTCCGGCGGGTCAGCCTCCTCCGGCAGCTGGTCGGCGACCCTCGCCACGCGGTCGCGAACGTCGTTCGCCGCCTCGTCCACCGACCGGCCGGGGTCGAACTCGAGATCGATGCTCGAGCGCCCGTCGACGCTCTCCGAGGTGATCTTGGTGACGCCCTCGAGGCCGGATACGCGGTCCTCGATGACCTGCGTGATCTTGTTCTCGACCACGTCGGCGGACGCGCCGCGGTAAGTCGTGTCGATCGACACCACCGGCGACTCGACGTTCGGCAGTTCGCGGACCGGCAGCCGCGACGCGGCCAGCAGGCCGAGGATGACCAGCATCAGGCTGACGACGGTCGCGAACACCGGCCGCTTGACCGAGACCTCCGACAACCTCATGGCGCCACCGGGTTTCCGGCCGGCGCGGCACTCGCCTCGGCCACCACAACGTCCACCCTTGCGCCGTCGCGCAGTTTCTGCGTGCCTTCCGTCACGACCCGGTCGCCGGCAGCGAGCCCCTGCAGCACCTGCACGTCACCGACGCGTCGCTGCCCGGTGCGGATCAGGCGCTTCTCCACGGTATCGCCGTCCAGGACGAACACGAACACGTCGCCCTGCTCGGGCACCAGCGCCTGCTCCGGCACCAGCAGCGCGTCGGCGGTGCCGCGCGCGAGCCGCACGTTCAGGAACATGCCGGGCTTTAGCAGACCGTCCGGGTTGGGCACCAGCGCCCGCACCGTCACCGAGCGCGTGCTCGGATCGACGCGCGTGTCGACGCTCGACACCTTGCCCTCGAAGACCTTGCCCGGATAGGCGATGCTGACCGCGGTGACCGGGAGTCCCGGCGCGAGCGTCGACAGGTACGTCTCGGGCACGGTGAAATCGAGCTTGATCGTGGCCGTATCGTCGAGCGTCGTGATCACCGTGCCCGGGTTCACCAGGCTGCCGAGGCTCACGCGACGCAGCCCGACACGGCCCGCGAACGGCGCGCGGATCACCGTGTCACGCAACCTCGCCTGCGCCACCGCGACCCGCGCCTCGTTCGCCTTGAGCGCGGCCTCGATCTGGTCGAGTTGCGCCTCGGACAAGGCCTTGGTGGTGTACAGCTCCTGGCTGCGCTTGTACTGGCTTCGGCTTTCGGTGACGGCCGCCTCGGCAATCGCAAGCTCGGCCCGGGCCTGCGACCCGTCGAGCTCGACCAGCAGGTCCCCGCTGCGCACCTGTTGCCCCTCGGTGAAGCGCAAGGCGGTCACCAGGTTCGAGACCTTGGCCGTGACGTCGATCGACTCATTGGCGTTGGCAGTGCCGAGTGCCTCGATCTCAGTGTCCAGGCGCTCGTTGCGCACCGGTGCGACTACCACGCGCACGGCCATCTGGCTCATCGCAGCCCCGCCGGTCGCCGCGGCGCCCGCCGGCCCCTTGACCGCGGCCGGCGCCGGGCTGGGCGCCACCGGCGCGTGCTTGAGCCGCTCGTTGTGGATGTGCCAGGCAAACCCGACGACAACCGCGCCGGCGACGGCGCCCAACAGCGCCTTCTTGAGAGAATCGGACATGGGCGTGGACGCGGGCTCCGGACCAGGCGAGGTGGCCGCGGATTATCCCACCCTTTGCAACGCGAAACGAGCCAAGTCGGGCGTTCAAGGCTCCGGGTCCGAACCCTCGGCGATACCCTCGAACAGCGGCGTCGAAAGGTAACGCTCGGCGGTGTCCGGCAGCATCGCCAGCACCACCGCGCCCCTGGGCGCCTTTTCCGCCACTTTCAGCGCCGCCGCAAACGTACCGCCCGAGGAGATTCCGCAGAAAATTCCCTCGCGGGACGCGAGCGCCCGTGACGCCATGATCGACTCTTCGTCGGTGACCGGGACGATTTCGTGCGGCACAGAACGATTCAGCACGGCCGGCACGAAATCCGGCGTCCAGCCCTGGACCTTGTGCGGCTTCCATTCGCCGCCCGCGAGCAGCGAGGCGCCGGCCGGCTCGGTCGCGACCACGCGCACCTCGGGGCGGGCCAGCCGGATCATCTCGCCGGCGCCAGTGAGCGTTCCGCCCGTGCCCCAACCGGTGACGAAGAAATCGAGCCTGCGTCCGGCGAAGTCACCCAGGATTTCCGGCCCGGTCGTCTGCCGGTGATAGGCCGGGTTGGCCGGGTTGTCGAACTGGCTGGCCAGGAACCAGCCGTGCTTCTTCGCCAGTTCCGCGGCCTTGCGCACCATGCCGCTGCCGCGTTCCGCCGCCGGCGTCAGGATCACCCTTGCGCCGAGCATGCGCATGATCTTGCGCCGCTCGACCGAGAACGACTCCGCGATCACCGCGACGAACGGATATCCCTTGGCCGCGCACACCATCGCAAGGGCGATGCCGGTGTTGCCGGACGTGGCCTCGACCACGGTCTGGCCGGGCTCCAGCGCCCCGCTGCGCTCGGCGTCCTCGACGATGGCGATCGCAAGGCGATCCTTGACCGACGAAAGCGGATTGAAGAACTCGCACTTCACGTACATGGTCACGTGAGCCGGTGCCAGGCGGTTGATGCGCACGATGGGCGTGCGTCCGATCGTCTGCAGGATGCTGTCGTAGATCATTGGTTGGTTCTCCCGCCCGGAAGGGCTTGGTCGTGCGTCGGACCCGTCGTGCATCCGACTATAGGCCGCGTCGCGGCGCCATGCCCATGCCGCGACGGAATCAGGACATGCCGACCAGCGTGGCGCCAGCCAGGCCGGTTCACGGCGGCTCAGGCAAAGTGCACCCGCATGATGGCCTCGGCGACACAGGCGGGCTTCGACTCGCCGTCGATCTCCACCGTGTACTGCTCCTTGACCTGCAGTCCACCCGCAACCTCCTCGACCGCGAGCAGCGTGCAGCGCGCCCGGATGCTGCTTCCGGCCCTGACCGGGCTCGGGAACCGCAGCCGGTCGAGGCCATAGTTGATGGCCTGTGTCGCGCCGGGATACGGAGGCTGGCCCGCCGTCACGAGGCCGCGAAGCAGCGGATACAGCGAAAGGGTCAGGTAACCGTGTGCGATGGTCGTTCCCCAGGGAGATTCGCGCGCGGCGCGGGCCACGTCAACGTGTATCCACTGGTGGTCGCCGGTGGCGTCGGCAAATGCGTCGATCCTGTGCTGCGTCACCTCGAGCCAGTCGCTCACGTGGATCTCTTCGCCGATGCGCCCCGACAGTTGCCCGAGAAGTTGATGTTGCGACATGGCTGCACCTGATTTCACGACCGTTTGCACGAGTCTATGCCGCTGCAGTGTGGCTGCAACCGCAGCCCTCAGGCGCCCCGTGTTGCGGCGCAACGGAGCAGTGCCTAGAATCGCCAGCCAGTAAAGCGACGCACATCCTGCGCTGCAGCATTACCGGGGTAGACTTTGCAGATGAGCCAGGAACGCCTGATCAAGAAATACGCGAACCGTCGCCTCTACGACGCCTCGCAGAGCCGCCACATCACCCTCGAAGACATCCGCATGCTGATCGTCAAGGGCGAGAAGCTGAAGGTGGTCGAGGACAAGACGGGCCACGACATCACCCGCCACATCCTGCTGCAGGTGATTGCCGAGCAGGAACAGTTCGGGCGGCCGATCCTGAGCACCAAGGTGCTGGAGGCGATCATCCGCTTCTATGGCAACGCGATGCAGGGATTCCTCGCGGGCTTCCTCGAGAAGAGTGTCGAGGCATTCCTGAACCAGCAGGAAGCACTGCAGGCCCAGATTTCCAAGATCGTTTCCAGCACCCCGATCTCGACGGTCGCCGACATCACGCGGCAGAACCTCGAGACGCTCTCAAAGGTGCAGGAGACGATGCTGGGGGCGATCCTTCCGAAGCGCGACAAGAGTCGCGACGAGGACGACAAGCGCAGCTGAGGTTCGGCTCGGCGGACCCCCGCGCCTCGACAGCAGCGGCCCGCTGCGCGCCGCGTCGGCTCAGTTTCCCGCGGAGATCGCGCGCGACAACTCCCAGGCCAGCATGGCCCGCTTGCGCTCGACGCCCCAGCGATAGCCGCCCAGCGCCCCGCTGGCGCGCAGCACGCGGTGGCAGGGTATAAGCCAGGCAACGGGGTTTGCGCCCACCGCGCCGCCCACCGCGCGCGAGGCGGCGGGCCGGCCCACGCCGGCGGCGATCGCTGAATAATTGACGGTCAGGTCGCGCGCGTCGCGCAGCAACGCCTGCCACACCTGGATCTGGAAATTCGATCCGTGGACCCACAGCCTCAGGGGATCCTGCGCGCGCTGCCCCGTGCCCCAGGCCCGTGCGGCAACCGCGGCGGCCGCCGACACATCTTCTACCCACGTGGCCTCGCGCCAGCAGTACCGATACTCATTCCAGCCCGGCACCGTTCCGTCGGACGCCTCGAAGCCGACAAAGCCGATCCCGCGCGCGGTGAGCGCAATGGTCGCCGGGCCGAACGGCGTAGCGACCGATGCGTGCCGGATCGTGAGCCCGCTGCCACGCGACTTGTACTCGCCCGGCGTGACCGCCTCGAGCGTGACGAACAGGTCGTGCAGGCGTCCCGGCCCGGACAGCCCGGCGTCGAGCGCGGCCTGCAGTACCGACTCCTCCCGTCCCAGCGAACCGCGCGCCGCCTGCAGCGTCAGCCTCTGCATGAACTGCTTGGGCGAAATGCCGGCCCAGCGCCGGAACATCCGTGCGAAGTGGTGCGGCGCGACACCGGCGGACTTGGCGACCTGCTCCAGGCTGGGCTGCTCGCGAAACCGCTCGTCCATGTAGCCGATGGCGCGTTCGATGCGGCGGTAGTCGAGCGGGGTCGTACCCGGAATCGTCATGGCGTGTGTGGACTTCATGGCCGCAAGCATAAGCACCGTGACGACCGGCGCCACCCGAATCGTGCTGCCCGCCCTCCGCCCCTCGATTTCGGTCGCTACCCATCGCTGCCGATGCGCCGGTGATGGCACACTGCGCACATGCGGATCTGTTTCATTTCGGCCGAGTATTCCCCCTTCGCCAAGACGGGTGGACTCGGCGACGTGGCCGCGGCGCTGACCGGGAGCCTGGCCAGGCGCGGCCACGACCTGCGGGTCTTCGTGCCGCTGCACGGCCAGATGGAACTCGCGGGCATCGACCGCCATCCAGTCGATTTCCTGCGCGCATTGACGCTCCGGGTCGGACACCACGAGTTCCGGTACGAAGTGCAGACTGCACGGGTTCCGGACACTGGGCTGTGGGTGTACCTGGTCGACTGTCCCGCATTGTTCGACCGACCGCGCATCTATTCCGACGCTCCCGACGAGCACGTCCGCTACCTGGCGCTGACGCGGGCGGCCTTCGAGTGCTGCCAGAGAATGAATTTCGCGCCGCAGGTGGTGCACGCCAACGACTGGCACACGGCGCTCGCACCACTGTTGCTCAAGCATGCCTATGCCTGGGACCGGCGTGTCTTCGGAGCGACGCGCAGCGTCTTCACGATCCACAACATCGGCTACCAGGGCGTGTTCAGCGCAAGCCGCGCCGAGGACCTGGGGCCCGCCGTCGGCATCGGTGCACTGCACAAGCCTGACCTGGGCGCGGGCCTGATCAACCCGATGCGGCTCGGCGTCATTCACGCCGATGCGGTGACCACCGTCAGCCCCACGTACGCCGCGGAAATATGCACGCCCGAGGGCGGTCACGGACTCGACGGCGACCTGCGTGCCCGCGGCGAATCCGTGACCGGAATCCTGAATGGCGTCGATTACGCCGAGTGGAATCCCGCGAGCGATCGCTACATACCTCACCGGTACGACTCGTCGGACCTGACTGGCAAGCTCTGGAACAAGCTTGCCCTGCTCGACCTGCTGCGCATGCCGGCCGCACCCGACACGCCGCTGGTCGGCATGGTCACCAGGCTCACGCGGCAGAAGGGGCTCGACCTGCTGTTCGATGTCCTGCCGGAGCTGCTGGAATCACGTGACCTGCGATTCGTCGCGCTCGGCAGCGGCGAGCGCCGCTACGAGGAGTTCCTGCAGGGACTCCAGCAGCGATTCCCGGGCCGCGCGACGTTCTACAGCGGCTACAGCGAGGAACTCGCGCACATGATCGAGGCGGCGTCGGACATGTTCCTGATGCCGTCCATGTACGAGCCCTGCGGCCTGAACCAGATGTACAGCATGAAGTACGGGACCGTACCGATCGTGCGCCGCACCGGCGGCCTCGCCGATTCGGTGCAGCATTTCGACCCGGCGACGGGACAGGGAACGGGAGTCGTGTTCAACGACTTCGATCCGCCGGCGGTGCGCTGGGCGCTCGCGACGGCGCTCGACTGGTACGCGCAGCCGACGCTGTGGCGACGACTGGTGCTGAATGGCATGAGCCAGGATTTCTCGTGGGACCGGCAGGCAGCCGAGTACGAGCGCCTCTACGAACGCATCCTGGTCCGCTAGTGCCAATAAATAGGTGCCAGGCACCTATTTAATTTACCTGGTTGTCGGAGCCCCGAGTTAAACAGGTGCCTGGCACCTATTTATTGGGTACTACTTCAGGACCTTGGAGAAGTTGACCAGGCCCTTGTGGTTGAAGGGAATCGTGCGCACCAGGCCCTTGTCCACGTGCAGCTTGCCAGTGATCTCGTACTCGACGTTCTCGAGCTTGTGGCCGCCCATGCGGCTCGACCAGGCGGCCGAAGCCGCTGACGAAGTTGGTGGTGATGTACATGTCGAACTCCGCCTCGCCCATCGCCGGCAGCACGAACGGGCTGTAGCTCGCGCCCTCGCCGAACCGATCGCCCATCAGGAAGGCAGTGAACTCGATGCTCTCGACCGGCACCTCGATGTCGTTCGGGTTCTGCACCTTGACGCGCACCATGAATCGCTGCGAGAACATGTCGCCGCTCAAGACCTGCACGCCCGTGAGCTCGACCGTCGGCGTCTCGATCTTTGGCGCCAGCGACGCGCAGCCGGCGAGTGCAAACAGGGTGGCGAGCAGCAGCGCCCGCAGGGCAAGTCTGGGCATCGGAAGTCTCCTCGGCGCCGGCAGGTCTCACCAGATCAGGCGGGCCTCGACGCGGCCTTCAGCATAGCCGAAGTCACCAGCACGATGCCGCCCTCCGTCACGTGGAAGCGTTCCGCATCTGCGACGGGATCCACACCGATGGAAGTTCCGTCGGGCACCAGCGCACCTTCGTCGATGATGGCGCGCTGGATCACGCAGTTCTCGCCAATCCTCACCCGCGGCAGAATCACCGACCGGTCCACGATCGAACGATCATGGACACGCACGTTGGAGCACAACAGGGAATTCGACACCCTCGACCCCGAGATTATGCAGCCGCCCGACACCATCGAATCGATCGCGACGCCGCGCCGGTCGTCCTCGTCAAACACGAACTTTGCCGGCGGCAACTGCTCCTGGTAGGTCCAGATCGGCCACTGCTCGTCGTAGATGTTGAGTTCGGGCGAGACGCGCACCAGTTCCATGTTGGCCTCGTAGTAGGCCTCGACCGTGCCCACGTCGCGCCAGTAGTTCTGGGCCTTGGTGCGCACGTCCTCGAATGGATAGGCGTACACGCGCAGGTTCTCGATCGCGTCGGGGACGATGTTGCGGCCAAAATCGTGCGCCGAGCCCGGATTCTCGGCATCGGCGCGCAGCAGCCGCTCGAGCAGCTTCGGATTGAACACGTAGATGCCCATCGAGCCGAGCGCGATGTCGGGCCTGCCCGGCATGGGTTCGGGGTCCAGCGGTTTTTCCTGGAACCGCACCACGCGATTCGACTCGTCGACCGTGAGCACGCCGAAGTCGCGCGCGCGGTCGCGCGGCACCTCGACCACGCCGACGGTGATGTCGGCCTCGTTCTCCACGTGGAAGCCGATCATCGGGCCGTAGTCCATCTTGTAGATGTGGTCGCCGGCCAGCACCAGCACGTGCAACGGGCGGTGCGAGCGGATGATCTCCATGTTCTGCCACAGCGCGTCGGCCGTGCCCTGGTACCAGTCCGGCCCGAGACGCTGCTGCGCCGGGATGATCTCCACGAACTCGCCGAACTCGCCGCGCAGGTACCCCCAGCCGCCCTGGATGTGCTGGATCAGCGAGTGCGCCTTGTACTGGGTGAGCACCGAGATCTGGCGAATGCCCGAGTTCACGCAGTTCGACAGCACGAAGTCGATGATCTTGAACTTGCCGCCGAACGGGGTCGCCGGCTTGCAGCGGTCCTCGGTCAACTGCTTTAGACGCTCGCCGCGGCCCCCCGCCATGATCACGGCCAGCGTTCCGCGCGTGAGCCGGCTCAGGTAGCGCCGCGGGGCGAACTGTCGCTGCTGTTCGTTGCTCATCAGGGCGTCCACTCCCGCACGGAACCGTTACCCGGATGTTACAGACCATGGCCACCATGAAGCACTGTGGCCAACACTCAGGCTTGCCCTTCGGCTCGGTGAGGACGGCGCCCCGCTACCGTCAATAGCCCACTAGTATTGACTTCGTACTACTACTCAATGTCTAATGCAAACTACTTCATTGTGACCCGTGAGTACCGTAGTGACGACCAATCCAGACGATGCGGCTCCCGCGGACGACGCGGAGCCGATGGTCCGCAAGTTCCAGCGCGAACTGAGCGCCGGGCTCACTTCCCTCGTGCTGCTGGCGGTGCTGTCCGAGGCAGATTCGAACCTGTACGGCTATGAGATTGCGCGGCGTCTTGCCGCGGACCCCGCCACTGCCAGCCCGTTCAAGCAGGGGGCGCTCTATCCGGTGCTGCGCAACATGAGCGCTGCGGGCCTGCTGTCGAGCCGCGTCGTCCCGTCCTACTCGGGCCCGCCCCGCAGGTACTATCGCATCACGCCGCTGGGACGTGATGTGCTGTCCTCATGGCGGGCCACCTGGACCGAAACCCGCGGCTTCGTGGATTCCATCGTGCACCGTGCCAACACCGAGGAGACGACGCCATGACGGCCCCCACACCGAGTACCGTCGAGCAGTACCTCGACGCCCTGCGCTCGGCGCTGAAGGGCGCCGACAAGGCGCTGGTGCAGGACGCGCTCTACGACGCCGAGGAACACCTGCGCGCCGAGCTTGCGCAGAAACCCGGCGAAGTCGAATCCACAGTGCTTGCGAGCATCGTGTCCAGCTACGGCGCGCCCGAGGAAGTGGCCGAGGCTTACCGCAGCAACGAGGCCACGATCCAGAAAGCCCTGCGCACACCGCCGCCGCCGCAGCGCTCGAGTACGCTGGGGCGCTTCTTCGGCGTCTATGCCGACCCGCGCGCCTATCTCTCGCTGCTCTACATGCTGCTGTCGCTGGTCACGGGCGTCGTGTATTTCACCTTCTCCACCACCGGCCTGTCGCTCTCGCTGGGACTCGCGATCCTGATCGTCGGCGTGCCGTTCTTCCTGTTGTTCATCGGGACGGCGCGCGTCGTCGCCCTTGCCGAGGGGCGTCTGGTCGAGACCATGCTGGGCACCCGCATGCCGCGCCGGCCCCCGTACCACGACCGCGAAACACCGCTGCTGACGCGCATCGTCGCCATGCTCAAGGACCCGCGCACCTGGGGCACGCTGCTGTATTTCCTGTTGATGCTGCCGCTTGGCATCTTTTACTTCACGTTCGCCGTGGTGGGCGTCGTCGTGTCCATCGCAACCATGGTCGCGCCGATCGCCGCGCTGCTTTTCGAAACAGGCTTGATTACAATCGACGGCGACGTGCAGATGCAGTCGGTGCACCCGGCCCTGCTGCCGCTGATCTCGATCCTTGGATTCCTGCTGCTCACCATCACGTTGCACCTCGCACGGGGAATCGGTTACCTGCATGGCCAGTTGGCGAAGCACCTCCTCGTACAATCGCAGGGAACCGAATAGCGCCTGGCCGAACAGTCAGCTGCTGCCGGTCATCGCAGTCGCGCTGCTCGGCTCGGCCTGCGGGCACGCCGATGAGGGTGCGGCCCGGGCATCCGGGCCGGAACCAGCCGCCTCGAACGTTGCCAGGTCAGCTGCCGGCGCGGCTGCAGGCGAGGTCGAACGCGCTCCTGGCGGCACCGCCGCGACGGCGCCTGCCGGAGCCGCCACGCAAATGCCGTCCGCGCAGCAGGCGCTTTGTGTCCCGGCCGACGAGGGCAGCCTGCGTGCGCGCCTGTCGGGCGGAATAGACGCCGAGATCGACTGGTCGCGCCCCTCTCCGCAGTGCCTCGGGGGCCTGCGGCCCGATGGCGAGGGCGTCCGGCTGGTCTACAAGGGCGACATTCCAGGGCAGGGACCGCTGCTGGTGGTGATCGGCATCGGCCCGCTGCGCGCGGGCGCCAGTGCACGCAACGTCCCCGCCAACCTGACGCTGGTTCGCGAAGGCGCCGGACTTTTCTATGCCACCCAGGGCGATGACAAGTGCGCGCTCGACGAGGTGAAGCAGGAACCGCTCGGCGACGATGGCCACCGGTTTCGGCTGACGGGCCGCGGCTACTGCACGCAACCCGCCCGCGAAGTCGGCGGCGACGGATCGGTGCTGGTGCCGCGTTTCGACGTCAGTGCCGTGGTGGAATTCAAGTGAGCGCGCGGCTGCGGGCGGCGGCGGCGCTGCTGTACTCGGCCGCATGGCTGTTTCCGGCGCCGGCTGCAAGCGATGCCAGCGGCAGCGACCCGCTGCCGCTGACGGCGTTCCCGCGCGAGCCGGTCGTCATCGAGACGCGCAGCGCGCGCCGCCACGAATTCGACGCCTGGCGGGCAGACACGCCCCGGGCCCGCGAACAGGGCCTGATGTTCGTGACCGGGATCGGCGCGGGCCAGGCCATGATCTTCGTCTACGACCCGCCGGCCGACGTGTCGATGTGGATGAAGAACACGCTGCTGCCGCTGGACATGCTGTTCGTGAACAGCAGCGGCTGTGTCATCAACATCAAGCAGGATGCGCGGCCCGGGTCGCTCGCCATCATCCCGGCGGGCGGGCTCGTCGCCCTGGTCGTGGAACTGCGCGGCGGCACGGCGGCGGCGCTGGGCATCGGCGCCGGCGACCGGGTCGTGCGGCCGAGGGCCGCCAACTGGCCCACCGGCCAGACCCCCTGCCAGCGGACTCCCTGACCCAGCAGCGGCGGGGCCCGTCGTGAAACCGCCACATGCGGTGTTCCGGCGCTGTTGCGCCAAAGAGACACCCTGCCTGGTGTTTGCCGTGGGCCTCCCCGGCCGTTGCCATGAAGATTCGGCTCCAGCCTGATCCGCGCGTGGCCGGGCCTCCGCCGCGGTCGCCCCTGTTGAATTTCTGCAACAACACTTCACACAGGCCACGGCCCATTGGTATGATTCGCGCACTTGTGTCGTGCCGCCCTCCGCAACACCGAATCTGGATGGGGGCGGTCTCAGCACGGGGGCACGTGATCAGTCCCACGTTCGGACCCTGGTCGAACGCGGGTCTTACGCAACTGAAGCAAAATTCGGGAGTCAACTGATGGCCAATCGCAATATTGAGCGCGCAGTACGCATCGCCCTGCTCGCGGCCGGCGCAGTCAGCGTCGGAGCGTATTCGTCGGGCTTGTCCGCGCAGGACGTGGGCCCCACGCCTGACGAAGTCGAGCAGATCATCGTCACCGGTTCGCGCATTCCGCAGCCCAACCTGGAGGGCGCCAGCCCCGTCACCATGGTCGGCCAGCAGGAAGTGAAGCTCGAAGGCACGATGAACGTCGAGAACCTCATCAACAACCTGCCGATGGCCTTCGCGGACCAGGGCGGCAACGTTTCGAACGGCGCGTCAGGCACCGCAACCGTCAACCTGCGCAACCTCGGCGCCGACCGCACCCTGGTGCTGGTGAACGGCCGCCGCCTGCCGGCAGGTAGCCCGCGCGGCCCCGTCGCGCCAGACATCAACGCCGTTCCCGCCGCGCTGATCAAGCGCGTCGAAGTGCTCACCGGCGGTGCGTCCGCGGTGTACGGTTCCGACGCGGTCGCGGGTGTCGTCAACTTCATCATGATCGACGACTTCCAGGGCGTGCAGTTCGACGGCAATTACAGCGCGAACTGGCACAACAACGACTACAGCTACATGAGGAACCTGGTCGGTGATTCGGGCTACCAGAAGGCGCCGGGCAGCGTCTGGGACGGCGAGGCCTATTCGCTCAGCATGACCATGGGCTCCAATTTCGCCGATGGCCAGGGCAACGCAACGTTGTTCTTCGGCTACAGCCATACCGACGCGCTGCTGCAGTCCGAGCGCGACACCAGCGCCTGCGCGCTGGCCGCCAGCAGCACCAGCGGCTCACGCTACTGCGGTGGTTCGAGCACGTCGTACCCGGGTCGCTTCCGCCTCGGCAACCTGAACCCCGACGGCACGCCGCGTCCGGGTAATTCCTCGCGCGCGTTGGATTTCGACCTTCCGTCCGGCAGCCAGGTCATCCCCTGGAACAATAATTTCTACAACTACGGCCCGCTGAACTACTACCAGCGCCCGCAGGACCGTTACCAGGTCGCCGCGTACATGCACTATGACGTGACGGACTCCGCCCAGGTTTACGGCGAATTCATGTTCATGGACAACAGCACGGTTGCCCAGATCGCGCCGTCGGGCAACTTCGGCATCAGCACGCCGATCACCTGCAGCAATCCGCTGCTGCAGCAGGACAACGCCCAGTGGTACAACGCGATGTGCGTGGTCCCCGGCGCCAACCCGGGCGACCCGCCGATCACACTGACCCAGCGCGATTTCATCCTCCAGCGTCGTAACGTCGAGGGCGGCGGTCGCCAGGACCACCTGGACCTGACCCAGTACCGCGGCGTCATCGGTGTCAAGGGCACGTTTGCCGAGAACTGGAACTACGACGTGTTCGGACAGTACGGCTCGGTGCTCTACTCCGAGCAGTACCAGAACGACTTCTCGAGGGTTCGCATCGCGAGATCGCTGGACGTCGTTTCCGACCCGGTCACCGGCGCCCCGGTGTGCCAGAGCGTGGTCGATGGCTCGGACCCGAACTGCGTGCCGTGGAACATCTGGACGCAGAACGGCGTGACGCCGGCAGCGCTCAACTACCTGCAGACGCCGGGCTTCGAAGCCGGCGACACGACGCAGACGGTCGTCAATGCCACGATCTCCAGCGACCTGGGTTCCTACGGCATCGCACTGCCGACCGCGCATGACGGCATCGGCGTGGCGTTCGGCGTGGAGTACCGCCAGGAAGGCCTGAGGCTCGACACCGACATCCAGTTCCAGACCGGCGACCTCGCCGGCCAGGGCGGTCCGACTCTCCCTGTCCAGGGCGAGTACAACACCATGGACTACTACGTCGAAGCGCGCGTCCCGCTGGTGCAGGACATGCCGTTCGTGAAGGACCTGACCTTCAACGGCAGCTACCGGTACTCGGACTACAGCACCGGCGTCAACACCAACACCTACGGGCTCAGCCTCGACTGGGGCATCATCGACGACGTGAAACTGCGCGGCAGCTTCTCGCACGCGGTGCGCGCACCGAACGTCATCGAGCTGTACCAGGCGGCCGGTCTCGGCCTGTACGACATGTCCAGCGATCCTTGCGGCGAGTCCATGCAGTACGACGCGGCCACCTGCCTTGCCCGCACCGGGCTTGATCCGAGCCTGTGGGGCACGGACCTCAACAGCTCAGCCGGCCAGTACAACGCGATCTTCAGCGGCAGCACCGACCTGCAGCCGGAGAAGGCGGACACCTGGACGGTGGGCATCGTGTTCACGCCGACGTTCCTGGACGGCTTCAGTGCCACGCTGGACTACTGGAACATCAAGGTGGATGACACCATTTCGTACCAGCTCCCGGACATCACGCTGAACCAGTGCCTGGAGACTGGCGAGGCTCAGTTCTGCGACAGGGTGCACCGCGACTCGCAGGGCACGCTCTGGCTGCAGGACAGCGGCTATATCCTGGCCCGAACCAGAATATCGGCACGCTGGAGACTGCCGGCTACGATCTCAACATGAACTACCTGGTCCAGATGAACGACTGGGGTTCGTTGAACTTCGCGTTGATCGGCACCTACCTCGACAAGTTCACGCAGGAGCCGGTGCCGGGTCTTGCGGCGATCAAGTACGACTGCGCAGGGCTGTTCGGTACGACCTGCGGCACGCCGGCCCCGAAGTGGCGTAGCAAGTTCCGCACGACCTGGTCGACACCGTGGGACGTCGACCTGTCGCTCAACTGGCGCTACTTCGACAGCGTGAAGCTGGACGGCTCGGACAGCGATCCTGACCTGTACGACCCTGCTGTCGACTTCAAGACGGTCGACACCATCGACGCGCAGAACTACTTCGACCTGGCCGCCGTGTACACGTTTGCCGAGAAGTACACGATCAACGCGGGCATCAACAACATCCTGGACGAGCATGCGCCGATCAATCCGTACGTGGGTACTGGGTTCGGCAACGGCAACACCTATCCGCAGGTGTATGACGCGCTCGGCCGGTACGTGTTTGTTGGCCTGACCGCCAAGTTCTAATAAAAATCGATCCTGCGATAGCGCAGGAACTGAACGGCGGGCCTCGGCCCGCCGTTTTTTTTTGCGCGCGAAGCCGCACCCGGGATGCGTGGTGACCGGCCCGCGTTTTTGACAAGCGCCCGGCCGGCCGTTACTACTACCGGCATGTGTCGCGGAGACGGGGATCGATGATGGGTGGCCCAACCGACCCGGGGGCAGGGTTGCAGCTTGCGATCGCCCGGCGGCAGCTCGGTGACGTCGAGCGCCGGTCCGATGCCTTGCGGTCCCTGCTGCGCGCCGTCGAGCTGGACGCGAGCCAGGCCGACGCATGGAAGCTGATTGCCGACCACATGATGGCACTCGGGGACCCTGCCGGTGCAGATGCGGCCTACGCCAATCACCTGGCCGTGGCGGATTCGGGCGTGGGACTCCGGCAGCCGGCAATTGCGCTGTGCGCCGGCCGCCTGCCGGAAGCCGAGTCGCTGCTGCGGCAGCACCTGCTCAAGTCGCCGGACGACGTCGCGGCACTGCGCATGCTCGCCGAGGTCGCGATGCGGCTGCGGCGATTCGGGCCGGCTGAGGAGCTGTTGCGGCACGCCCTTGCCGTCGCGCCGGGTCACGAGGCCTGCCGCCACAACCTCGCCCGGGCGCTGCATGAACTGGATCGTAACGCCGAGGCGCTCGAGGAGATCGACCGGCTGCTCGTCGACGAGCCGGGCAATGCTGCCTGCCAGAACCTGAAGGCCAATATCCTCGCGCGCACTGGCGATCACGCCGGCGCGGCCGCGGTGTTCGGCAGGGTTCTCGACGAATTTCCCGGCAACCCCAGGATCTGGGTGGCGTATGGCGACTCGCTGAAGGCCGCGGGCCGGGCGGAGGAATCCATCGCAGCCTATCGTCGCGCCGGTTCGCTCGCCCCCGGTTTCGGCGAAGCCTGGTGGAGCCTCGCGAACCTGAAGACGTTCCGCTACTCGCGCGATGACATCGACCTCATGCAGCGCGCGCTGGCGGTGCCGGGAAGTGGCAGCGACGACCGCATGCATTTTCATTTCGCGCTCGGCAAGGCGCACGAGGACGAGGGCAGGTATTCCGACTCGTTCCAGCACTACGCAGCGGGCAACGGAATCCGGCGCGCAGCGCTCCGCTACAGGGCGGACGCCACGTCGGCATACGTCGGTCGAACCAGCGCCCTGTTCAACAGCGACTTTCTTCGCCAGCGCGGTGACTGGGGCTGCGCCTCGAGCGGTCCGATCTTCATCGTCGGGCTGCCGCGCTCCGGGTCGACCCTGGTCGAGCAGATCCTCGCCAGCCACAGCGCGGTGGAAGGCACGATGGAGCTTCCCGACGTCATTGCCATTGCGCGTTCCCTGGCCGACCCATCAACGACGCGCCAGCCGCCGTACTATCCGGAGGTACTGGCGACGCTGACCCGGGACCAGGTCGACGCGCTCGGCGAGCGGTACATCCGGCAGACCCATGCCCGCCGCGGGAGCGGCCTGCCCCGCTTCGTCGACAAGATGCCAAACAACTGGATGCACGTCGGATTCATTCACATGATGCTGCCGAACGCCCGCATCATCGACGTCCGGCGCCACCCGATGAGCTGCTGCTTCTCGGCGTTCAAGCAGCACTTCGCCCGTGGGCAGGTTTACACCTACGACCTGGACGACATTGGCCGGTACTACGCCGATTACACCTGCCTCATGTCGCATTTCGATGCTGTCTTGCCGGGACGGATTCACCGCGTGCTGTACGAAGAACTGGTCGAGGACACGGAGACGGTGATCCGGCGACTCCTCGACCATTGCGGCCTGCCGTTCGAGGAACGCTGCCTCGAGTTCTACGATTCCGACAGGGCCGTCAGCACCGCGAGTTCGGAACAGGTGCGCCGACCGATCTACCGGGATTCACTCGAACAGTGGAAACACTACGAGCAGTGGCTTGGGCCACTGCGTCACGCCCTGGGCCCGGCACTGCTGCATTACCCGCCGCGCACGTGAGCGCGGTGTGACGTTCCCGCACAGCGTGCGACGCGCTATTTCCTGAACGCGAGCCGCCAGCCAATGACGTTGGCCGCATCGTGAACCAGCGGAAGCCGTGCCACGCAGGCGAGCCCGGCGGCGGCGGCCGTCGCAACCACACGGGAAACACCTTCGTCGTCCAGCGCCCCGCGCTGCAGGTCCTGCAGTCGCCGCCACGAATTCCTCAACTCGCGCTCGGCCTGGTCGATGTCCGCATGCAGGCGGCTGGCAGGCTCGGATCGCAGCCCCCGCAGGATGCGTTCCGCCGTGTCCCGCGCCATCGGCAGGATCGGCTGGTCGAAGCGCCTGGCCGTGATCGCCGAGTCGACCACACGGACGGCGGACTGCGCGTCCGCCCACTGCCGGCGCGCTGTTCCCGGCGCCTCGCGATGCTGGTCAACCAGCCTGCGAAGCTTGCGAAACAGCTGCAGATCCTCGAAGAGCAGCTGAAACTGCGCGAATGTAGCCTCGGCGTTCCGCAGCACGACCGACCCGCCGTGGTGCGTGATGAACTGGGCGCAACCGCCCTGTTTCAGCACGCGCGCCACCTCCGACAGTGTGCGCGGCAGCTCACAGTACTCAAGCACGTACTGCCCCGAGACCGCGTCGACGCTTTCCGCCTCGAAGGGCAATCGCTCGGCGCTGGTGCCGGGATGGAACTGGATGCCGCCAAACAGCCGTTCGCCGCCGGGCACGTCACGCACTGGCGCGATCTGCGCCAGGTCGACGCCGTGAATCTCGAAATGCCGGGCCGAACTGGACGCGACATCCTTCGCGATCAGCGGGATCGGTCCGTTGCCTGTTCCAATGTCGACTATTCGCGCGCCGTCGGGCAGTGCGCCGAAGAATTCGAGCCAGACCTCCCGAGCCTCGAGCGTGTAGTTGGCATCCGGGCCTGTCGGGCAGGTCACCAGGCCGCCGCCCCTGTAGTAGGCCTCCCAGTGCGCGGTACTCATTGAATTGAATAACCGAATCGTTCGACCCAGGTCTCGAGCAGCGGCAGCACGCCGGCCATCTGGTCTCGGTATCGGACCCACTGGCGGGTGCCGTCGAACAGCCCCTGCCTCACCTGGTGGGCGCTGGCCGTACGCACGCCGCGGCGGGTCGCAGTCTGGTTGAAGGCGCGCGTCTCTTCAGCCCACGGTGCGCCGACGAATTGGGCCAGCGCCCGGGTCGTCGAATCAAAATCGGCCACCAGGTCGGCATAGTCGACGACGTGCACGTCGATGGGAAGCACGCCCAGATGCATCTCGGTAAGCTGCGTTGCCGCGTCGAAATGCCGCGCAGCGGTGTCGAGGCTGCCCATCTGGTAGGTCGATGCATTGACCTTGAAATGCCTGCGGAAACAGCTCAGCACCACGTCCCTGGGGTCGCGGCGGCAGCGCACCACCACCGCATCGGGAAACAGCCGCGATATGACCTGCAGCTTGATCCCATTGAGCGGCGCCATGTCGACGAAAATCCTGTCGTCCAGGTCCGGGACTTCGGCGCGCACCCTGTGCCAGTAGGCCTCCCTGTGGCGGTTCGCCAACGCGAGGTCCGGCCGAATGAGCTTGTCCAGGCCCTCGTCGGTGGAAAGGTACGTGGAGTCTGACTCCGACAGCGTTGGCCGCTCTTCCAGCGCGCGCACGTCGGCAAGGCTTGCCAGGATGTTCTCTGTAAGCGTATTGCCTGATCGCGGATAACCGAGCAAGAAGACGTGGCGACGCACGGGACTTCGGTAACCATCGATCGGTGGCTGTATTTTCCAGGCGGCCGGATCCTGCCGCGCGAACCAGCCGGTCAACCGGCGCACCAGGTCGAGATGGCTCTCGACGCGCCCGCCCGGCCCGAATCTCGCGTGGTTGACCTGCAGCATGATTGCGTTCATCCGGGTGTATGCTGCGAACGCGTCGGCGACCCTGCCCAGTGAATCCAGCGCATCGCCAAGCATGCTCAACGCCCACTGCTGCTGGCGCTCGTCCAACCGGTGGCCCGACAGCAATGCTTCAAGTCGGGTCCGGGCCTCGTCGAAGGCGCGCCGGCCGAGCTCGGCTCGCGCGAGTACCAGGCCAGCCACTGGATTCTGAGGGTTTCGCGCAATCGCTTCCCCGGCCAGCTTGCAGGCCTCGTCGAGATTTCCGGCGCGCGCCGCGATGGAAGCCAGCGCCGCCCACGGATCGGCAACCCCGGGCGCCAGGGTCCGCGAGCGCTCATAGGCGGACTTCGCGGCCTCGTCGTCCTCCAGGAGATCGTATGCGGACCCAAGCTCATACCAGTGCTTCGCCAGGCCGGGGTTGGCCTGGATCGCCGCCTTGAATGCCTCGACGGCCTCGGGAACACGATCCTCGGCGACAAACACCCGGCCAATGTCGGCAATCGTGAACGGATCGCGTGGCGCGAGCGCCAGCGCCTGGTTCAGCAGGTCCCCGGCCTCCCCAAACCGGCCCGCTTCCGCAAGCGCCTCCGCCTGCAGCCTCATCAAGCCCGGATGCCGGAGATTCTCGCGCGCCGCCTGGCTTGCGACGGCCCGCGCCCGCGCATGGTCGCCCGTGTCCAGGGCCGACTTCGCGGCACCGAGCAGTTCCGCAAGTCGCGTCGAATTTGTGTCTCGCATCAGGACGACAGCTACTGGACCCGCTTGACCCGGGTCGAGACGCGACGCGGCGTCACCAGCAGAAATGACCCGAGCGTGCCCTTCTTGATGGTCACGACTTGCCCGCTCTCCAGCTTGACCGCCGGGTAGGCATCAATCTGCGTCCACACCTGGCCGTCGTCCAGCGTCACGACAAACTCGCCGGTCGGACGTCGCACCACCTTCGTCACCGTGCGCGTGATGCTGTCGGGCGGGCTGCTTTTCTCGTCTTTCGGACTACGCGCCTGCTTGGCCGCCTCGCTGAGGCCGAAGTCTTCCTCCGGGGTCCTGCTGGCGACGGGCGCCGCCGTCACCGTCGCGGGCGCCGCCGTCACTGTCGCGGGGGCCGCCGTCACCGTCGCGGGGGCCGCCGTCACCGTCGCGGGGGCCGCGCCGCCACTCGCCGCCGGCTGTCCGACGGCAGCCCCGGGCTGCCGTACGGCCGGGACCCTGAAAATGCTGTCATAGCATGCGAGCCTCGCGCCGTCGTCCTGCACGCCGGCACACTGCCCTGCCGATGTCGAATCGGCGGAGTATCCGGCCGGCGACCAGGTCATCGAGGCCATCACTGCTAGTGCAGCCCACGATACTGAGCGTTTCAAGGACTCGTACTCCCGGGATTTGCGCGGAGGCTTGCGACTGTCCGCTGGAAAAAGACCGGCACCATGGTAATACCACCGTCCCCACCGGGACCAGTGGCCAGCAGGCATCTGCGGCATCAGGTGCCGGACTCTGGAATCCTGGATCCGCACGTGCTCGGCGTGCAGCGGCGAACGACCGCGCCCACCCCTGCGCCCTTGAACTGGAACTCATTGCGCCGATAGTCCACGATGAACCGCTCGAGCCTTCCGAGCACGTCCATCCCGACGACCAGCGCAGGTTGGGTCGTAAGGCCCCAAAGCTGGAATACGTACAGGTCCCCGAACGTCACGGGCAGGTCCAGCAGCTTGGCAGACCCTATCGAAATCATCGGTGCGCGGAAGTAGGTACCCGAACCGATGTCGGCTGTCGCACCATACACGTCTGCCTGAAATTCACCGTCCTGCTTTCGCCCGCCGAACAGTGCCGAGCGAAGCGGCTGGTTGCCCATGGTCTTTTCGGCCCCCGTATCAAGGATCACCATGACCGGAACCTTGCCGACACGACCCTTCACCAGCAGCAGGCCGCCCTGCCAGAGCTTGCCGCGCACGACAAGAAAACCATCTGGCGCGCGGCGCCCGCTCGACATGCCGACGACCACCCGGTCATTGGCGAAGTCCACGTCCAGGCGGATATCGGGAATGCCGGCGACGCCGAGGATGCCATCCGCGCCGCCAAAGACATTGCCCGACAGCACGGGAAGCACCGTCCCGGAAATTTCCAGGGCACCTGCACGCAGGGTCCCGACCCGGACGGCCGGCAACATGGCGGACCCCGTTACACCGTGCACCTCCACCACGCCACCCTCGACGAAAGGCAGGCCAAGTTGGTCCGCGATTCCGGGTGCAAGCGCGGACCTGTTCGCTCCAGTGTCCACGATGAACCGGAACGGCCCATGGCCATTGATCTCCACCCGGGCCTGGACACGACCGGATCGGTCGGCACGCGTTGGCGCGGCGTAAAGCGGCTCGGGTTGAGGTGATGCACCATCGTCAGTGCCCGCAACCGCCGGGGCGGCATTCGCCGGCGCCGTCTCCACGTGCTCGCTTTGCGCGACGGCGCGTGGCGCCAGGGCCATTGCGCCCAGGATGGACAGCACGCAGCAGACAACCGTCAGCAACGGTGGGCGCGAGACCGCCGCCTTGCGCTGCCTGGCTGCGGCGGCAACAGCCGGTCCGGCGGCGCCAACCCTGAAACGCGACGACTGGCCTGGAATCATGCGTGCACCGGCAGTTCGGCGCTCTTGCGCACGGTACGCAGCGCAAAGCTCGACTGCACGCGCGCCACGCCGGGCAGCCGCGTCAGGTGCTGGCTGTGCAGGCGCTCGAAGTCCGAGGGGTCGGACACCACGACGCGAAGCAGGTAGTCCTGCTGCCCCGTCATCAGGTAGCACTCCATCACTTCGGGCACTCGCTTCACCGCTGCCTCGAAGGCGGCAAGGTCGCCCTGCTCCTGCCGATTGAGCGTAATGCTCACGAAGACGTTCCCGGGTAGCCCCACCTTCGCCTGGCTTACCAACGCAGTGTACCGGTCGATGACGCCAGCCTCCTCCAGCGCGCGCACGCGCCTCAGGCACGCCGACTCGCTCAGGTGGACCTTCTCGGCAAGGTCCCGGTTGCTCAGGCGGCCGTCCCGCTGCAGTTCGGCGAGGATGAGCTGGTCGGTACGGTCGAGCCTCATCGCAATTTTCCTTCGCCTGAGATCATCTGCAGCGCAGTTTATTGCAGGACAGGCACTCCAGGCGATGTTTTTTGCACATTCCTGTCGTGCGCCACGCGTATCCTCACGCGAACCAGAAACGACCGCAGCCAGGGGAGAGCAGTCATGCGCATCGGCGTGCCGAAAGAAATCAAGGTCCACGAGTATCGCGTCGGCCTCGTGCCGGCGGCCGTCCGCGAATTGACCGAGGCCGGGCACGACGTGACCGTGCAGACCGGCGCCGCGGCCGGCATCGGCTTCTCGGATGCGGACTACCAGCGCGTCGGCGCGAAGATCGCGGCCACTGCGGAGGAAATCTTCGCCAGTGCGGAAATGATCGTGAAGGTGAAGGAGCCGCAGCCGCAGGAATGCGCGCAGCTCCGGCCCGGGCAAGTGCTCTACACCTACCTGCACCTGGCGCCGGATCCGAAGCAGACCGCGGCGCTGGTGAAGTCCGGCGCGACCTGCATCGCCTACGAGACGGTGACGGCTCCCGACGGCTCGTTGCCGCTGCTCACGCCGATGAGCGAAGTCGCCGGCCGCATGTCGGTGCAGGTCGGTGCGTACTGCCTGCAGAAGGCCAACGGCGGCCGCGGCATCCTGCTCGGCGGCGTGCCCGGTGTCGCACCGGCCAAGGTCGTGATCCTGGGCGGCGGCGTCTCGGGGACCCACGCGGCCGAGATGGCGGTGGGTCTGCGCGCCGACGTCACGGTGCTCGATCGCTCCATGAAGCGGCTGCGCGAGCTTTCGTCCATCTTCGGGCCTTCGTTGCGAACCGAGTACTCCACGCAGGAACACATCGACGCGCTGGTCATCGATGCGGACCTGGTCATCGGTGCCGTGCTGATCGCCGGCGCCGCGGCGCCCAGGCTGGTCACGCGCGACATGGTCCGTCGCATGAAGCCGGGGGCGGTGCTGGTGGACATCTCCATCGACCAGGGCGGCTGCTTCGAGACCAGCAAGGCCACGACTCACGCCGATCCGACCTACGTGGTGGACGACGTCATCCACTACTGCGTTGCGAACATGCCGGGCGCCGTCCCGCGCACCTCCACATTCGCACTGAACAACGCAACGCTGCCTTTCGCGCGCAGGCTGGCCGACCTCGGCTGGAAAGAGGCCATGAGGGCCGACACGCACCTCGCAAACGGCTTGAACGTGCACGCGGGGCACATCACCAACGAGGCGGTGGCGCGCGACCTCGGCTACGAGTACCGACCCGTGGCCGAATTTTTGAAGTAGCATCGTCGCGGGCCCGGCTGGCGGGACACCGATCGACAAGGTCGATCGCCAAGCTGGCCTCGCTGGGCCGGGCACGACCGGCACGCTGTTGCGCTGGGCCACCGACGCCGCGAAGCGCGTGGGCCGGTCCGCGCAACCGGCCAGATAGCCGCTGGGGACACGCAATGGCATACGAGAATCTTTCGATCGAACGCGACGGCGGTGTCGCGACGCTGTGGCTGGACCGACCCGCGAAGCTGAATGCGCTCGACCGCGCGCTGTGGTCGGCGATCCCTGCGGCCGTTGCAGAACTCGACGGCGACGCCGATGTGCGTGTCATCGTGCTTGCCGGCCGCGGCAAGGCCTTCTGCGCCGGGATCGACCTCGTCGACCACGCGCCGGCCATGGCTGGCGGCGGCTCGCTGTCGGGACGCGGGGAGTCGGCGGCCGGCAGGCGGCGCGCTCTGCTCGACGACATCGGGCGCTACCAGCACACCTGCAGCAGCCTTGCAAATGCGACCAAGCCGGTCATCGCGGCCGTGCACGGCCCGTGCATCGGCGCCGGCATGGACCTGGTCACTGCCTGCGACGTCCGCCTCGCCTCGGCCGACGCGACGTTTTCGGTGCGCGAGACCCGCATCGCGATGGTCGCCGACGTCGGCTCGCTGCAGCGACTGCCGCGCGTGGTGGGCGACGGCCACGCCCGTGAACTCATATTCACCGGCCGTGACATCGACTCGAGCCGCGCGCTCGCCATCGGGCTGGTGAACGAAGTGTTGCCGGACGCCGCCAGCGTGCAGGCTCGCGCCATGGCAATGGCACGGGAGATCGCGGCGAACTCACCGCTTGCGGTGCAGGGCTCGAAGCAGGTGCTCAACCAGGCCGTGCGCCGCGACGTGCAGGCGGGGCTCGACTACGTCGCGCTGTGGAACGCCGCGTTCCTGCACTCCGACGACCTGGCCGAGGCAATGACGGCGTTCATGCAGCGGCGCAAGCCGGAATTCAAAGGTCGCTGACAGGCGCCCCGCGGCCCGACTGCCTCGGGGACGCCGTTAACCCGTCCATGGGGGCTCACGCGCGGCGTCCCTGCCGCGCGACGCCCCTGGGCAGTCGGGCCGCGGGGCGCCTTTGCCGGTCGCTATGCCGGCTTCGCGTCGCGGAGTTCCCGGCGCAGGATCTTGCCGACGTTCGACTTCGGCAATTCGTCGCGGAACTCGATGTACTTCGGCTTCTTGTAGCCGGTGAGCTGCTGCCGACAGAAATCGGCGATCTCCGCCTCGGTGAGCGAAGGGTCCTTGCGCACGACGAAGACCTTGACCGCCTCCCCGGCACGCTCGTCCGGCACCCCGATCGCCGCGCACTCGAGCACCTTGGGGTGCGTGGCCAGCACGGACTCGATTTCGTTCGGGTACACGTTGAAACCCGAGACGATGATCATGTCCTTCTTGCGGTCCACGATGCGGGTGTAGCCGCGCTCGTCCATGATGCCGATGTCGCCCGACTTGAAGAATCCGTCCGGCGTCATCACCTTCGCGGTCTCCTCGGGGCGTTGCCAGTAGCCGGCCATCACCTGGGGGCCGCGGATCGCGATCTCACCCGCCTGCCCCAGCGGCACCGGCTCGCCCTCGTCGTCCAGGATCGCGATTTCCGTATTCGGCACCGGCAGGCCGATGGTGCCGGTGTACTCGGTGCTGTCCACCGGGTTGCTGGTCGCGACCGGCGAGGTCTCGGACAGGCCATAGCCCTCGATGATCGGCACGCCGGTGAGCGCGAGCCACTTGTCCGACACGGCCTTCTGCACCGCCATGCCGCCGCCGTTCGCGATACGCAGGCTGGAGAAGTCGAGCTTGCGGAACTCCGCGTTCTCCGCGAGGCTGTTGTAGAGCGTGTTGACGCCGGGGATCACGTTGAACCGGACCCTGGAGAGTGCGCGCACGAAGCCCTCCATGTCGCGCGGGTTGGCGATCAGCACGTTCATCGCGCCGAGCCGCATGCCGCCCAGGCAGTTCACCGTCAGCGCGAACACGTGGTAGAGCGGCAACGCGCACACGTAGACCATCTGCTCGGGCACCGGGCCACGGCTGGTGTCGGACAGCGCCGGCTTGACCCACGCCTCGAGCTGCAGGACGTTTGCAACGAGGTTGCGGTGGGTCAGAGTCGCGCCCTTCGATACGCCGGTCGTCCCGCCTGTGTACTGCAGGAACGCGATGTCGGCCGGGCCCACCTCCACCGGCGCCAGCCGGCGTCGCGAGCCTTCCGACAGCGCGTCGGCGAATGGCACGTGGCCGGGCAGGTCGTATGCTGGCACCGCCTTCTTCACGCGGCGCACGACGAAATTGGCGATCAAGCCCTTGGGGAAGCCCAGCATGTCGCCGATCGACGCCACTACCACGTGCTTGACCGAGGTGTTCGCAACTACCTGCTGCAGCGTCGCGCAGCAGTTCTCGATGACGATGATGGCCTCCGCGCCCGAATCCTTGAGCTGGTGCTCGAGCTCGCGCGGCGTGTACAGGGGATTCACGTTCACGACCACGCAGCCGGCACGGAGGATCGCGGCCACCGCGACCGGGTACTGCACGACGTTCGGCATCATGATCGCGACCCGGGCGCCGCGCGCCAGGCCGCGGCCCTGCAACCATGCCCCGAGCGCGGAGGAATGGCGCTCGACTTCGCCGAAGGTGAAATAGCGATCCGCGAAAGCGTAGGCAGTGCGATTCGCGTAACGGTCGAACGCCTCGCCCATCAACTCGACGAGCGATGAATACTGCGTCACGTCCACGTCCGCCGGCACGCCCGGCGGGTAATTCTTCAGCCAGAAGCGCTCCATGTCCGTCTCCCCTTTCTCAGCGCCCGAAAAACTTCATCGCCCCCCTGCGCATCCAGCGGCCACGGTCACCTCGGTCACGGCTGCGGCCGCACTGGAATGGGCACGTTGCAGAGATCGATGTGCCCTGCCGGCACTTTATACCAGTCGTCTTTCCTGTTGCGACGGCTCTCCACCAGCGCCTCGAAGGCACGTGTATCCGTGCGCATGACTTCGAGCCTGGCGCGCTCGGCCGCAGGCAGGTCCGCCGCAAGCTGCACGCTCGCGATCGGCACGTACTGCTCGGGCTTCTCATGGAAACCCAGCGGCCCGGTGCCGCGTGGCAAGGTCGAAAGCAGTTCCATACCCTGCACCACCCGGCCCACCAGCGCGATGTTGCGATCGAGCTGTCTTGGCGCATTGCCGATGACGACGTACAGCTCGGCCCCGTTGCCGCTCTCCACCTCGTTGCTGCGGCCTGCCCCGACCATGGCATAGCAGTGCGCCAGCCAGGCCTGCTTCGTCGCCGGATCGCCGCCGACCGGGAAACCATTGGAGAACCCAACCGCGGGCGCGTAGCCGTCGATGTCCGGCAGGCGCGTAAACGGCAACTCGGCCGTCCACGCCACGGTGAATTCCGGCGGCAGCGTCGGACTCGCCTTGCCGAGACTGCGCTTGCCGTCCGGGTCACCCCACTGGACCACGAAGTTGTCCTGCGAACGGATGATCGCGAGGCCGTCGAAGTAGCCGCCGCGCACCAGGCTGCGGAGGTTGGCCGCGTGCAGCGGGGCGAAATCCGGGGCGAGTTCGATGACGACCCGGCCGGTATCGAGCTGCAGGTACAGCGTATTCTCGGGGTCGAGCGGCCGCCAGTCCGTGGGCTTCGAGGCCTCGAGGATCTCGCTCATCGTCAGCGGCTTCACCTCGTCGGCGGCCCGGGCGATGCCGCCCGTCGCCGCGTGGAGCGCGAGCAGCGCACAGCCAACGACCAGCCGCCGCGAGCCGACAACGCCCTCGCGAGGATTCCTGTCTGTCACGGTCATAATTTCCGCCCCCAATGCCCCGGATGCCCCTATGTTAGCGGCTTGTCCCGGCGGCCTGTGAACGAGTCCACAGTTCCTGTCCGCGCCGGGGCCCACCAGCAGTCCGCGCTGTCCGGATCAGTTAGATTTCACTCCCGCGGCCGCGTTCGCCGCATCCGACGAGAAGAAACCGCCGTGAGCAACCGAGAAGCGATGGTGCCGGTCGACCCCTGGCGCGACGCGCCGCCCGTTTGCCGCGTGTACTCGGGGTATGCGCCATTCCGCAAGCTGCTCGAGGCCTATCTCGGCGGCGTGGTAAAGCTCACCGACTCACCGGAGCGCGGACCCCGCGAGGGCCTGCTGGTGGACTGCACCGAATCCATGGATACGCTGACTTTTGCAACCGAGAAGTTTCCGGATCACCCGATCGTCGCCGTGCTTAGCGAAACCGACACCGTGAGCGCCATGGAGGCGCTGACCAGGGGCGCCGACGGCGTGATCTCGCTGCGCGACCCGCCGACGATGTGGCGGGAGTGCATGAACGTCATCCTTGGCGGCGGTCGCTGGCTCGGCGGTCCCGGCCTCGACGTGCAGCTCGAGGACAACCTCAGCAGCTACGACATCGCGACCAACCGACGTCACAATGGCGACGTGACGCTGCGCACCAAGCTCTTCGTAAAGCACCGCCTGGCCGACAAGGCCGGCAGCTGATCCCAGCGGGCTCGCGCTGCCGGCGGCGACGCGTCAGCGCGCGCCGAACCTCGGCGCGCGCTTCTCGCGAAACGCCTTCACCCCCTCTACAAAATCGGCGCTGTCGCCGAGTCGAGCCTGCGCCGACGCCTCGGCCTCGAGCTGGTCCGGCAGGCTGGAGCGAACCGCTGCCGCCATCAGGTTCCGCACGCCGATGAACGCATCGCGGGGCCCGGCCGCCAGTTCCGTCGCCACCTGCAGCGCTCGGCCGGCAAGGTCGGCGTCATCGACGCACTCTGCGATCAAGCCAATTCGCTCCGCCTCCTCCGCCCCGACCGGCCGGCCCGTCAGCGCCATAGCGCGGGCACGTGCCTCTCCCGTGCGTCGAACCAGCAGGTACGTCGCCCCCATGTCGGGCACCAGGCCGAGCTTCGGCGCGAACACGAAGGTGAGGCTGGCCGAACGAGCGGCTATGGTGACATCGCCGAGCAGCGCCAGCGACGAGCCCGCACCGGCCGAGACCCCGTTCAAGGCGACCACCAGCGGCACCGGCAGGTTGCAGAGCATCAGGGCCAGCGGGTTGTAGTACTCGCGCAGCCTCGACGCCATCAGCTGGCCCATGGACTGGCCGGGCGCTGGCATGCCGTCCGGGTCCGTCAGGTCCGCGCCGGCGCAGAAGCCTCGCCCGGCGCCGGTAAGCAGCACCGCCCGCAGGCTGCGGTCTCGCTGGATCGCCTCGACGCAGGACTTGAGGTCCTTCAGCAATCCAAGCGACAGGCTGTTCAGCTTCTGCGGGCGGTTGAGCGTAACCATCAGGACTGCGTCCCGTCGCTCGCAGCTCAGGTTCTGGAACTCCATGCGGCGCGGCCTCTCGTTCGGGTACAAGGGGCGTATGATCGCATGTTCCACTGCGTGCGGAATCCGTCCGATGATCGTGAAATTCTCCACTGGATACGGGCAGTTGACGATGCACGGTGACGCCGCCGTCGCGCTGCTGCGGGCGATGGGACACACGGGCACCGTGCCCGGGGCGATCCTGTTCGCCGACCTGCCGGAGGCGCTCACACGGCTCGAACGTGCGATCGCGACCTACGGTGATTCGAACCCCACGCCGTCCCCGCCCGGGGACGCCGGCGACGAAGACGACGCCGAACGCGAACCGGTAGTCACGCTGCGCAAGCGCGCCCTGCCGCTGCAGGACATGCTGCGCACCGCGGTCGCGCGCGAGTCGGACCTGATGTGGGAGCGCGCGTGAGGCCTGCCCTTGCTGCGCGGGCCCTCCGGGCCGCGCTGCCAGTTCTGGCACTGCTGCTGCTGGCGGCACACTTCTACCGTGCCGGCATTTACCCGTTGGTGGTGGCGATGATCGCGCTGGCCGGCCTCGCTTTCGTCCCGCAGCGCTGGGCGGGCCGCACGCTCGCGCTGGTGCTGCTCGGCGGCGCGTTCGAATGGCTGCGCACAGCCTGGGTCTTTGCCGCCTTGCGCGACTCGATGGGCCTGCCTTATGGCCGGCTGCTGACGATCCTGGGCACAGTGGCCACGTTCACGCTGCTTGCCGCGTACCTGGCCTGGCCCGGCGCCAGGCCCGGCGCCGGCAGCGAAACCGATTGATTGTGCGGCCCTGGCCGGGCAGCATCCCCGATCGGAAATTGAAAGGAGTCTTATCGATGCGAAGATCCCCGGGGCGCGGACGCGCCGTGCTCGCCGTGCTGGGCCTGCTGGCCGGCTCCGCGGCAATCGCGGCCGAGCCCGCCCGATACTGGCCCCCGATCACCGACCCGCCGACCGAGGTCCGGGCACCGGGACGGTTCGTCTGGGTGGAACTGTTGACGCTCGACGTCGGCACCGCCGCGGAGTTCTACGGCAAGGTCTTCGGCTGGACCTTCCAGACCTTCGGTCCAAAGGACGACCTCAAGACCTACACGCTGGTACTGTCCGGCGAAACCCCGATCGGAGGCATGGTGTATGTCCTCCCGAAGCAGCCGGAGAAATACCCGACCTCGCGCTGGGTCGGGTTCATATCGGTCGACGACGTCGCGGCGACGTCCGCGCTGGTCGAGAAGCAGGGCGGAAAGGTGCTGGTATCCCCGCGTCAGGTCGGCGATCGTGGCACCGAGGCGTTGCTGATGGACCCGGAAGGCGGGATGTTCGGCATCATTCGTTCGGCGACCGGCGACCCCGAGGATTACCTCGCCGGTGATGATCAGTGGCTTTGGGCGGAATTGTGGGCCGGCGACGCGGCGAAGATGGCTGCGTTCTACCAGGGCATCGGCCCGTACGAACTGCATGACGGCGCTGCGAAGGGCGAAGGTGCCGGCTTCCAGCTCTGGTCCGGCGGCTTTGCGCGCGCGGGCATCCTGCCGAAATCCGGCAGCGTACCGACGACCTGGCTGCCCTATGTCAGGGTCAAGAACGTGGCCGACACGGTCGCCCGCGCCAGCGCGGCCGGCGGCAAGATCTACACGCCGCCGACCCGGATGCACGGCACGTCGATGGCCGTGATTGTCGACCCAACGGGTGCACCGTTCGCGGTCGTCGAATGGCCGATCGTGGCAACGGAGGCCGCCCGATGAACGCGGTAACTCGCCTGCTTTCATTGCCCATCGCCGCGCTCTTGCTGATGCTGACAGGCTGTGCGTCCGACGACGGCTACAGCGGCTACGGCGGCAGCAGCAGCGTGGCCGTGGGCTATTATGGTTACGGCTACCCGGGCGGCTACTACCCGTACTACCCGCCGGGCTATGGCTGCTGCTGGGACGGCGATGGCAACGGCAACGGCAACCGGCCGCCGCCGCCCGGCCAGCCCGATCGGCCGACCACGCTGCCCGGCCACCCGGACCAGCTGCCGGCCGCAAGGCCGGACTATCCTACGACGCAGCCAGCCCAGCGCCCTGCTCACCAGACGAGCACCCGGCCCGCGCCGCGGCCGACGCCTGCCCCGCGACCCATGGGTGGCGGTGGGCGACGGCGTTAGCTCCCCGATTACCATCGACCTGCGAGGAACAGAATGCAGAACCGAAACCTGATCGCGAGCGCCGGCCTGCTGGCCGCCCTCGCCGCGAGCACCGTCACAATGGCCGCCGGTGAACTGACCGAACAACAGCTGCTGATGGCCGAGCCGCTGGTGGCCCCGTGGACCGGACCCTACGGCGGTGTGCCGCCGTTCGACAAGGTCAAGGTCGATGCGATCGGCCCGGCGCTCGAGGTCGGCATGGCTCGCAACCTCGCCGAGATCGAACTGATCGCGACCAATCCCGAGCCACCGACCTTCGCGAACACCATCGCCGCGCTCGAGGACACGGGGCGTGCGCTAAGCCGCGCGGGCACCGTGTACGGCGTCTTCAGCTCCACGATGAGCGACGACGCGGTGCAGGCCGTGGAGCGCGACGTGGCGCCGAAGCTGGCCGCCTTCCAGGACAAGATCACGCAGAACGAGCTGCTGTTCAGGCGCATCGCGGCCGTCTACGAGGCACGCGGAAAGTCGGGCCTCACGGCCGAGCAGCAGCGGCTCACCTGGTACTACTACACCAACCTGCTGCGTGCAGGCGCGCAACTCGACCCGGCCGCGAAGAAGCGCATGGGCGAAATCAACCAGGAACTCGCAACGCTGTTCACCAAGTTCGGCCAGAACGTGCTTGCCGACGAGGAAAACGGCGTCGTGTACATCGACAAGGAGGCAGACCTCGCCGGCCTGCCGCAGTCGGTGCGGGACGCGCAGGCCGAGGCCGCGGCGGGCCTCGGCAAGAAGGGCCAGTGGGCGGTGCGCAACACGCGCTCCAGCGTCGAGCCGTTGCTGACCTACGCCGACGATCGCGCACTGCGCGAAAAGGTCTGGAAGATGTTCGTGAACCGCGGCGACGGGGGCGGCGCCACGGACAACAATGCGAACATCACCCGGATCCTGCAGCTGCGCGACGAGCGGGCCAAGCTGCTTGGCTACCAGAGCCACGCGCACTGGCGTCTCGAGGACGCGATGGCGCAGAACCCCGAGCGGGCGATGGCGCTGATGACCGCCGTCTGGCCTGCGGCCGTCGCGCGCGTCCACGAGGAAGTGGCCGACATGCAGGCGATCGCCGACAAGGAAAACGCCGGCATCAAGATCGAGCCCTGGGACTACCGCTACTACGCCGAGAAAGTGCGCAAGGACAAGTACGACCTCGACGAGACCCAGATCACGCCCTACATGCAGCTCGAGAACCTGCGCGAAGGCATGTTCTACATGGCGAAGCAGCTGTTCGGCTTCTCGTTCACGCCGGTGAAGCCGGGCACCGTGCCTGTCTACCACCCGGACGTGCGGGTGTGGGAGGTGACGGACGAGAAAGGCGGGCTGGTGGGCCTGTGGTACTTCGATCCCTATGCGCGCGAGGGCAAGCAGTCCGGCGCATGGATGAATGCCTACCGCAACCAGGAGCGCTTCAAGGACGACATCCGCACGATCGTCTCCAACAACTCGAATTTCGTGAAGGGCAAGCCGGGTGAACCGGTGCTGATCAGCTGGGAAGACGCGCGCACGCTGTTCCACGAATTCGGCCACGCGCTGCACGGCCTGAGCTCGAACGTGAACTACCCGACACTCTCGGGCACCAGCGTTGCACGCGACTACGTCGAGTTCCCGTCGCAGATCCTCGAGCACTGGCTCTCGACACCGGAGATCCTCAATCGCTTCGCTCTGAACTACGAGACCGGGAAGCCGATCCCGCCGGAACTGGTGGCCAAGATCGAAAAGGCGAGGACCTTCAACCAGGGCTTCAAGACGGTCGAGTACCTGTCGAGCGCACTGGTGGACATGAAGCTGCACCTCGCGGCCGGCAAGCCCATCGACCCCGACCAGTTCGAGAAAGCCACGCTGGCCGAGTTGAACATGCCGAGCGAGATCGTGATGCGGCACCGCACGCCGCAGTTCAACCACGTGTTCTCGGGTGACGGTTACTCCGCGGGCTACTACAGCTACCTGTGGTCCGATACGCTTACCGCGGACGCATGGGAGGCCTTCCTCGAGAACGGCGGCCCCTGGGACAAGGCCCAGGCCGCGAAGCTGAAGCAGTTGCTCTCGCAGGGCAACACGGTCGATCCGGCCGATGCCTACCGTATCTTCCGCGGCCGTGACGCGGACGTCGGCGCGCTGATGCGCGACCGCGGCTTCCCCGAGCCCGCGAAACCGGCGAAGCAGTAACAGCGGGGGACATTCACCGTCTTACGCAGCAATGCGGGCGGTGAATGTCCCCACCTCGACCGGGCCCGGGCCCGGCGGGCAACGATTTTCCCCGCCCCCGATTACTGCCGGCTCTCCGCCGGTACCGGCACCGACGCCTTCGTGCCGGGCATGATTTCGAAATCGAGCGGGAACTGGTCCAGCATCCCCAGCAGCTGGGCCAGCGGCCTGGGGTCGCCGTCGAACGTCGCCTTCCCGGCCTCGGCCTGCTGGGCCAGCGTCGCCTTGCCCATGATCACCTGCTCCAGGTCGGAACGGTTGATGGTCAGCGTCAGGTCAGGGTTCCTGGACTGGAAACCCTTCAGGCTGTTCAAGGTTGAATTGCTCAGTTCCACGACGTAGGCCTCGCCGTTGTCGGGCGTCACCAGGTTCATCGTGAATTTCATTCCCTCCGCCTTGCTGCTGTCGAGGCGTATCGCCAGGTAGTCGAGCCAGAGCCCGGTGGACAGCGCCCGGATCATGTCCGGGCCGAGCGTTTTCGTCGGTATGCCCGCCGGTATGCCCGAGCGCAGTTCGAGCGCCGCCGCCAGGAAGCTGTTGCGCAGGCTGCTGCTCTCCTTCTGGTATCCGACCTGCTCGAAGCAGTCTGCAAGCAGGTCCTTCGCCGCCTGGTTCCCGGGTTCGGCGTAGACCAGCTTGTTCAGGATCTCCACGGCGTAAAGGTACTTGCCCTGCATGTAGAGCTCCCTGCCCTTCTTCAGGATCGGCGCGGAACCGCCCATCATCTCGACGTACAACGGTGCCGAATCTCCCGGCGACAGCGGGATCAGCGTCGCCGGATTGCCGTCCCAGTAGCCCAGGTAACGGTTGATTACCGCGCGGCTGTTGTGCTCCTCGGAGCCGTGGTAGCTGTGCGCCGCCCAGTCCTGCTGCAGGCTCTTCGGCGAGTGGTACAGGTTGTGGATCTCGTTGATCGTGACGCCCTGGTTCGCGAGGTGCAGCACGTCGTTGTTCATGTTGGCGTAGATGTCGCGCTGCGCACGCATCACCTGCTGGATGCGCGCATTGCCCCAGCGCGGCCAGGTGTGCGCGGCGAACATGACCTCCGCCTCCTGCCCGAACAGGTACAGCGCACGGTTGATGTGCTTGGACCATTCGAGCGAGTCACGCACCAGCGCGCCACGCAGCGTGTAGATGTTGTGCACGGTGCTGGTGATGTTTTCCGCCGCCCAGAACGCCTTGTACTGCGGGAACCAGGTGTTCATCTCCGCAGGCGCCTCGGTGCCGGGCGTGTTCTGGAACACCATCGTCACGCCGTCGACGGTCAGCTCCTCGATGTCCCTGGTGATGATGCGGGTCGGCGCGATCAGGCCGACGTCGCCCGCCGAGACGCTCTTGCCGATCGCCTGGTCCACGTGCGCAAACGGACTCCTGGGCAGCAGAAGGCCGTACTGGTAGAACGCGCGCCGGTTCATCGCGTTGCCAGCATAGACGTTCTCGGCGACCGCGGCCTCCATGAAGCCGACCGGCGCGATGATCGGCACCTTGCCGCTCGCGACGTCGGCCTCGTCCACTACGCCGCGCACACCGCCGAAGTGGTCCACGTGCGAGTGCGAGTACACGACCGCGACCACCGGGCGCTGGCCGAGTTTCTCGTTCACCAGTGCCAGTGCGGCACGGGCCGTTTCCCTGGCCGTGAGCACGTCGAACAGGATCCAGCCCGTGTCGCCGCGGATGACGGTCATGTTGGCGAGGTCGAAGCCACGCACCTGGTAGATGCGGCCCGGCACCACTTCGTAGAGGCCGTAGGCCATGTTCAGCAGCGCCTGTCGCTGCAGTGACGGGTTGATGCTGTCGAAGTCCTTGCCGTCGAGCAGGAAGTCGTAGCTGCCGATGTCCCAGGCCACGTTACCGGCGTCGGCCATGATCTTCCTGTAGTCAGGCGCGGCAATGAAACCCTTGCTGGACTCGTCGAAATCACGCCTGTCGTCGAACGGCAGGCTTGCGCGAACCCCGTCCTGCAGTTCAACGGTATAGGTGCTGGGCGGCGACTCAACACCGGCCGCACCGGCCGCACCGGCCGCCAGGGCGGCGCACATCAACATCACTACCTTGCGCGAAAATTGCATCGTGTTCCCCTGGTCCATCATTCCTTCACTGGGCCGACTGACCCTGGCCGGCACCTTGCTCATCGCGTACTCGGTCATCGCGGTAATCGTAAGCGAAGGATTCACGCCGGGATTTGCCGGCACCGTCGAACCGTCGCAGACGAGAAAATTACGGTAACCGAATAACCGGGCCTGTGGGTCCACCACGCCCGCCGAGGCATCACGGCCGATCACCGCGCCGCCGAGGATGTGTGCGGTGGTCGGGACGTTGGCCCAGGCTTCGAGCACCATGCTCTGCGCGTAGCCGCCTGTACGCTCCGCCAGCCACGCCGCCGCCTCGTTGGCCACTGGGATGAACGTCGGGTTCGGCTTCTCCGGATCCTGTTCCGTCTTCAGCGACACGCCCCCGAACAGGCCGCGCCTGGCGCGGAACGAGATTGCGTTGTCCAGGCTCTGCATCACCAGGAACAGGATCGAACGCTCGGACCAGCCGAACGGCCACAGCGTCTTCAGGAAGGTCACGGGATGCAGCACGATGTTGCCCAGCCACTTCAGTGGCCGCGTGACCCGCCCGCCCTCGCCGGTGATCAGCGTGTACAGCAGCGACATGAAGTCGCCGTGCTTGCCGTAGGTCACGAACTCGATGTGGGTGTCGGCGCGCGGATAGATGCTCGCGCTGATGGCGACGTCGTTCCAGGGACGCGACGTGCCCTTGGGCAGGGTCAGCGCCAGGATGGACTCGCTGTTGGTGCGCACCAGGTGGCCAAGCCGGTCGCTGATCATCGGCAGCGAGCCCGAGAGCTTGCATCCCGCCAGCAGCCGGTTGGTCCCCAGCGCGCCCGCCGATACCACGATGCCGCGTGCCCTGAAGACCCGACGCTGCTTGCGGAACCACGCTCCCGGACGCTCGGTGGTCACGACGTAGCCGTCGGAGCCGTCGGCTGCACCCACCGGCCGGATGTCGACGACCTCCCGCTCCGGCAGGATTTCGACTCCACGCTTTTCAGCAAACCACAGGTAATTCTTGACCAGCGTGTTCTTGGCACCTTCCCGGCAGCCGACCATGCAGGCGCCGCAGCGAGTGCAACCGGCCCGATCCGGCCCGTCGCCCCCGAAATACGGATCGGGCACCGTCGTGCCGGCCTTGCCGAAGAACACGCCTACCGGCGTGCGCTTGAAGGTGTCCTCCACACCGAAGTGCCGGCCCACCTCCTGCAGCAGTTTCTGGCCGTCGCTCTCGTGAGGCACCGTCTGCACGCCGAGCATCTTCTCCGCGGTGCCGTAGTGCGGTGCCAGCGCCGCGAACCAGTCGTTGAGGTCCGCCCACTGCGGATTGACGAAGAACTCCGGGCTCGCCCGGTACAGCGTGTTGGCGTAGACGATGCTGCCACCGCCGACCGCGGCGCCGCTGGCGATGAACACGTCCTTGAACGGGGTCAGGCGGAACACGCCGCGCAGTCCAAGCGCCGGCGCCCACAGGAACCGTTTCAGGTCCCAGGTGGTTTTCGCGAAGTCCTGGTCGCGGTAACGCCGGCCGGCCTCGAGGACGCCGACCTTGTAGCCCTTCTCGGCGAGGCGCAGCGCCGAGACGCTGCCGCCGAAGCCCGAGCCGATCACGAGCCAGTCGTAGTCGAAGCGTTCGTCAGGCGTGCTCATGCACCACCCCACTGCGGACCTCGAATATCCAGTCGCGCTTCAGCTGTACCGATTCGCCCATGGCTAGTGCTCCGACCGGAACACCTGCTTCCAGTCGTTCTTCATGCTGATCACGGTCCAGCCGCGTTGCTTCGCCTCGTCGTACAGCGCCTGGCTGAAGGCGCCGACATGGCTGTCGGGCAGGCCGTTGGCCGGGCCGTAGGCGAACTCGCGGACCGGGTCGTCGTGCAGCACCAGCATCCCGAGACGAACACCGCTGCCGGTGGTCGCGTACTGGAGCATCTGCCGGTCGCCGTCTGAATTGCCGACGGACGCAGTCGGCCTGCGACCGATGTGCTGGTTGATGCCGACCGGCTTGCCCTCCTTGTCGTCGATGAAATTCAGCTCCGGCAAGCGGACCAGGACTGCCTTGCCGTCGCGCATCTCGAACTTCGTCTTGATGCTCGAGCCGACCACCTGCTCCGGTGGCACACCGTACGCCTGCTCGGCCCACGGGCGCATGAACTCGATGCCGCCCCCGGAAACGATGAAGGTCTTGTAGCCGTGGCCGCGCAGGTAGGCGAGCAGCTCGACCATCGGCTGGTAGACCATCTCGAGCACCGGGCGCCCGGTCACCGGATTTTTCGCCGTCGCTATCCAGTCCTTGACGATCTGCCTGAACTCGTCCGAGGTCATGCCCGCATGTGTCGCCATGACGATCTCGAGCAGGGCCTTGTCGCCACCGGTGAGCGCGGACTTGAGGTCGCCTTTCAGCACCGACGCAAACGGCTCCTGCGTCTTCCACTCGGGATGCTGCGGGCTGAGCGCCTTGACGCGGTCGAAAGCGAACAGCGCCTGCACGTACATCGGCTGCTCGGCCCACAACGTGCCGTCGTTGTCGAACGTGGCGATGCGCTCGCCGGGCGGGACATAGTTCGGGCTGTCCTTGCTGGTCGTCGTCTCGACGAATTCGACAATCGCCTTCCTGGCAGGGCCGTCGTTCCACGATTTCAGGTGGCCGTCGCGGGCCTGCGCCTGCCCGAACGCGAGCGCGGCTGCGCTGAACAGCAGGACCAGTGCGGCGGTTCGTCCCCGCGCGATGCGTGTCTTCGTCATGGGCAACTCCGGGCTGCAAAGATCAGGCGGCGGGCATTTCGAAAGCCTTGTGCATGCGACGCGCGCTCGCGATTTCGTCGGCCATGTATTCTCGCAGCGTCGAGAGGATGCCGCGACCGGTTTCCGGCTCCTTGCCGTCGGCGAGCCGGAATATCTGGCAGTAGTACCATGACATCGCGCCGAAGGTATTCAGCATCTTGATCGACGCGATGGGACTGGTGGGCGACAACCAGCCGCTGCGGCGGAGATTGAGCCGGTCCTCGATGCGCTCGATAGCCTCGGTGGTCCGCGCGAGCAGCCGTCGCGGAAAGTCCGGCTGCCAGCAGAGCGGCCGGCCGAGGCCGATCACGTCGCATTCGCCGCCCGCCAGCGCCGCCTCCATCCCGGCACGCGTGCGGAATCCGCCGGTGACCATCAGCGGCATGCGTGCGACAGCCCGGACCGCGGACGCGTAGTCGAGGAAATAGGCCTCGCGCGCACGAGTACTCGGCCGCAGCTCGACGGCACTGTCGGCACGTCCGGCGGCGCCGACCAGGCGCGGTTGCTCGTAACTGCCCCCGGAGAGTTCCAGCAGGTCCAGCGATTCGTCGTTCAACCAGCGAACGACCTCGACGCACTCGGCATTGGTAAAGCCGCCCTTGCGGAAATCGTCCGAGTTCAGCTTGAGCGCCACCGGGAAATCCCGGCCAACGGCGCGGCGCACCGCGCGCACGACTTCGAGCAGGAACCGCGCGCGATTCTGCAGCGAGCCGCCCCAGGCATCGGTGCGGCGGTTGGTCACCGGCGAAAGGAAGGAACTCAGCAGGTACCCGTGCGCGCCGTGGACCTGCACGCCGGTGAACCCGGTGTCGCGCGCAATGATTGCCGCCTGCGCGAAGCGGTTGATGAAATCGAGGATCTCGGGCTCTTCGAGCGGGCGCGGCCGCGCGTAGTTGCCGAGCAACCGGAGTTGCACGTCGGACGGAGCGCGCGGCGATCGCGTCACGTAACGCGGCGACTGGCGGCCGGCCTGGGAAACCTGCATCCACAGGTGATTGCCGCCCACCGTGCCTGCCCGCGCCCAGTCCCGCAAGCCCTGCCGCGCCTCGGCTGAGACCGTGCGCGGTTCCGAAACGTCGATGGCAACGTTGCCAGGGCGCTCCAGGTCGGTGCGATCGACCTGCACGTTGCCGGTGAGCAGCAGTCCCGCTCCGCCTTCGCTCCAGGTCTGGTAGAGCCGCTGGTGCCGGGGCGTCGCCCGCAACAGCGGGTCCGCGACGCCTTCAGTCATCGCGGCCTTGCAGAGTCGGTTCGGCAGCACCGCCCCGCAAGGAAGACGCAGCGGACTCGCCAGCGGGTCGGTCACGCAGTTCGTCGCCGGCTAGCCTTACTGGTGCTGGCAGGCGACGCCCGGGACTTCGCCGCCGCGGCTCTTGCCGCCCTCGGTTTTTCCACACTGGTCTTTGCCGCCTTGCGCGGCCTGGCCGCAGGCTGCCCGGCTGGCGCTGCTCCGCTCGATTCGCACAGGGCCTCGGCAGCCGCGACGAGCTTCGCAAAGCTGGTGCGCAGGCAATCGGCGAAGAATGACGGGTCGGGCATCATGTCGCGACAGGCCACGGCGCAGATCCACAACGTGCCGTGATAACTGAAACCCGTGACGTTCAACCCCAGCCCGTTCATCGCGATGCTGACCGGCGCGAACGCCACCATGCGCGCGCCTGCCATGTACAGCGGCACGTCGGGGCCTCGAACGTTCGACACGACGATGTTCATCGTCGGCAGCATCACCCTGGTCGTGAACAGTTCCGACGCCATGGCCGGCAGCAGGTCGTAGACGTGCTTGGTGAGGTCCTTGCCCACCACGGCCACGAGCGCCTTGGCCTTTACCGCGCCCTGCTGGATCGCGTGCAGCCGCGCCACCGGGTCGCTGATCTCGGTGTGCAGCGGCATGACGGCCACGCCGATCTGGTTTCCAGGATCCCCTACCTTGTCGGCGCCGCGCAGGCTCATCGGGACCTGCGCCGTCATCGTGCGGTCCGACAACTCGCCCTTGGCGCCGAGATATTCGTTCAGCGCCCCACCGACCGTGGTCATGAAGACGTCGTTGATCGTTGCTCCTTCGATGCACCGGCGCACCTGCTTGATGTCCGCCATCGGCAGGCCCATCAGCTCAACGACCCGGTGCGCCGAGACCTTGTCGCTGAACCGGGTTGCAGGCGGACGGCGCAGTTTCGACCTGACGGTCTCCACCGACGGCAGGCCAGCCTCCTGCAGCATCTGCGTCAACTGGCCCATGTAGCCGGCGCCAATTCCGGCCAGCCGGGCCGCCGTCCTGGCCGTGAAGCCCGCAGCGCGCGGCACCCGCTGCACTGAATTCACCAGCGCGCGCGAATAGAGTTCCACCTGCGTCGGTTCCCGGTCACGCACCCGGCTGCGCCGCTCGCCACCCTCCTCGTCCGGCTCCGCAGAGAACGAATGGATGGCCTGCAGCACGACGGTGCCGCCCTCGCCGTCGATCGCCGAGTGGTGGAACTTGATGTAGAAGGCAAAGCTGCCGGGCGGGATGCCCGGAATATTGTCGAGTCCCTCGATCACGTACGCTTCCCACAGCGGCTTGCTGCGATCGAGCGGACGCGAGTGAATGCGCGCGACCTGGATGCAGAGCTGGCGCCAGTCGCCGGGTTGCGGCAGTGCGACGTGGCGCACGTGGAATTCTACGTCGACGTTGTCGTCCTCGACCCAGTACGGACGGTCGAGACTCATCGGCACCGTGACGAGACGTCGCCGGAAAACGGGCGCCGAGTCCAACCGGGACTCGAAGAACTTGAGGATGTCCTTGAACCGGACTTTTCCACCGGGCGCTGTCGACGGGTCGTAGATCCCGAGCCCGGCGACGTGCATGTACTGGTTCCCGTGCTCGAGGCGCAGGAACACGTTGTCCATACCGGAAAGCTGTTTCACCCGGAATCTCCCCTCATTGAATCGCCGCGCTGCCATGGGCGACGGCCCACGCGTGGTCTCGTCCGGACATTACTTCCGGACGGGCCTTGCGTCCACAGGGGCGGGGGAGAAGTTGATGCGCCGGAACCACGCCGCCGGTCGGTCACCTCACCAGGCGGAACTCGTCCCGGCTAGGCTGTGGACCAGCGCGGCCAACGCCACCACCACGGTCAGCGCCAGGGCGGTTACGGTCATCAGGGAGAAAGTGCGTTCACGAATGTACATGATGCCTCCACTTGGTGACTGGAGACTTCGGTCGGCGGGAGGCTTGCTTGGCAGCCCGCCGGGCGCCGCCTCAGTCCATTTCTCGAGACATGATCATAGCCTAATATGTGCTGCGACGCAGCATAATTTGTTGAAATGCGTCACATTTCAGCAACGTTTATTATCTTTACAAATCAATTTGTTACGAATTTTGGTAACAATCCTGTCGGTCGGCAGCACGGCAGGCGCCTCGAGCGGCAGGGCCGTGCGCAAACCCCGGTCGGCCACCTTCGGGCAGCGGGGACCACCATCCCGCCAGCGCCCCGGGCGGTACCGGTGATTGCTGTCCACAAGGTATTCCCGAACAATCTGGGCATGGACCAGCTGGCCGCCATCCGGGTATTCACGCGCGTCGCCGAGCGTGGGTCCTTCGCCCAGGCCGCAAAGGAACTCGACATCTCGCGCGCCGCTGCCAGCGCGCATGTCGCCGGGCTCGAAAAGCATCTCGGGACCCGACTGCTGAACCGCACCACTCGCAAGGTCAGCCTGACCGCGGAAGGCAGCGACTACCTGCAGCGCACGCGCCGCATCCTCGACGAACTCGCCGATGCGGAGGAAACGATCAGGGGCACGCGGTCCAAACCGCAGGGCCGGCTGCGCGTGGACGTGCCGGTGTCATTCGGGCGGTACCTGTTGCTCCCGGCGCTGCCGGAGTTCGCCATGCGCTATCCGGACATCGAACTAGACCTGCGACTGAACGACCGGGTCACCGACCTCGTCGCCGAGCGGGTGGACGTGGCGTTGCGCGTCGGCGCCCTGAGGCAGGGCGGCCTGGTTTCACGCCGTGTCACGCAGATCAACCTGGTCACCTGCGCATCGCCCTCCTACCTGGCGGAACACGGCGAGCCGCAGACTCCCGACGACCTGCGCAGCCATCGATTGCTGGGCCTCTCGCAGCCTGGCGGCGGCAGCCCGGAGTGGAATTTTCCGGCCCCCTACACCGCCCGCCGCCTGAAACTGCACTTCGCCATGCAGTTCAATGCGGTGGAGGCGCCGACCATCACTGCGGCGGCGGGACTCGGCATCGCGCGCGTCGGCGACCTGATCGCGGCCGAATACATTGCGCGCGGCGAACTCAAGCTCATCCTGAAGGACTACATCATGCCCGGGCCGCAGATCTCGCTGGTCTACCCGTCGGCGGGGCACCAGTCCGCGAAGGTGCGCGTGTTCTCGGACTTCGCGGCGGACCTGATGCGCCGCTACAGCGATGAGGTGCAGCGCTGGATCAAGGCCGGCGCCGAGCCGTCCGGATCAATGCTGCCGATCCGCAGGACGGAATAGGTCAAATACCGCAAGTGCGGATTGTGCGGACCTACGACCGGGCGCAGAGTCCTGATGCTGCGGGTGCTGTGGCCCGCACCAAGAATGACTATCCGGAATCACGGAGGGGAACACATGAGAAGCATCATTCCCGCGTTGCTCAGCGCATCGCTGCTCGTCTTCGCATCCGCCGCCAACGCGGGGCACCCGCCGAAAAGAGCGCCCCCGCTGCCGATCGACGTGATGACACAGAATCAGTATCTCGGCGCAGACCTCGTGCCTGTCGTCGAGGCCGGGGCAGCCATTACAAGCGACCCCGCCACGCTCGTCGCATTCAACACCGCGCTGCTGAATGCGCTCGGATCGGTTGCGGCGAACCTGCCGCAGCAGCGCTTTCACGCGCTTGCGCGGGAAATCCTCTGGCGCCGTCCGCACGTCGTCGGGTTGCAGGAGGTGTTCGAATTCGCCTGTACGCCTCCCCCGCCCGGTGATCCCAACGTCCCGGCGGGCAATGGCTGCCTGTACGGTCCTATTGCCGGCGCATTCAACGACCACCTGGCGGGCACGCTGGACGCGCTCTACGGCACCTATGCCGCGAAGGCGATGGTCAAGAACCTGGACATCACGCTGCCGATCGTGACGCCCATGGGCGGAGCCTACGTAACGGTCATTGACCGCGACGTCATCCTGGTGCGCAGGGATCTCGCCGGGACGGCGGCCGTGGTGCCTTACCAGGGATTCTGCCGCTTCCCATCCGTCGACGGCTGCAACTACGACTTTGTCGCGACGACCAGCATCGGCGGACAGCCCGTGCGGATCGAGCGGGGCTTCGTGGGTATCGACCTCGCCGTAGGCGGCTCGAAGTATCGGGTCGTCAACACGCACCTGGAGGTGCGCGAGCCGGACGGATTGAATCCGTACTCGAGGATCGTCCAGTCCGCGCAGGCCTACCAGTTGATCGCGACGACAACGGCTACCACGCCATCGGACCGCAAGCTGATCGTCGTCGGGGACATCAATTCCGATCCGCGCGACCCGCTGCTCGAGGTTCCCAGGGAACTGCAGTTCGCCTATGGACTGCCGCCCGTGATCGTGCCGCCATACACGCAGTTCGCGGCTCCGGTATCCGTTGGTGGCGCCGGCTTCACCGACACCTGGACCATGCGGCCCGGCGCGCAGAACGGCCAGAGCGCGCCGCTGATCGGTTTCTCGTGCTGCCAGGACGAGGACCTCGCGAACCGCCGCTCCGGACTTTACGAGCGGATCGACATGGTTTTCTCGTTTACGAGGCCGTCCAGGGTGATCGACGCGCGCCTGCTTGGAACGACGGCGGCGTCCAAGACCTGGCCACCTGGCCATGGCCTCTGGCCATCGGACCACGCGGCCGTAGCAGCGGCCCTGCAGTACTGATCGACGGCTGATCGATGCGGGGGCGTTCCGGCGACGGAACGCCCCCGCCTGTTTCAGGGCTACGCGAACCAACCTTCGGTGCCGGCAGCGGCAGCAACCGCTGCGCGGGGGCGCAAACGTCTCAGTGCGGCGCCGCACGCGCAGCTTCGTACTGCGAAGGAGTCATGCGCGCGTGCGCCAGGTATTCACGCAGGTGACGCACTGCGCTCCTGTCCAGCGTGTTCCCGTGGTGTGGACGGTGCAGGATGCCTTCCGCGCCGTTCAGCTTGACGCGGACTCTCGCGCCGGACAGTGACTCGACATCCGCGCCAACGTGGTTCAGCAGCGATTCGATCTCACGCCAGTGGATGTTGGCGCTGATCGGGTCGTGGAAGATCGTCCTCAGCAACTGCTCGTGCTTGTGGCTCATGCTTTCGTCTCCGCGACGATGCCATGTCCGAGCATAACGGATCACGCGAGACCACCGATTGCGGTCTACCGCAATAAGGGCCGCCCGTTCACCGGGGGACTGCGATCCCCGCGCCCGGCAAACCGCTGCGGATGATCAACCGGCGGCCAGCACGCCCTGCTGGTAGTCGCGGATCGCCTGCTGGATCTCGTCCGGTGTATTCATGACGAACGGCCCGTACTGGGCAACCCGCTCGCCGATGGGCTTTCCCCCGAGCAGCAGCAGGCCCGCGCCGCCCGTCCCGGCTACGATCCTCACTTCGTCGCCGGCAGTAAGCAGCCCCGCGGATCGGAACGGCAAGGCACGTGCGTCGTCACCCACCGCTGCGTTGCCTTCATACACGTAGAGGAACACGTTGTGCGCACTCGAGGTGGGAATCGTCGCCGTCGCGCCCGGCGGCAGCCGAAGGTCGTAGTACTGCGGGTCCGTCGAGAGCCCGGACATCGGACCGGAGACCTCCACGGTTCCCTGCCGCAGTGTGCCGGCGATCACGCGTGCGTCTCCCCCGTCGGCCAGCACGGCGATCGGAATCTCACCAGGCGGGATTTCGCGATAGGCCGCCGGCTTCATCTTTTCGCGCGACGGCAGGTTGATCCAGAGCTGGAAGCCGCGCATCCGTCCTGCGGTCTGCAGCGGCATCTCGGAATGGACGATGCCGCGCGCGGCGGTCATCCACTGCACGCCGCCCGGCCCGATTTCGCCGACGTGGCCAAAGCTGTCCTCGTGGCGCATGCGTCCGTCGAGCATGTAGGTCACCGTCTCGAAACCGCGATGCGGGTGCGGCGGGAACCCGGCGATGTAGTCGTCGGGGTCGTCCGAGAAGAACTCGTCGAGCATCAGGAACGGGTCGAAGCGGCGCGAGGGCGTGCTGCCGAGGCTGCGGCGGAGTTTCACGCCGGCGCCGTCGGAAGCAGCCACCGACTCGATCACGGCCTCCAGGCGACGGGCGCTCATGACCGCCCCCATTCGGGCGCTGCCTCGGCCTCGCGCCGCGCATCGAGCGACCACTCACCCGGCCCGCGCGCGACCAGCAGCATGAATCCGCCGGCCATCGCCAGGTTCTTCATGAACATGACGAACTGCACCTGGTCGCCCAGCGCGCGATGGAATATAAGCGCGGACAGGACACAGAAGCCGGCCAACAGGAACGCGGCCAGGCGCGTGCGGTAGCCGAGGATGACGGCGACCGCACCACCCACCTCGAGCGCGATCACCAGCGGCAGCAGCGCACCGGGCACGCCCATGGCGGCCATGTAGCCCTGGGCGCCCGCGTAGCCGGCGATCTTTCCGAGGCCGCTGACTAGGAAGATGGCCGAGATCAACACCCGGCCGATGAAGTCTGCGAGATTCTGCTGGGAACTCATTGGCGCTTCCTGATCCAGGTCAGTAAATGACGAAATATGCTGGCAGCAACTGCACTCACGCCCGACACGATCAGGCGGCCAGCCCCCCGATCCTCGCCAGCGCGTCGGCGACCGCAGCCTCGCGCTGGGGGGTACCGAGCGCCAGGCCTTCGGCATACACGAATTCCACGTCGCTGATTCCGAGGAACCCAAGGACCTGCTTCACGTAGGCGGTCTGCATGTCCGACGGCGTACCCGCGTGGCGTCCACCGCGCGTTGCAAACACATAGGCCTTCTTGCCCTTGAGCAGGCCCTCCGGGCCGTCTGCCGCATAGCGAAACGTGACCCCGGCGCGTGCGACGTGATCGAAGTAGGCCTTCAGCGTGGAGGGTACGCTGAAGTTGTACATTGGCAGCCCGATCACGATCACGTCGGCACGCTGGAGCTCTTCAACCAGTCGATCCGACGCCTCGACGACCCGCTGCTGCGCCGGCGACCGCTCCAAAGCCGGGGTCGTGAATGCCTGGAAGGTCTCGGCGGTGAGGTGCGGCACCGGCTCGCGTGCCAGGTCGCGCACGATTAGCGTGGGCTGTGCCTCGCCCCTCACGGCACCCGGGCCGTTTGCCGCGCCGAACGCCTGGACGAATGCGCTTGCCAGGCGCGACGACTGGGCATCTTCACCGTGCAGGCTGCTGTTGATCTGCAGGATCGTGGTCATGGGGTGTCCTTGGCTTGGAGTTGGGTTGGGTTGAGTGGCGGTGTCGATGTATTTTCCATCTATGTGTTAAATTAGAAAGACGATTTTTTAGGTTTTACTTATCGGTTTTTTAGATATATGTCTTCACCACGCACTACGCTGGACCAGTGGAACGCGCTGGCCGCAGTGGTTGAAGCCGGCGGCTATGCCCAGGCTTCAACGCGCCTGCACCGCACCCAGTCCACCATTACCTACACCATCAAGAAGTTGGAGGACGTCCTCGGCGTAAAGGTCTTCGAGCTGCAGGGGCGCAAGGCCGTGCTGACCGCGGCAGGCGAGGTCCTTTATCGCCGGGGCCGGGCGCTGCTGGACGAAGCAGGCAGGCTCGAGCGCGTGAGCGCTGAACTCGCTCGCGGCTGGGAATCCGAGATTCGAATCGCCGTGGACATCATTTTCCCCACGTGGCTGCTGCTCGAATGTCTCGCAGCCTTCGGCGACGAACATCCTGACACCCGCATCGAACTGGTCGAATCGGTGCTCGGCGGCACCGAGGACGCCCTCACCGAGGGACGCGCGGACATCGCGATCGGCGGCGTCATTCCCGGCGGCTTCATGGGAGATCCGCTGATGCAGGTGCGCTTCGTGTGCGCCGCGGCCCCGCTGCATCCGCTGCATCGGACGGGCGGCGCGCTGACGCTGGACGACTTGCGCAGGCACCGGCACCTCGTCGTGCGCGACTCAGGCGCGCGGCGCAGCCGCAGCAGCGGCTGGCTGAACGAGAAGCGCTGGACCCTGACCAGCAAGGCGACGTCGATTCGTGCCGCGTGCATGGGCCTCGGCTACGCCTGGTACCCGGAGGAGAGCATTCGCGAGGAACTCGACTCGGGCAGGCTCGTTCCACTGCCGCTGGCGCAGGGTGGCGAACGCTTCGTCACGCTGTACCTGGTGCATGGCGACCGCGATACGGCCGGCCCCGGCGTCCGCAAGCTGTCCGGGATACTGCGCGACCGGGTTGCCGCGACCAGCGGCCCGGACCCGTTGCATCCGCGCCCTGTACGACCTGATGATGATCCTCGCCCTGCCACGGCACAGGAGCCCTTGCCATGACCCACGGTCGATGCCTGTGTGGCACCGTACGCTACGAAGTGGACGGCCCGTTCGCCAGCGCACTGCACTGCCACTGCTCGATGTGCCGCAAGCACCATGGCACGCCGTTCGCGACCTGGGCCGCCGCGCCGCTGCCCTGCTTCCGCTACACCGCAGGGCAGGACAACGTCAGCCGTTACGCATCGTCGCCCGGATTTCACCGCTCGTTCTGCGCAACCTGCGGCTCGGTCATGCCGGAGGCCCTCGACACGGCCGGCGTGGTGATCTGCCCGGCCGGCAACCTCGAAGGTGACATCGGCGTCGAGCCTGGCATGCACATGTTCGTCGGCTCGCAAGCGCCCTGGCACCAGATTACCGACGAGTTGCCGCAGTTCGAGGAATTCCCGCCCCAGTTCGGCATGCAGGCGACCCCGCGACCGCGGGTGGAGACCGGCGGCAGCGACGTCCAGGGCAGTTGCCTGTGCGGTGAAGTCGCATACACGATTTCCGGTCCGCCGCTGATGATGTTCTATTGCCACTGCTCGCGCTGCCGGCTCGGACGCAGCGCGGCGCACGCATCCAACCTGTTCTTCAAGGCGGACGGCCTGCGCTGGCTGCGCGGCGTGGCGCTGGTGCGGGACTACCAGTTGCCCGATGCAAGATTTTTCGGAGCGGCGTTCTGCGGGCGCTGCGGCAGCAAGCTGCCGCGAGTGTCCGTCGAGCGCAACGTCGCAAACGTCCCGGCCGGCTCCCTCGACAACGACCCGGGGATGCGCGTGCAGGCCCACATCTTCGTCGACTCGAAGGCCGCCTGGGACCGGATCACGGACCAGGTACCCCGGTTCGCCGGCATGCCGCCGCGCTAGCGGGGCTGCCCGGTCCGCCCTCCCCGGCCGCTGCGCACGCCCGCCCGGTCCCGGCCCGCGGTGTCGCCCGCCCATTGACGGGCGACGCCGTCCCGATTCATTATCTGCCCAGGCAGTCACCGCCTGAGCTTCTTATGCCTGAGCAGCATTATCGCCCCGCATCCTACCGGGCACGCGACAGCGTGGGATACCTGCTGCGCCGCGTCTACACGACCATGCACGAGCGCATCGAGGCCGCCTTCACCGGGCACGGCTTCACGCTGATGCAGTGGATCGTTCTGATCTACGTGCGCGACGGCCTGGCACGCACCGCGTCGGACCTGGTCCGTGAGTTCCGCCACGACAGCGGGGCCATGACCCGCGTCATCGATCAGCTCGAGCGCCGCGGCCTGCTCACCCGCAAGCGCAGTACCCGCGACCGGCGCGTGGTCAACCTGGCGCTCACCGCGAAGGGCCGTCGCACCATCGAAGTGCTGCTGCCGGTGGTGGTGGGACAGATGAATGCGGCACTGGAGCCGTTCAGCCGCGCAGAGTTCGAGCAGCTGCGCGAGATGATGGAAAGGCTGGTGACCCACCTGCAGCAGCTCGCACCGCCGGAAACGCCCGCGGCATCGCCCGCGCCCCGGCGGCGAGGCACGGGCAGCAGCGCCGCGGGCAGTGGCGCCCCGAGGACGCGCCGGTGAACCGTGCGCGGCTCGCTGCCACGGCGGCGCTGTCGCTGCTGCTGGGGGCCTGCGTCAGCACGCCGCCCGACGGTCCGCGCGAGAGCGAGATTTCCCCGGCACAGCTCGGTCTCGACGGGCCTGCCTACGCCGCGCCGGCCGACGAATGGTGGACCGCCCTCGGTGATCCGCAGCTGGACCGCCTGGTCGCGCAGGCGCTCGCCGACAATCCGAGCCTGGCCGCCTCGCTGGCGCGCGTGCGCGGCGCGTGGCAACAGGCCAAGGCGGTGGGTGCCGGGGACCAGCTGCGCGTCGACTTCGACCTGGACCTGTATCGCTCCAAGGTCAGCGGCAACTACATCTACCCTCCCCCGTTTGCGGGCTCGACGTTCTGGGACGGCCGCGTCGGCTTCAACCTGGCATGGAACATCGATTTCTGGGGCCGGCAGGCTGCGCTGATCGAGCAGGCACGTTCGAACGCGCAGGCAGCCGAGCTGGACGCGGTCGCGTCGGCGCTGGCGCTGTCGGGCGCGGTCTCCCAGACCTACGTTGACATGCAACGCGCGACCTCACTGCAGGCAATTGCGGAACGCTCAGTGCAACAGCGCGATCAGCTGCTGGGCCTGACGACGCGACGTGTGCGCGCCGGGCTCGACAGCGACGTCGAACTCCACATGGCCGAGAGCAGTCGCGCGCAGGCCGATGTCGAACTGGAACAGGCCCGTGTCGGGGGCCGGCTCGCGACGCACGCGCTCGCGGCGCTGACCGGCGCAGGCCCCGCCAGCTACAGCTCGATCGCCGCGCCGACGCTCGACCTGGCGCAGCCGCTGCCGCTGCCGGCCACGCTGCCCACCGACCTGCTCGCGCGCCGCCCCGACATAGCGGCGGCCAAGGCCCGCGTGGTGGCGGCACAGCAGGGACGGGCGGCGGCACACGCTGCTTTCTACCCCAACGTGAACCTGATCGGCTTCGCAGGCTTCGCTGCGATCGGGCTCGATAGTCTCCCGAAGGGTGATTCACAGACCTGGACCCTCGGGCCCGCGATCCACCTGCCAATATTCGACGCCGGCCGGATACGGGCCGAATACGGCAAGACCACGGCCGACCTGGACGCGGCGGTCGCGAGCTACAACGAGACCGTGCTGCGCGCCGTCCGCGAGGCGGCGGACCAGGCCGCCAGGGTCGAGTCGCTGGATGCCCAGCTGGCCGACCAGCGGCGCGCACTCGATGCGGCCGAATTGGCCTACAAGCTGGCCGAGCAACGCTACGGCGCCGGGCTGGCGACCTACCTGAGCGTCCTGAATGCCGAGACACAAGTGCTGGGCGCTCGTCGGCAACGGGCAAACCTGCTGGCAGACCGGATGCTGGCGCGCATCGCGTTGCTGGTCGCGCTCGGCGGCAGCTTCGACGCCCGGCAACCGGAAAGCCTCGCGCTTGCCGCGCAGCCCGGTCAACAGGAGACGAGCGAGTGAGCACCCCCGATCCACAACCGCGGGAAGCGCCCGCAAGTTCCTCACGCCGCCGCGGCCTGGTGATACTCGCCGTCTGCGTGCTACTGGCCTCCGCGGCCTGGGCCGCCTACTGGTACGGGTACGCCCGCTGGCGGGTGTCCACCAACGACGCCTACGTCGGGGGCACGGTCGTGCAGGTGACCGCCGACGTCGCCGGGACGATCCTCTCGGTGCACTCGCGCGAGACCGACACGGTCACGGCCGGGCAGAGATTGCTGGAACTCGATCCGGCCGATGCACGCATCGCGATGGACGCGGCCCTCGCCGACCTCGGCAACACCGTGCGGCAGGTGCACGGCGCGTTCCTGCAGGTTGACCGGCTTCGCGCGCAGCTTGCGCTGCGCGAGGTGGAGCTGAGGCGTGCGCGCCAGGACCTCGCCCGACGCAGCCAGCTCGGCACTGGCGGCGCCATTTCCGCCGAAGACGTAGCGCACGCCCGGGATGCCGTCGCCGGGTACGAGGCTGCCGTGCGTGCAGCACGCGAGGAGTTGAACGTCGCGCTGGCGCAGACGGTCGGCGCCACCCCGGCGGACCACCCGCAGGTGCTCCGCGCTGCAGTGCGAGTGCGCGAGGCGGCGCTCGCGCTGCAGCGCACCGTGGTCAAGGCACCGATGGGCGGCGTGATCGCCAGGAAAGGCGTCCAGGTTGGCCAGCGCGTTTCACCGGGCATGCCGCTGCTCGGCCTGGTGCCGCTGGAGGACGTGTGGGTGGACGCCAATTTCAAGGAAGGCCAGCTCGAGCAGATGCGGATCGGGCAGCCCGTGAGCCTGCACACAGACCTGTACGGCGGCAGCGTCGAGTTCAACGGCCACATTCGCGGCATTTCGCCAGGCACCGGCGCGGCGTTTGCGCTGCTGCCGGCGCAGAACGCGTCCGGCAACTGGATCAAGATCGTGCAACGGGTCCCGGTGCGGATCGCACTCGACCCGGTGCAGGTGCGCGACCATCCGCTGCGCGTCGGGTTGTCCGTATCGGCCGTGGTGGACGTGCACGACCAGTCGGGCAGCGTGCTGACGGTGCCCCACGCCGAAGTGGCCGCGTCCATCGAGCCACGTTCGACCGATGACCCGGCCACCGAGGCGCTGATCGCGCGCACCATCGCCGTCAATTCCGGGCACGCGCTCCCCCGGGAATGAGCGGGCCGCGCGAAGACCACGACCGGCCGCTGATCCCGCTGCCGGCCGGCACGCGGGGTCTCACCGCGTTCGCGCTGGCACTCGGCACCTTCATGCAGGTGCTGGACATGACGATCGCCAACGTCTCGCTGCCAACGATCGCCGGCAACCTCGGCGTGAGCGCGAACCAGGGCACCTGGGTCATCACCTCGTTCGCAGTGTCCAATGGAATTTCGGTGCCGCTCACCGGCTGGCTGATGCGCCGCTACGGTGTGGTGCGCACCTTCGTGGCATCGGTAACGCTGTTCACGATTGCGTCGTTCTTCTGCGGCATCGCGTGGAGCTTCGAATCGCTGATCGCCTTCAGGGTGCTGCAGGGCGCCGTCTCCGGCCCGATGATGCCGGGGTCGCAGGCGCTGCTGATGTCCATCTACCCGTCGTCGCGGCGCGGCATGGCGCTGGCAATCTGGTCGATGACCACGCTGGTCGCGCCGGTGGCCGGCCCGCTGCTGGGCGGCTACATCTCCGACAACTTCTCCTGGGAATGGATCTTCCTGATCAACCTGCCGATCGGCGCGCTGAGCGGCTACCTGTGCTGGCGGGCGCTGCACGCGAAGGAGACGCCGACCGAGAAGCTGCCGGTGGACTGGACCGGCCTGGTGCTGCTGGTGGTCTGGGTCGGCGCATTGCAGGTCATGCTCGACACCGGACGCGACGCCGACTGGTTCGCCTCGCCCGCGATCGTGATGCTGGCCGTGGTGTCGGTCGTCGGATTCATCGCATTCCTTGTCTGGCAACTCACCGAACGGCACCCGATCGTGGACCTGAGCCTGTTCCTGGGGCGCAACTTCACCATGGGCACGTTGATCACCAGCATCGGCTACGCGGTCTTTTTCGGCAACGTGGTGATCCTTCCGCTCTGGTTGCAGACCCAGCTCGGCTACACGGCGAGCTGGGCCGGCATCGTGCAGGCGCCGGCCGGACTGGTGGCGCTGCTGTTCTCGCCGCTGGCCGGTCGCCTGGTCACCCGGGCGGACGCTCGCATCGGCGCCTCGATGTCGTTCATCATCCTGGCGGCCGGCCTGTATGCGCGCGCGCTGCTGAACTCGCAGGCGTCGCTGCTGGACTTCATCGTGCCGATGCTGCTGCAGGGCGCCGGCGTCGCATTCTTCTTCGTGTCCGTGATCAGCATTACGCTGGACGGCATTACTCCGCAGCGCATGCCGGCCGCCACCAGCATCTCCAATTTCCTGCGCATCGTCGCGGCGGCGTTCGCAACCTCGATCTCGACCACGGTGTGGGACAACCGTGCCAGCCTGCACCAGAGCCGGCTCGCCGAGGCATCCAGCCTGTTCGACCCGAAGTTGCAGCAGGCGCTGTCGGGCCTGCACGACATGGGGCTGACCGACCAGCAATCGATCGCCGTGCTCACCCGGGCCATGACCCAGCAGGCGTACACACTCTCGTCGATCGACTACTTCTACGCATCGACCTGGATCGCCGTGATGCTTGCCGGCCTGGTCTGGTTCACGCACAAGCCGCGGGTCGCGAGCGGCATGGCGGTGGCCGCCGACTGAGGCGGGCTCGGCGGCGGGCGAGACCGGGAACGTCGCCGTACGCCTGCAGGCGCCGGGCGGTCGAAGGCTACTCCTCCGGCTCGTTTTCCTCGGCACTCCACTTGCGCCGGTGGGCGAACTCGGCGGCCGCGCGCACCGACGCATGGCGGTTCGACAGCAGCAACGACGACGGATCGCATACCCGGGCACGGATCACGCCGAGGTCCACGGCGGCGTCGAACAGGCTGGGATACCAGTGCTGCCAGTCGGGAAATATCGCGTCCACCCGGTCCTTCAGGGTCATGGGCGCCGAGTCTGCCTGCGGGTGCGCGGGCCGGCAAGCCCGCGCCGCGCGCCCTCAGCCCAGGACCGATCCGAGCAGGTTCGAAAAGGCGCCGGGGTCGGTGAACAGCACGAACACGAGGCCCGCAAGCGCACCGCCGAGATGCGCGTCGTGGTTGATGCGACCGCGGGCCTGGCGGCCTGCGTACCACGAGTACGCGACGTACCCGATCGCGAACAGCGGTGCCGGGATCGGAATCGGGATGGGCAGGATGATCAGCTTCTGCCACGGGAAGTACACGATCGAGGCGAACAGCACCGCGGAGATCGCGCCCGAAGCGCCCAGCGAGGCGTAGTTCTGGTCGTTGCGATGGTTGAAATACGTGCCAATGTCGCTCGCCACCAGGCCGAACAGGTACAGGGCCGCAAAGCGCGCCGAACCGACCTGGCGCTCGACCTGGAAAGCGAAGAAGAAAAACGTGAACGCATTGAACAGCAGGTGCGAAAGGTCCGCGTGCACGAAGCCGCTGGTGACGATCGTCTCGTACTGCCGGCGCCGGAGAAACCAGTACGGCCTGAAGAGACTCCGTTCGATGATTACGGGCCAGGCATACAGGCCGGCAAGGCTCACCACCGCCATCACCACCAGGATCAGCAGCGCAACACTCATGTCACTGCCCGTGATCCACGTAGATCAGAGCGTCGGTGTCGAAACCGAGGGCCCGCGCGCGCGCGACCACTCGCTCGACGTCCTCCCTTGCCGGCTCTGGCTGCCGCGACAGGATCCACAGGTAGGAGCGGCTCGGCCCGGCGACCAGCGCGATGGAGTACGCCTCATCCAGGTCGATCACGTTGTAGCCGCCGTAGAACGGCCCGAAAAACGACACTTCAAGCGCGCCGACGTCCCGCGGACCCACGAACCGCGCGCGACCGCGCGCTTCGCTCCACGCGCCCTTCGCTGCATCGTAGCCGCGGTTCAATACGTCGATGCCGCCATCGTCGCGGGCCGCATAGGTCGCCGTGACGCGGCTCAGTCCGCGCTCGAAACTGTGATCGAGCCGGGCCACTTCATGCCAGGTGCCGAGATAGCGCGTCGCGTCGAAACCCGTGACCGGCTCCACGCCGTCCGGAACCTGCCCACAACCCGCGAGCGCCATCAAGGCAACGCATGCCAGCGACCGAATGTTCATTCCTGCCGATCCTCGAACCAGACGAACGGCGATGTTCTCACGTCGGCAGCGACGGATCGAGGACAACCGGCCAAGCTGCAGGCGAACTTGCCGGCCAACCAGGCACGCAACGAGTCAGCGCCGGAAGCGCACGTCGCCGGCAAGTTCCGGCCTGTAGCCGCGCTTGGTCGAGTAGAACCCGCGTATCACCTCGAGGTCCCGGTCCTCGTCACCGCTGAAGCGCACGTAGGTGTCCATGCCGACCGTGCGCGTGGCGTAGTCGATGTAGGCAAGCGCCACCGGGACATTCGCGGCGAGCGCGAGCTGGTAGAAGCCCGACTTGAAGTGATCCGTGTGGGCGCGGGTTCCTTCCGGCGTGATCGCGACCCACATCCAGTTGCGGCGTCCGTATTCCCCCACCAGCGCATCGACGAACCCGGTCGCGCGGCTGCGGACCACCGGAATCCCGCCGACGCGCTCGAGCAGGCGCCGAAAAGGCTTCGGGAACATCTCGGCCTTGCCGATCCAGTTGGCGGGCAGGTCGTGGCCGATGCGGAACGCGAGGCCCAGCGGGAAGTCCCAGTTCGACGTGTGCGGATACACGAGGATGATGCCTTTCGGCTCCGGCGGCCACACGAACGACGTCTTCCAGCCGAGAAGGCGCAACAGGCCCAGCAATGCGCGCCGCCAGGCTGCAAGCGGCCGGGGCCCGGGGATCGGCTGTTCCACGCTACTGCCTTTGCCGGCGCTTCAGGGCGCCCACGAAACCGTCGAGTGTCGGCGAGACGGAGCCGGTCGGAATCATCGCCTCGATGAGCTGGAAACGCCCGCGCGTGTCCACCGCCCGGCGCAGTGCGACGCCGAGTTCGCGGCGCGTCGTCACGCGGACGCCGTCGCCGCCGAGCGCGGCGGCCACGGCCGCGAAGTGCCAGTCGTCGAGCGCGTTGAACCTCGACTCCGGCTGGAACACGCGCAGCATCTCCCAGCTCAAGTTGTTCATCACGATCACGATCGGGTCCCAGCCATGGCGACTGCAGTTGCCGAGTTCCCAACCGGTCATCTGGAATGCGCCGTCGCCGACCAGCACCAGCGGTCGCAGCCCGGTGGCCGCCTGCACGCCGAGCGCCGCGGGCACGCCGAATCCCATCGTCGCGTAGTACCCGGGCGCCACGATTTCGGTGTTCTCGATCTCGAGCGAGGTGAACAGGCAGTCTCCGCAATCGCTTGCCACCGGCATGCGACCCGACCGTGCGAACAGGTCGTTCACTGCCCTGGCAATGTCCACCGGCGCGATCGGAGCATCGTCGTCCGGCAGGTCGCGCGGGTACTCCGTGGCCCGGCCCTCCGGGCGGGATGGGCGGTCGGCGACACGACGCGCGAGTTCGTCGACCAGCGCGGCCAGCGGAATGTTGCCGTAGCGATGGAACCCCATCGACACCGAACGGTCCACTGCGAGGATGCTGTTGCGGTAGTCAACGCGTCCCTCGGACACGCCGAAATTCGTGTCCGACATCGTGACACCGAACAACAACAGGCAGTCCGACTCCTCGACCGGCCGGCCGACGTCCGGGTGCGCCGTCAGCCCCAGGTACGTCCCAAGCACCGGGACCTGGCTGCCCGCCAGCAGCCCGCGCCCCATGAACGAGGTCACGACCGGGACGTGCAGGCGCCGCGCAAGCTCCGCCACTCGCGACTCGATGCCGAACCGGCGCACCTCGACGCCGACCATCATCACCGGACGCGATGCAGCGCCGATGCGCTCCATGATCTCGTCCGCGCAGGCCGACACCGCCTCCGGGTCGAATGCAGTCTCGGGCAGCCGCTGCACCGGCCCGCATTGTTCAAACACGCGGTCGCGCGGCAATTCCAGGTACACGGGCCGCGACTGCTCGATACAGCTGCGTAACACACGGCCAATTCTTCCGGGTGCCTGCGCCGGATCGTCGAGCAAGGCCTGGGCGCAGGTGATCTCGCGATAGATCTCGAACTGCGAGTCGATGCGTTTCACCTGGTGGTGCAGCAGCAGGCCGGCACGGCTCTCGTTGCTGCCGGGCGCACCCGAGATCACCACCAGCGGCGACTTCTCGGCATAGGCCGCGGCCACCGGATTGACCATGTTGAGCGCGCCGGCACCGTAGGTGACTGCCGCAACGCCCGGGGCGCAACTGATGCGCGCCGCGGCGTCTGCCGCGAAGCCCACGGACGGCTCGTGGCTCAAGGTGTGCAGCGGCAGGATGCCCGACTCCTCCACCACCTTGAAGAACTGCAGCACGAAGTCCCCGGGAATGCCGAACACCTGCCGCGCACCATGGTCACGCAGGGCCGTAAGGAGTGATTCGGCGAGGTTCATCAGAAATTCTCCTGCCCACGGCCGTGCCGCCGGTCAAGCTCCGATCCGTAGCGGAAGCCGGGCTCCGCACACCGTACAATACCGCCGCAATGCAGGATACAGATCGTCCGGGCGCGGGGACCATGCCGCGCCACACCAGTGTATCGGTGGCACTCGTCGGCAGCGGCGGCTCCGGGGTGATGACCGCGGGCAACATGCTGCTCGAGGCAGCCGCCCACGCAGGTTATTACGCCATCATGACGCGTTCGTCGGGACCGCAGATCAGGGGCGGCGAAGCGGCCGCAATGATACGTATTGCACGGAACCCGATCGAGTGCATGGCGGATCGGTTCGACGTGCTGGCGGCCGTGGACTGGGAAAACGTGCAGCGCTTCGGCGCGGAAATACCGCTGGCTGCGGACAGCCTCATTGTCAGCGACCCGGACCAGGCCGAGCCACCCGAGGTATTCGCGGGCAGCGGCGGCGCGCAGGCGCAACTGTCGCTGAAGAAAATGGCGAAGGCGATCCCGGACGGACGCCCGAACATGTTGCTGCTCGGGTACGTCGCCGCGCTGGTCGGCCTGCCGGACGATGCGGTTTCGCAGGCGGTCGAGAAATCGCTGTCCAAGCGGCCGGCGGCGCTGGCGCCGAGCCTCGCGGCGGTCGCCGCGGGACGCGCCGCGTCGGCGGCCTGCCCGCCCTGCCGAATGCTCGAGCCCGCGCCCGCGCGGGCGGCCGCACGCTGGCTCATCACCGGGAACGAAGCCGCCGGCTTCGGGGCAATCAGGGGCGGGGTGCGATTCGTCGCTGCCTACCCGATCACGCCGGCGACCGAGCTGCTGGAGTGGATGAGCCCGGCACTGGCCGAGGTCGGGGGCACGCTGGTGCAGGCCGAGGACGAACTCGCCTCGATCAACATGGCGATTGGCGGCTCGTATGGCGGTGTTCCCTCGCTCACCGCGACGTCCGGGCCCGGACTCGCGCTGATGGTCGAGTCGCTTGGCCTCGCGGTCGCGTCGGAGACGCCGGTCGTGGTCGTGGACGTGATGCGGGTCGGGCCTTCCACCGGGATTCCCACCAAGTCCGAGCAGGGCGACGTGAACATCGCGCTTTACGGCCTGCACGGTGACGCGCCGCACCTGGTCCTGGCACCGAACTCGGTCGCCGACTGCCTGCGCACCACGGAATGGGCCGTGCGACTGGCGGAAGCGCTGCAGGCGCCGGCAATCGTGCTCTCGGACCAGTTCCTCGGGCAGACGCGTGCGGTCGTCGACCGGCCGGAGGAAGCACCCGATCGTGTACCGGGCCCACGCCTTATTGCCGAAGCCAACCAGCCCGGCTACCTGCGCTACGCATTGACGCCGGATGGCGTGTCGCCGATGGCGATTCCAGGCACGCCAGGCATTGCCTACACCGCCGACGGGCTGGAGCACGGCGAACGCGGAGCGCCATCATCGCAGGGCGTCGATCACCTTGCGCAGCTCGACAAGCGCCAGCGCAAGCTCGAACGCTTCGACTACGGGGCCGGCTGGGCCGACCTCGAGGGCGATGGCGACCTGGCGGTCATCACTTTCGGCTCCTGCACCGGCGTGCTGCGCGAGGCCCTCGCGAGGGCGCGAGCCGACGGAGTCCGCGCGCGCCTCGTGTCCATGCGACTGCTGGCCCCGGCGCAACCGGCGCGGCTGGCAGCCGCGCTCGACGGCGTGCGGCGCGTGCTTGTGGTCGAACAGAACCACACCGGGCAGTTCATGAAGCACCTGCGCGCGGAATACGACCTGCCCGGTGACGCCACCTCGCTGCACCGGGCCGGTGCACTGCAGCTGAACCCCGGCGACATTCATCTCCGGCTCGTCGAATGGAGCAAAGGATGACCGGCATGCTCACGCACACGGACTTCAAGTCCGACATCAAGCCCGTATGGTGCCCGGGCTGCGGCGACTTCGGCGTCGTCAACGCGCTGACCAAGGCACTCGCTAAGATGGAATTGCGGCCCGAAAACGTGGCAGTCGTCTCGGGCATCGGCTGCTCGTCGCGCATCCCCGCCTACACCAGCTGCTACGGCTTCCACGGCGTGCACGGCCGTGCGCTACCCGCCGGCACGGGCCTCAAGGTCGCGCGGCCCGACCTGACCGTGATCGTCACAGGCGGCGACGGCGACGGCTACTCGATCGGCGGCAATCACTTCCTGCACGCCTGCCGGCGCAACGTGGACATGACCTACATCGTCATGGACAACCGCGTATATGGAATGACCAAGGGGCAGCCGTCGCCCACCACCGAGCCGGACTGGGACTCGAAGCTGTCGCCCGAAGGCACCGGACTGCGCGAGTTCCTGCCGATGGTGATCGCGCTGTCTTCGGGCGCCAACTTCATCGCGCGCGCTTTCACTGGCGACCCGAATGGCCTTGCCGACGTGATCGTCCAGGCCGTCCGTCACCCTGGATTTTCGTTCATCGAGGTGCTGTCGCCCTGCATCACGTTTCGCCCCGAGCAGCGCGACTGGAAAAAACTCGTCAAGCACGACGCGATCAAGCCGACTTCGAACATCGCGCGCGCCGCGGGCCGCATGTTGCGCGACACTGGCTTCGAACTCGGCGTGATGTACGCGGGGGACCGAAAACCCTATGCCCCGCGGGGCCGTCGCGAGGTGCGCTGCGTGTCGGCGCTCGAGGCGAGGTTCGCACTGTGAAACGCAAGCAACCGCGGACGGTGGAGGAGTTCATGGCCCATGCCTGGGCCATGGAAGTCGAGGCAGCCGAGCGCTATGCGGAACTGGCCGAGCAGATGGACACGCACCACAATGCCGAGGTTGCCGGACTGTTCGCGAAGCTGTCGCGGATCGAGGGCAAGCACCGCGACCAGATCGCCGCGCAGATGGGCTGGACGCGGCCGCCAGACACCTCCGGGTTTCGCTGGGAGACGCCCGAGGGTCCGGAAACCACCGACTATGGCGACCTGCATTACCTGATGCAGCCCTACCACGCACTCAAGCTCGCCGAGCACAACGAGCAGCGCGCGGCCGAGTTCTTCGAGCACCTTGCCGAGGCCGGCCTGCCTGCGGACGTTCGCGCCGCCGCACTCGAGATGGCGGCCGACGAGCGCGAACACGTCCGACTGATCAGGGATTGGCTGGCGAAGTACCCTGTTCCGGAGCCTGGCTGGGACGAGGACCCTGATCCGCCGGCGGTCGCGGACTGATTTCGGGCGGCACGGCATAGGCCGGCATCGGGTCGGTCACCGCCGGCTCGGGCTCCACGATCTCGGTATCCATATACCGCTGCATCGCGACCAGGAAGGCATTGAGCCCCAGCAGCACCGCGCCCACGATCAGGATCGCCGCCACCAGCGACACCGAGTGCTGCAGCAGGCGGCGGGGCTTGTCCGGCCGGTGCGCCGCAAGCGCCCGGGCACGGTCCATCAGCGCTCGCTCAATTGCCGCCCGCTGTTCGCCGGGATCGCTCAATTGAATTCGGGGTCCCTGAAATACTTGGTCCCCTGCACCGTCAACTCGAGCGCCAGTCCCGCATCCGACAGTTGATACAGCCAGGCGCCGGGTGAAGCCTCGACGGCCCCGTCGTACAGTCCGCCGCCCAGGCCGGGGTTTACCTGCAGGTTCGCGTCCGCGCCCAGTTCGACACCGACGTTCACGAAGTTCTGGTAGGCCTCCGGCGTCGCGAAAACCCATACCAGGTGGGACTTGCTGACACCCATGCCGAGCCCCGCCGAGACCGTCACCATCATCATGTAGTTCCGCTGGCCGGTCTCACGATTCACGGCGACGCCCTTGCCGCCGCCGCCACCTGCAAAGAAAATCTTGGTGTTGATGTCGCTGAACACGGCGTAGCCGGCCGATTCGGCGATGGCGCGCCGCGCCAGCGGCTGCTGCGCGTACAAGGACTCGAGCGTCTGCTGCGACATCTGGTTGATCTGCGCGCCCTGCTCGCCCGGGTCGGCCGCGGACGCGGCGGAAAACGGCGACAGGATCATCACGGCGAGGGCCGTGACACCCGCAATGCTCGGCCTTCGGGCGAGGTGCATGTTCAGTCTCCCTGGTGTGGAACGGGGGCGATGTTAGCAACTCCCCCGGCCCGAGGCACGGGTCAGCCTGTGGAAATCCGCAATGCGCTATCGACTTGCCGTCGTTGACACCGGCCCGGCCGCGCCTAGCATCGCGGCAGGCCGGCGGAATGCACTGCACGGCCCTCCACGCCCGTACGCCGGAGCACGCCCAATGACGACCGAACGCACCCGACGCCCGCTGCCGCCACCCCTGCCGGACTGGTTCCCACGCGGTGCCGCCCTGCTCCGCGACCCGACGCTGAACAAGGGCAGCGCATTCACGGCAATCGAGCGCGAGGTGCTGGGGCTGCGGGGGCTGCTGCCCCCGTACGTCTGCACGCAGGAGGACCAGGTGGCGCGGGTGCTGGAGAACTTCCACCGGCTGCAGACGCCGCTCGAGAAGTACATCCTGATCGAGGCGCTGCAGGACAGGAACGAGGCGCTGTTCTTCCGGGTGATCGTGGAGAATCCCGACGAGATGATGCCGATCATCTACACGCCGACGGTCGGCCTCGCCTGCCAGAAATTCAGCAACATCTATCGCCGCCCGCGCGGCATGTTCATTTCCGCCGCGGATCGTGGCCGCATCTCCCAGGTGATGCGCAACTGGCCGCATCGCGAAGCAGCGATGATCGTGGTCACGGACGGCGAGCGCATCCTCGGGCTCGGCGACCTGGGCGCAAACGGCATGGGCATCCCGATCGGCAAGCTGGCCTTGTACACGGCCTGCGCCGGGCTCCACCCGCGGCGTTGCCTGCCCGTGATGCTCGACGTCGGCACCAACAACGAGGACTTGCTGAACAACCCGCTGTACCTGGGCCTGCGACAGAGGCGGCTCGCGGGCGACGACCTCGATTCCCTTGTGGCAGAGTTCATCGACGCCACGCAGGAGGTGTTTCCCGGCATCGTCGTGCAGTTCGAAGACTTCGCCAACCACAACGCCTTCCGCCTGCTCGAGCAGTACCGCGATCGCGTCTGCTGCTTCAACGACGACATCCAGGGCACGGCCTCGGTCACGGTGGCTGGCATCTTCTCGGCGCTCAGGATCACGGAAATGAAGCTGGACGAGCAGACCTTCCTCTGCCTCGGCGCCGGCGAGGCCGCAACCGGCATCTCGGACCTGCTCGTGAACGCGATGGTGGACGAGGGCATGGACGAGGCCACCGCACGCGGCCGGTGCTGGATGGTCGATTCCAAGGGCCTGGTCGTTGCAAGCCGCCTGGGCCTCGCACCGCACAAGCTGGCGTACGCCCACGAGCACGCACGCGTACCGGATTTCATCAGCGCCATCAGGTCATTGCGCCCGACCGCCATCATCGGCGTCGGCGCGACGGCCGGAATGTTCAACCGCGACGTGATCGAGGAAATGTCGCGGATGAACCAGCGCCCGATCGTGTTCGCGTTGTCCAACCCGACGTCGAAGTCCGAATGCACCGCTGAACAGGCGTACGCCTGGTCCGAAGGACGCGCATTGTTCGCCTCCGGCAGCCCGTTCGACCCGGTCACGCTGGACGGCCGGAGGTTCGTGCCGCGGCAGGGCAACAATTCCTACATCTTCCCCGGCGTCGGGCTGGGCGTCGTCGCCGTACGGGCCTCGCGCGTCACCAACGAAATGTTCATGGCGGCGGCACGCACCTTGGCCCGGCATGTCAGCGAGTCGGACCTTGCCCAGGGCAGCCTCTACCCGCCGCTCAACAAGGTTCGTGACGTGTCCGCGCACATCGCCGCCGCCGTGGCCGACGTCGCCTTCCGTCGCGGACTGGCCGACATGGAGCGCCCCGACGACCTGCTCGAATACATGCGTTCGCAGATGTACGACCCGCGGTACCAGGCCTACGCGTAATCAGCGTCCGCGGCTGCCAAGGCCAGGCGGCGCGCGGCGCGGCATCGACGCCGCGCCGCCCTGCCGGGTTACTTCTTGTCGGGGGTTCTTTCCGCGCACTTCAATTCGGCGTTGCGCGGCGTGCCGCCACGGTTGCGGGGTATCCGAATCGTGCCCGTCGCACCCGGTTTAATGGTCAGATTCTCGGTTCGGTTCTGGTCCGCCCCGGTGAAATGCGCGCTGCATGTAACGGTCATCGCGGAATTGTTGTCGATTCTCAAGGCCTCCGGACTGGCCTTCGGCGCCAGCGTGACGGTCAGGTCAAGCCCGCCAAGGTCCTGCTCGAGATCGATCGGACCCGCGCCCGCATGAGATGGCAACAGGCCCGCTGCGAGAAACGCGATCAGTTTCAGTTTCATGGTTTTCACGGATGGATCAGGCATCAGGGAGGGTCCCCCGCCGTATTGTTGCTCCCGGCTTACTGTGCCGCGGGCCGTTGCGCTTCCCGAAGGGCCCGGAACGGGCTGCCGGCGTACCACGTGGGCCAGGCATCGCTGTCGGCGAGCTTGCGGCCCGTCAGATACACGAGGTCCAGTTGCTGGCGCATTCCGGCCAGGTCCCAGTCGGCGTCGTAGGCGTCGGCCGGCTTGTGATAGCGATTCTTGATGTAGGCCTCGCGCTGGGCGAGCCCCCAGCCTGCGGGCCGGCCGACGAAGTCGGTGCCGTTGTCGACGCTGAGCGCCGGGACGCCTACCTTGGCAAGCTCGAAATGATCGGCGCGGAAGTAGTAGCCTTTCTCCGGCTCCGCGTCCGGCAGCACCTTCAGACCCAACTGCCGTGCCTGCTGCTGCAGGTCATCGTCGAGGGTCGACATGAACTGGCCGCGAACCGTCACGTCGCTGGTCTTGCCGTAGACGTTCATCACGTCCAGGTTCAGGTCCGCCACCGTGTCCGCCAGCGGAAACAGCGGGTTGCGGGCGTAATACGCAGCGCCCAGCAGGCCCTGCTCCTCCGAAGTGGTGGCGATGAACAGCACGCTGCGCTGCGGCGCGTGCTCGTCCTGCGCGTACGCCCGCGCAAGTTCCAGCAAGCCCGCGACCCCGGAGCCATTGTCGATCGCCCCGTGAAACACCTCCGGTTTGCCATCTGGCCCCGGCCTCGTGCCGAAGTGATCCCAGTGCGCGCTGTAGACCACGACGTCCTGCGGCCTGCGCGAGCCTTTCACGAGCCCCACCACGTTGTGGCTCACGACCGACCGCACTTCGCTGTGCAGCGTCAGGCTTGCGGCGAGGTTCAATTCGACCGGCTTGAAGCCGCGTGTTGCCGCGGCGCGGGCAAGTTCGTCGAAGCTGAGCCCCGCCGTATCAAACAACCTGCCGGCTGCCTCGAGGCTTACCCAACCCTTTACCAACAGGTGATAGCCGTCGCCCGGCGGAAGTTCCTGCTGCGGTCCACTGTTGCTGTTCTGCACGACCTCCCAGGAATAGGCCGCAGGCCCGGTCTGGTGCACGATCAGCACGCCGGCAGCACCCTGGCGCGTCGCCTCCTCGTACTTGTACGTCCAGCGGCCGTAATAGGTCATGGCCTTGCCCTGGAACAGCTTCGGGTCGCCAGTGGCGTACCCCGGGTCATTTACCAGCACGACCACGGTCTTGCCCTTCACATCCAGCCCAGCGTAATCGTTCCACTGGTACTCGGGCGCGACGATGCCGTAGCCGGCGAACACCAGCGGGCTGTCGGCGAGCGACACGACCGCCTGCGGCCGCGGCGTGCCGACCACGATGTCGCTGCCATAGGCCAGCGTCAGCGGCTTGCCGCCGCTGACCGTCAGCACGACGTCGGGGCTTGCGGTGATTTCCACCAGCGGCACGTCCTGCAGGTAGCTGCCGTGATCGGCCGGCAGTACGCCGTAGAGCTTGAACTGCGAGGCGATGTAGTCAACCGTGAGCTTTTCGCCTTCGCTGGCCGCCGCCCGCCCGCCGAACGCATCCGACGACAGCGTCTGGATGGAGGAACGGATGTTGGCATCGTCGAAGCGCGCCGGCTCCGCCCCATGCGCCATGGTTGCGCACGACAGTGCGATTAGGGGAAAAGCGATTTTTCGCATGCAAATGGCCTTGTTCACGGCGATTGGAAGACCACAGCATAACCCCGACAACCCGCCGCTGAAAGCGAACAGGTGTCGTCACAGTGGCACGCAAATCAATGGTGAGTGCTGGCCGGGCGCTGCGGAAAGATCGCGATGCAAGCGACCATGAACGCCAGCAGCACCGCCGATGCGCCGAAGCGACTGAGGTCGAGTCCGCCCGAACTGACGGGCTTGTCGAGGAAATCCCCGACGACCGCGCCGAGTGGCCGCGTCAGGACGAACGCAGCCCAGAACAGCACCGTGTGCGAAACGCGGGTCCACCGGTATGCAACCGCAACCAGGGCCAGCAGCCCGACGAAAATCGCGATTCCGCCGACGTAGCCAAGTCCGGCGCTGTCAGCCGTCCAGTCGCCGAGTGCCGTGCCGAGCGTCTGGGAAAACATGATCGTGGCCCAGTAGAAACCTTCGGCCCTGGGAGTGCTCACCGAAGTGATCGAGACGGTGCCGAGAGTCCTGTGCCAGGCGAAGAGCGAGCCCAGCAGCAGCCCGAGCAGCAGCAGCGAGCCGCCCGGATAGCCGATGCCGAGCGAGCGGTCTGCGAAATCGGCAAGGGTCGTGCCGACCGTCGTCGTGGCGATAATCGCCGCCCAGTAAAGCCAGGCGTTGAAGCGCGGCGCCCTGGCCTGGGCGACGACCGCCACCAGCAGAAAAACAGCAAAGACACCGGTCGCCGCCAGGTATCCCAGGTTCATCGACATCGATACCGCGTCGCCGGCGGTCTCGCCGAGCGTGGTGGCCGCGATCTTGATCAGCCAGAACCCCAGCGTGACTTCCGGGACCTTGATCGCGGGAGGTTGCGAGTTCATGACTGGCTACCGCGGCGCAACAGGACCACAACGCTCGATCTGCGTCATCAACGCCGCCGGCGACACCGGCCGGCCCAGCAGCGCCTGCATCAACCAGCGCGCGTCGTGCTGCGATCCATGGCGCAGCAGCCGGTCGCCAACCCACTGGTACCAGCCGGGACTCCCGGTGTCGAAACCGCCGGCGACCTCCGCGATGCGTTGCCGCATCTCGGCCGTCAGCATCGCGCCGAGCCCGTAGTTGACCATGTAGCCCGGGTCGCTCGCGAGCTGCACGCGCATCGCCCACCAGGGCACCTCGGGGTGCGGCGCCACGTGCAGGTAGCGACCGGTGATTTCCGTCCACAGCTGGTTGGGATCCAGCGTCGGGTCGCGCAGCAGGCGCAGTTCGAACAGCGACCACGCCACGTCCAGCATCACGTCGCCATAGAGCGCCCGCAGCGAGTCCGCCTCGCCCACGGCTGCGCCCAGGTAACGACTCTGCCACGCGGGCTCGTACACGCTCCACGACGGGACGTCGGCGAATGCCTCGGTGAAAAGCGTGTCGGGCCAGTCCATGAAGGCCGGCCGATTGTGGATCGCGCTGACGTGCACGGCGTGGCCGCTCTCATGGACCAGCTCATTGAGCGAGAAAAGGCCGCCGGCCGGATAGGTGCCCACCGCGCGGGCCGTGGAAGGGCTCCAGTGCCCGCCGCGCTCGCGTCCGCGAGCCACGAAGTCCGTGTACGCCAGCGGTGACTTCCCGTCACGCGGCGCAAGGTCGAACATCACCTGGAGACGGGCCAGGTCGGCGCCGAGGTCCTGGTAGAAACGCTCGGTGACCGGCAGCAGCAATGCCGCGGGAATCCTGGCACCGAGTTCGCGGTTGGCCGCGCTGTTGGCGTAGCGATAATCCCAGGGCTCGACCGTGCGCTGGTCACTCGCCTGCCGCCAGGCATCGAGGATGTCCACCAGCCAGCGTTCGACGTCAGCGGTGTCCACGTCGAGCGCGCGGGCGGCCGCGTCTATCTCGGAGCCGTTCCGTGCTGCATCAGCCGCAGCCATCGCGATCATCCGCCGGTAAGGGCTCTGCGCCCCGCCGTCCCCGTACAGCGCCTGCCACAGTGGCAGGAAGGAATCGAACAGCGCCTTGCGACGCCGCGGTTCGTCCACCACATGCAGCAACTGCAGCGCCGTGCCGCGATCGATGGTGCCACCCTCGAATGGCAGGCTGTTTCCATGTTCGACGTAGCAGGCCACCAGCGCGGCGCGCAGCGGCCCGTAGCCCAGCTCCCGGTCACCGGCATCCGCGCACGACGGTTGCCGCGCGCCAGGCGTCTCGACCGCGGCCTCGAGTGCCGCCAGTGACGCCTTCATTGCGGCCACCGCCTGCAGGTCATCGGCCGGCAGCGCCATGCCAGCGAGATCGACCAGGCCGGCATCGAACGCGCGGCGTTTCTCGCCCAGCAGTGACTGCCATTGCTGGCGGTCCCGGCCCTGGAAGCGTTCGGCGAAGCCGGAGTCCACGACGCCGAGCGCGCCCTGCGCATCCAGCAGGTCGAGGAACGCCTGCTCGGTCGCCGAGACATTTTGCGCCGTCGCAGAATGCCCGGCGGAAAGTCCCGCAGCGTTCGCGTCTCCGGGCGCCAGATCGTCCGCGCCGGCCACGCTCGCCAGTCCGATAAACATCGCCGCAAACGCAAGCTTTTCCATGCCCGACCTCACCCCACCATCGCGACGGATCGATACCAGCTGCCGTTCGCGTAGCATACGCGACTGACCCGGCCGGGAATCCGCCAGCAACAGAGAAGTCCAGCAGGAGCCGATCATGAGTGCAACCGATTCGAACAAGACGATCCTGGTAACGGGTGCATCGACCGGCATCGGCAGGGCCTCGACGCTGGCGCTGCTCAGCGCCGGCTTCCGGGTCGTCGCTGGCGTGAGGAACCAGCCCGCCGCCGACGCATTGCGCAGCACGCTGCAGGGCGCCGCCACGGACCGCCTGGTGACAATCGAGCTTGACGTGACCGACCCGCGGCAGATCGCCGCCGCGGTCGTCACCGTGGGCCGACTGGTCGGCGAGAACGGGCTCTGGGGTCTCTTCAACAACGCGGGCATCGCCGTCGGTGGTCCGCTCGAGTGCGTGCCGATCGCCGACCTGCGCCGGCAACTCGAGGTGAATGTCGTCGGGCAGCTGGCCGTGACGCAGGCCTTCCTGCCGCTGCTGCGTCGGGCGCACGGCCGGATCCTCACCACCGGGTCCATGGCGGGCTACTCGACGATTCCAGGGCTCGGTCCGTACTCGATGTCGAAGCACGCGGTCGAGGCCATGAGCGATGCGCTGCGCCGCGAGTTGAGGCCGTGGGGCATCGAGGTGTCGCTGCTCGAGCCCGGCTCCATCGCCACCGAGATCTGGGACAAGGCATCGAGTTCGCAGGACCAGATCGTCAAGGACCCGCCGCCAGGCCTGGTGGAACTGTATGGCGGGCTGCTCAAGGCCCTGGGCGTGCTCACCGCGAAGGCCGCGCGCGATGCGTCGCCGGTCGAAGTGGTGACGCGCGACGTGGTGCACGTGTTCAGTGCCGGCCGCCCGCGAACCCGCTACAGCAAGGGCGAGGGAACGGGGGCGCGCAAGTTCCTGAAGCACCTGCCCGACCGATGGATGGACGCCGCCATCGCGCGCATGTTCCGCTGGGGATGAACAGAGCACCAATCGAGCCCAATGCGCGCATCGCGTCGCTCGATGCGCTGCGCGGGGTGGCATTGCTCGGAATCCTGCTGGCCAACGTGCGCCAGATGTTCCTGCCCTGGGACATGGCGTCGTTCGCCATCGCGGGCCGCGGGGGACAACTGGCGGGATGGGTGGACTGGGGGTTCTTCGACGCGATCGTCGACCTCAAGTTCATTACCCTGTTCTCGCTGCTGTTCGGCGCGAGCTTCGCGCTGCAGTCCGAACGCATCGGCGTTCAGGACCACAGGCATTCCGCGACCTACCTGCGTCGCCTCGCACTGCTCGCGCTGTTCGGACTCCTGCACGGACTGCTGCTCTACCCGGCCGAGGTCCTGTTGCCGTATGCGGTCGCGGGCCTGCTGCTTTACGGGGCACGCGGCATGGCGACGAACAACCTCTATCGCGTGGGCGTCGTGCTGGTCGCGACGACGATCGTCTGGGGTTTCCAGGTCGGATCACTGGGCAGGGTCTCCCCGGTGATCACCGCCGGCAGTGCGGCGGCCTTCTCGGTCGCCGTTGCGCTGCTCTGGGACCGCGACTGGCGGCTGGCGCTGGTGGCGACCGTCGCGATCATGCTTGCGGCAGTCGTCGCGCTGTTGCTGCGCTGGGACCCGCTGTCCTGGGGCAGCAGCGCCGCCAGCGAGTACACGGCCGCAATGCAGGATCTCGCGGCGATGAGAACGTCCGATGCCGAGTCCTGGCCGGCGGAGTTCCAGGCGCGGAAGTCGGGGACATTCGCGGAACTGCTGCGCCTGCATGCAGCGCAGTACCAGTTGCTGCTGCTGTTCTTCGCTATTGCGCTGCTGTGGCGAACGCTCGGTCTGTTCATGATCGGAGCGGCTCTAATGCGCAGCGGGGCAGTCACCGGCGCCACGGCGGCCACGTGGCGCCGGGTTTCCGCGGTCGGCCTCGGCATCGGCCTCCCGCTCAGCCTGCTCGCGACCGCGCTGCAGTCGCGGGAAATCCACGGACTCTCGGACTGGCGCTGGCCCGAGTGGCTGCACGTCGCGAGCGCATTCCCGCTTGCGATCGGCTTCGGCGCGCGCGTGATGTTGAACGAGAAGATCGGCAGGCGCCGCTGGTGGTACTCACGCATGGAGTCTGCGGGGCGAATGGCCCTCACCAACTATGTCGGCCAGTCGCTGGTGATGGCGACCCTGGCCGAGCCCTGGGGATTCGGGATGTATGGCCGGTTGAGCGGACCCGAGCTCACGGCGCTGGCATTCGTCGTGTTCGCGGCGCTCGCATCGTTGAGTCATGCATGGCTCAGGCACTACCGCATGGGGCCGCTGGAGTGGCTCTGGCGCTGCGGTACCTACTGGCGCTGGTTGCCCAATCGGCTGGCGGTGTGACTAGCGCGGGCCGAGGTCGGTATCCGGCGGGGGCGGCGGAGGCGTGATTTTCTCCGCGGCGAGAACCGCGATGCGAACCTTCCCGGGCCCGGACTGCGAGCGAATGTCAGCCACGACTGCGCGCGCAAGTCCGTCGCGGGCACTCGAATCGGTCAACGGCACGACGAAAAGACCGTAGAAGACCCCGACGCCCCTCGACCGGCCTTGCGCGTGGGAACTGACCTCCGACAGCGGTTTTGAATTCACCAGGTCGATCACGGTGGCCACCGCAGTCGCGTGTTCTTCGGACGACTGGGCGCCGAAAAATCCCATGTAAAAGCCCATTCCGCCATGCTCGTCCCGAGTTGACTCGGTTACCTCGCCGATCAGGACCAGATAGTCCGTCCCCATCCGCTCGCGGACACGCGCGCAGGTTGCGGGCTCCAGCATCTTCGCAAGCGACGCGTCCTCATCCAGAAAAGCCGCGTCGATGAATTCCTGCGGCGGCACCACCATGATCGCTTCATCACGGTCCTCGATGGCCTCGGTGAATCTCTCGATCATCTGGCGCGGGCCGATCGTGACCACGAACGCTGCCGAATCAACTTCCACCTCGCGCTGGTCGACAATTTCCGCCTTTGGCTTGTAGGGCACTATCACGCATCCCGCCGTGACGAGTGTGGCCAACGCGAGGGCCAGCCAGCGTCGACTGATTTCCCTGCGCATGGCGATTACCTCGTGCTTCCTCCCGTCACGGCCTCTTCTTCCCGGCGACGATTCGACCCTGCGTGTCGTCCGAGATCCACTGGTACGCCTGGTAGCCGTATCCGGTCGTGCGGTCGCAGTGCAATGAATAGACATGGCCAGCCACCAATTCGACGTCGGCCGACCTGGCCCCGGTCGCGAAGCCACTTGGCTCGATCGTCACGCTTACGCCGAAGAGGCATTCCCAGTAGACAGGATACGTGCCCGGCAGGAGCTGGACGCTCGAGTAGTCGGAGTGCGCGACCTTGCGGGCGTCGATCATTACCCCGACCGCATCGTGGAGCTCGATCACGGCAATTTCCGAATCCGCGCGCAGCGGACCGCCGTAGATCTTGTAGGTATGGGCGGTGGTCGTGCAGGAGACTGCGGACGCTGCTGCCGCTGCCAGCAAGACCGCCACGGACGCCATTGCAGGCTTTGCCCCGCAGGCGCGATCGGCACGGGCGTCCAGCTTCGCAGGTCGCCACATGCCGCAATTTTCCGCCTGTAAGCGACCAGCGAGGCATAGGTACTTGCTGCAAGGCCGGACGCAGCCGCCTGGCTGCGCGGTACAACGGCCACAGCGCTACGTGCGCGTATCGGCCGATCCGCGCTCAGTCGCCAGGCGCGGCTCCCGGGCCGCGGCGACGGACCCTGGCAATGCTGCGTTTTCCCGAGCCGTAGAACTCGAGGTAACGCCGGGCCTCGGCACTCGTGTAGGCGCCGCTTGCGAGCGCCGCAGCGGCGATCTCGCGCATGTTTCCGACTGGCACATTGACTGCGCGAAAGGCCCGCTTCAATTCATCGACCGTAGCCCGCGGCAGCCCGCGACGACGCAGGCCCACGACGTTCAGGCCGATGATGTCGTCGCGCTCGGTCACCATCGAAAACGGCGGCACGTCCTTCGAGATCCGCGACGCGCCGCCAACCATCGCACCCTCACCGATGCGGGAGAACTGGTGCATCCCCGCGCCACCGCCAAAGAAGACGCCCTCGCCGACATGGATATGACCGGCGAACAGCACGTTGTTGGCCACGATCACCCGGTCCGCGAGGCAGCAGTCGTGAGCGATGTGACAGCCGACCATCAGGAAGCAATCCGCGCCGACCTCGGTCCAACCGCACGGCCTCGTTGCGCGGTGAATCGTCACGTGCTCGCGAATCACCGTGCGCGCTCCGATCCGCACGCCGCTGGCGGTCGCCGTATCGAAACCCAGGTCCTGGGGATCACCGCCCACGACCGCATGCGGGTGCACTACCACGCGTTCGCCGAGAACCACGTGGCGCGTGACGATCGCGTACGCGTGGACCACGCAACCCTCGCCCAGCCTGGCACCGTCTTCGATGATTGCAGTCGGATGAATGTCCAAGTTCGCTACCCCAGGTTGTCGTCAAACCATCGATAGCCCGCGTACAGGCCCACACCTGTACCGACCGCGCCCAGCACGACGGCCGTGCCGAGCCCCAGCTTCTGGCCGAGCCACCAGCCGGCGGAGCCGACGATGAACGCCGCAAGCCAGCCGATGATTACGCGCATGTGCGGCTGACCCGAAGGCGTCAGAGATCCAGGTGAACGGCACCCGGCTCGCGGGTGAGTGCGGCCCCGGCCTCGCGGGCCGCCTCGACCAGCGCACGTTCGAAGATCACTCGAGTGTCCGGGCCGTGATCGATGCGGCGCATGATCGAGTGGCCACTGCTGTCGCCGATGGAGACGGACACCTTGAGCCCGCGGCGCTTGGCCACCAGCTTGCGTCCGTCGGGCAGCGTCTGCTTCATCAGCTTCAATACCTGGTCGGCATAGTTCACGCCTACGCCCGACCCATCGGGCTTGGCGGAAGGCAGGTAGGTGTCGAGCAAGGTCTCGTCGGTCGGAATGGTGACTCTCACGCGCGCTACTCCCCCGCCTTGCCGTCCAGGATCTCGCGGAACCTGCGAATGTGCGCCGGCGTGCTGCCGCAACAGCCGCCGACGATGCGCGGCCCGGCCGCGAGCAGGCCTTCGAGCCCTGCACCCATTTCCTCCGGCGTCTGCTTGTAGAGCACTTTCATGTCCTCGAGCACCGGGGCGCCCGCGTTTGGCTGCGCCATCACCGGCAGCCCGCAGGTCGCGCGGTAGCGACGGGTGATGTCGGCGGCGAATCGCATGTCCACGCCGGTGCCGCAATTCAGCCCGGCCACGTCGCATCCGTGCCGCTCCATGAACTCCGCGGCCTGTTCGGGCCCGATGCCCATCATCGTGCGAACGTCATCCTCGTCGAGCATGCGGTCGAACGCGAAGGAGGCAATCACGACTGGCGCGCCGGCCTCACGCGCCGCTGCGATCGCGATCTCGACTTCCTCGAACGCGGTCTGGGTCTCGATGATGATTCCGTCAACGCCGCCTTCCACCAGCGCGCGCGCCTGTTCGCGGAACGCTCGCTCGACGGCCGCAGGCGAGATGTCGCCGTAGGGTTCCATCAGGCCGCCAAACGGGCCGATGTCCCCGAGCACGTAACCACGCCCGCCGAGCGCCTCGCGCGCGATGGCGACCGAGGCGCGGTTGATGTCAGCGGTGCGCGCGCCCTCGCCATGGCGATCGAGCATGATGCGGCAGGCGCCGAAGGTGTTGGTGAGGATCACGTCGGAGCCCGCCTCGGCATATCGACGCTGGATACCGACCACGCGATCCGGGTGATCGAGGTTCCACGCCTCGCCGCAATGCCCGGATTCGAGGCCCGCGTCCTGGAGTTGCGTGCCCATGGCGCCGTCGCCGAGCAGCACACGCGATTTCAGCGCTTCGAGCAAGGTAGGTCGTGTCATTCATTCACCCTGGATACGGGCGTCCCGCGCGTAGCGGGCTCGCCGGTATCGACATCGGGCGAGGTCACAGCTGCGGCACGAAGACTCCGGTGTCGCGACGATAGCACGCCGCGTGACCCCCAGCGCAGCGAGCAGCGAGTGCTGGGGCCTGAGGGCGCCTGACTCGAGCAGCGTGAGCGGGCCGAGTATTGGTGCGCATGCCGGCTCAAGCCGGTCCGGCGATGCCATGGTCCGGTTTGACGGCAACGGGGCGCCGGTCAGCAGCGCCATCAACTGCTGCTGCGCCGAGATCTCCCAGCGCCCGCAGCCGGGCGAGAGGTGCGGCAGCATCCCCTCGCCAGCCGCGGTCGCATCACCGCAGAGCGCGGCCGATGTCCGCCACACCAGGTGCTCGACGATCGCAGCTGCGAACCTGTCGAGAAAATACGATTCGTCCGGACGGTCCTCGGCCCAGAGTCTCGCGGCCTCGCTGGCGACCTCGTGTCCCGCGCTCACGGCGACCGCGACCAGTGCGTGTGCCTCGCCCGCCCGCAGCCGTTCCGCCAGCGCTGCGCCGTCGATCACCTCGCCGGTCTCGAGCGTTACGGTGTCAGGTCCCGCTTCCCTCAGGCCTAAACGACGTGCCGCGGCAAATGGCCGTCCGTGTTCCGCGTACCAGCGGCGCGCATGGTCGGCACGCTCGCCAATCTCGGCGGCCATCTCGCGACCGCGCGGAATCCCGAGCAGTCGCCTGAATTCCTCATCCCCGACGCCGGCCGCCGCGTCGGCGGCAGACACGGCCAGGATCGTCGCGGCGCTCACGACAAGCCCCCGAAGGGCTCGAACTGGCAGCCCTGCACGAAGAACTCGAAGAACTCCGGGTGCGCCTCGAGCCGGACCAGTTCCACGCGCCGTACGATCGCCTCGAGATCGGCGCGCCGCGTTCGCGACATCAACGCAATCGACGCTCCCGCGAGCGCGGCATTGCCGACCTTGACGATCCGATCCCGCGGCAGGTCGGGGATCAGTCCGATGCGGCAGGCCGCATCGACATCGAGGTGCCGCGCAAAGCCACCCGCCAGGTACAAGCGCTCGACCTGCTCTAGAGCGACACCGTATTCGTCCGCCAGCACCCGCAAGCCTGCGGCGTTGGCGCCTTTTGCCTGCGCGAGCTCGTTGACGTCGGCCTCGGTCACCCGGACGTGGCCGTCGGAGTCGAGCATGACGGGCTCGTCGGGCTCGAGGAATCGTCCCTGCCCGTTCATGCGCCCGGTACGCCGGAGTTCCGACATCAGGTCCACCAGCCCCGACCCGCAGATCCCGGCAGGCAAAGCGTCGCCGACGACCGCAAGGCGCACCTCGCCGTCGGCGCCCAGGGTCACGCGCTCGATCGCGCCATCGAGCGCCGGCATGCCACAACCGACGCCACCGCCCTCGAAGGCCGGACCTGCCGGGCAGGACGCCGCCAGCAAGCGGGCAGCATTGCCGAAAAAGGCCTCGGTGTTCGTGCCGATATCCAGCAGTGCGCAGACTTTGCTGCCCTCGGCCAGGCCGGTCGCGAGCAGGCAGGCCGCGGCGTCGGCGCCCACGTGGCTCGCCACCAGCGGCAGGCCATATATGCGTGCGGCAGGATGCACGGGCAGGCGCAGTTTCTTCGCAGTCCCGGAAAGGCTGGTCGTGGCTGCCCGGCCCTCGCTCACCGCCGCCTCGGTGACGGAGCGATATGGCAACACGCCTAGCGCCTGCACGTCGAGGCCGAACAGCAGGTCACGCATCGTCGGATTGCCGGCCACCACGATTTCGTAAATCGTCGCGGGATCCACCGGCAGCGATTCGATGGCGTGCGCCAGGTAGCCCAGCAAGGTGCGCTGCAACAACCGGCCGCGATGTTCGCCGTCGTAGTGGATGCGCGACATCACGTTCGAGCCGCCAAAGCGCTGCGGGTTCTCGAACGAACGCGTCGCCACCAGGCGCCCGGTCTCGAGGTCGTGCAGCCGCACCGCGACGGTGGTCGTGCCGAGATCGATCGCGAGACCGTGAATCGGTCCGCTGGAATCCGCGATCTGCTCGCCGTCGAGCAGGATCCGCGTCCCATCTCGGGTGACAGCCGGATCCAGAGTAACGCGCTCGTCCTGGTCCGAACTCGAATCGGTCTCGATGCGCAGCGACCCGCGGCGCAAGGTGTGGGCGCTGACGGCGCCGGGCGCCACGACGAGCGCGCGGCACGCCAGCCGGAACGCGCCTTCGAGGTGCCGCTCCTGTTCGGCAGGCTCGCTGAGGCACTCCGCGCCTGACTCGATCTCTACCAGGCACTCGCGGCACTTGCCCTGCTTGTGGCAGGACGTCGGAACCGTGATCCCGCGCGATTCGGCCCAGTCGAACAGGCTTTGCCCGAGCGGGGCCGGGCCGGCAACGCCGTCGATCGTGATCGTTGCGGAACCGGCAGCCGTCGGAGCGCCCGTCGCGGTCACGGTGCGGCGGCGGCCTGCTCGGAGATCAGCCGCTTGAAGAGTTCCACGGCGCTGGCCGCATCGGCCGCGTAGCCGTCGGCGCCGATCTGCCTGGCATAGTCCGCGCTGGTCGGCGCGCCACCGATGCACAGCTTCACGTCGCGCATTCCCGCTTCCTCGAATTTCTGAACGACCGTGCGCATGTAGATCATCGTCGTCGTGAGCAGCGCGCTCATGCCGACGATGCGCGCGCGGTGTTCCTTTGCCGCAGCGATGAACCGCTCGGCCGAAGTGTCGGTGCCCAGGTCAACGATCGTGAAGCCAGCGCCTTCCGCCATCATTCCCACCAGGTTCTTGCCGATGTCGTGCAGGTCGCCTTTCACGGTGCCGAGCACGATCGTGGCGGACAGCGCCGACGAGTCGCTGCGATTCGACACGAGGTGCGGCTTCAGCACTGCGAGGCCTGCCTTCATCGCGCGCGCTGCGAGCAGCACCTCGGGCACGAACACGCGGTTGTGCTTGAAGTCCTCGCCGACCACGCGCATGCCCGCGATCAAGCCGTCATCGAGCACTTCCATCGGCGGCCGCCCTTCGGCCAGCGCCGCTTCGGTCATTTCCCGCACCGGGTCCTGCTTCCCCTCGAAGAGCAACTGGTTCATCAGCGCGTAGTCAGTCATGCGCGTTCTCCGCAAAGGCCGGCAGCACTGCGCCGGGGTCGCTGCAGGTGCTGCTGATCAACTGCCGTACTTCGTCGTGGACGCGCCGTTCGAGCGGTTCGACCTCGTAGGCCGCCAGCGTCTCGTCGATGACTTCGTTGGCCCGCGCGCGCCAGTCGCGCGAGCCCTGCTCCGCCCACTGGTCCCAGTTGGTCCGGTCCAGCGTCGGGCCCGGCATGTACAGCTCGTCCGGCCAGTGCGCCAGCGTGTGCTCGGAGGTCAGCAGGTGATTGTCGCGGACCAGTTCGGCGATCAGCTCGCCCGCCGGCAGGTCCTCGCGAACCTCGACCGGGCGCACGAAGCGCCGGGCGTGCGCCACGATCTCGTCGTCGAACACCAGCTTCTCGAAGCTGAAGCAGTTGACGTAGTCGAGCATGCCCGGGCCCGAGACGGAGTTGATGCCGGCGCTGGCCGCGAGAAACGCGCCGATGCCCGTTTCCATGCCGGCCTGTGGGTCGTTGAACTTCGAATCGGAAAGCGCCATGTACGCCTGGCACGGCAGCCCGAGCCGCTTCGCCACCTGTGCGTATCCACAGTAGAGTTGCAGTGCCTCGACTGCGGTCATCGGGTTGGTCATCAGCTGCATGTGGAAGGACGCTGGCGCGCCGCCGAATATCACCGGTGTGCCCGGCCGCACGGCCTGCGCGATGACGAGGCCCGACAGCACTTCGGCGGTGTGCAGCACCAGCGCGCCGACCGTCGTCACCGGCGAGATCATGCCAAGCAGCAGCACCGGCACGATCTCGATCGGGATGCCCCATTCCGCGCAGTCCATGATGTTTGCGACAGGATCCTCGCCCCAGCGCAGCGGCGTATTCGGGCAGCACGTGAAGATGGACATCGGCCTGCGAACGAGGTCCGCCCGATCGTCGCGGAACATGGCCATGACCTGGCCCATCCTTGGCACGCCCCAGGCGGTGAACGCCCCGGAGACGACCGGCCGCTTCGAGTGCGCGAGCACCAGGTAGAGTCGCCAGACGTCTGCCACGTCCTGCGGAATGTCGGTCGGTATGAACGCGGTAGAGAGATAGGAGATGTTCTTCAGGCCGTCGGCGAGGCGGACGTACTCGACGAAGTCGGGGGTCAGCGGCGTCCGCGCCTTCTGCGACCTGCGGTCGAGCACGCGCAGCGCGGAGCTTCCCGGGCACGAAGTGGACGTTGTCCCCTTCCAGTACGGCCGCCAGCGCGCCATCCCGGTCGTGCAGCGTCACCGACGACGGCGCGGTGGCGAGTGCGCGCTCGACCGAGGCGCGCGGAAAGCGCACGCGCCCGGTCGTCGCGTCCGCCTCGAGCCCCATGACGGCCAGGCGCTTCAACGCCCGCTCGTCATCGATCATCACGCCGGTCGTCGCGAGGACGCCGAGCGCCTCGTCGATGATCCGGTCGACCAGGGCGGGTTCCAGTACAGAAAGGGTCGGCCTCATTCCGGTGCCACTCCGTCAGACGAGCTTCAGGTCGACGAGGCTCTTCGCCATCGCCACCGCGGCTTGCCGGGCCGGGATGAATTCCATTCCCAGTGTCCTGCGCGTCAGCGAGTTGTCGATCGGCATCGCCCTGCCAAGGTCGGGCACGGCCTGCCGGGTCGTGGCATCGAAGATTGACGCCAACCGGACCATCCAGTCCGGCAACTCGAACCGCGGGGCCTTGCGGCCCGCAGGACCCAGCGCCTCGCGAATCGCCCGTGCGATCTCGATGAACCAGAGACTATCGTCGGCCGCCAGGTAACGCCCTCCGCTCGGGACGTCCACTTCGAGTGCCAGGCGATGGGCGCGCGCCACGTCGCGCACGTCCACGCAGGGAATGGCCAGCCGCGGCGCGCCCGGGTACTTGCCCGTCAGAAACATCTGGATGATCTCGGCCGAGGTGCCGATGTCGCGATCGAGCACCGGACCCAGCACCAGGCCCGGGTTCACCGACGAGTAGTGCAGCCCCGAACCTTCCTTCTCCACAAAATCCCGTGCCGCGCGCTCCGCCAGTGTCTTCGATTTCGCGTAGGCGCTGACGCCCGGCGAGTCCACCAGCGACCAGTCCGCCTCGGTAAACGGCCTGGTGCGTGAATGCGGGTGCCCGTACATCACGGCCACCAGTGACGAGGTCTGCACGAAGCGACCGGCGACACCGGTCGCGGCCGCGCGCAACACACGCAGGGTGCCCTGCACGGCGGGACGGATCAGGTCCTGCTCGTCCTTCGGCTGCACGGCGGGAAACGGCGAGGCCACGTGCAGCACGTGTCCACAGCCGCGGACTGCCGCATCCCAACCCGCGTCGGACTCGAGGTCGGCTTCCGCGAACTCGAGGCGCGCCACCGGGGCGTGCCTCGAAAGCGAGGCGCGAACGTCGTCCGCCCGCCTGGAAGAACGCAACGTGCCGCGCACGCCGTATCCGGCATTCAGCAGTTCCAGGGCGCACTGCCGTGCGATGAAACCGGAAACGCCGGTGATGAGTACCGTCGGCTTGTCCATTGAACTCCCCTGCGGCGTGTTGCCGTGCGCCTAGGATAGCAATTCGCCGTGTCGCCGGAGCCTTTGCGCCGCCGGCCGCCGGCCGCCGGCCATGTCCATAGGACTTCTCTATGGCGTCGAGCGTATCAATCGATTGGGAATATCTTCGGGCCCTGCGTATCGTCCCCTCCCATCGAGGCCGTTCCCCTGCCTCAACACCACGGAGAAATACGCATGAGTGCTTTGATCAACACCCAGGTGAAGCCCTTCAGGGCCACCGCCTTCCACGACGGCGAGTTCGTGCAGGTCACGGATGCGGACCTCAAGGGCAAGTGGTCGGTCTTCTTCTTCTACCCGGCGGACTTCACGTTCGTCTGTCCGACCGAACTTGGCGACGTCGCGGACCTCTACGCCCAGTTCCAGTCGCTTGGCGTGGAGATCTACAGCGTGTCGACCGACACACACTTCACCCACAAGGCCTGGCACGATGCGTCCGACACCATCCGCCGGATCGAGTACCCGATGGTCGGCGACCCGACCCACGCGATCAGTCGCAATTTCGGTGTGCTGATCGAGGACGAAGGTCTCGCACTGCGCGGCACTTTCGTGGTGAACCCGGAAGGCATGATCAAGGTCGCCGAGATCAACGACCTCGGAATCGGCCGTGATGCGAAGGAACTGCTTCGCAAGGTGCAGGCGGCCCAGTACGTCGCGTCGCACCCGGGCGAGGTCTGCCCCGCCAAGTGGACGCCCGGCGCACAGACACTCGAGCCGTCGCTGGACCTGGTCGGCAAGATCTGACCCCCGTGCCCCGCCCAGGGACGGGCGGGGTTTTTTGAAATTCCTGCGCCGGGCCGGCTCGCGGCCGGTGGCCAGGCGCGACCGGAGATGGCAACGTGCTCGACCCGAACATCAAGCAGCAACTGAAGGCACACCTCGGACGGATCTCGCGACCTGTGGAACTGGTCGCTGACGTGGACGCGAGCACTGCATCGGCATCGATGCTTGCAATGCTGGAAGACCTTGCATCGCTGTCGGACCAGATCGTCCTGCGGGCGCGGGCAGCGGGTGCCAGCGAAGTTGCCGGCGACAATGAGGGCGGTGCGCACGGCTTTGGCGCGGCGCGGGACGTGCTGGTGCCGTCGTTCCAGGTCAGTCCGGCAGGGGCCGACATGGGTATCCGCTTCGCGGGCACCCCGAGCGGCCACGAGTTCACCTCGCTGGTGCTCGCACTGCTCCATGCGGGCGGCCACCCGCCCAGGGTCACGCAGGAGACCGCGCGGCGCATCGAGGCACTCGACAGGGACCTGGACTTCGAAGTCTTCATCTCGCTCACCTGCCACAACTGCCCTGACGTCGTCCAGGCATTGAACCTGATGGCGGCGCTGAACCCCCGCGTGCGCAGCACGATGATCGACGGCGCCGTGTTCCAGCAGCAGGTCGAGTCGAGGAAGATCATGGCGGTGCCGGCCGTCTACCTGAACGGCCAGCCGTTCGGCCAGGGCCGCATGACGGTCGAGGAAATCCTGGCGAAGATCGACACCAGCGGTGCGGCACGGGAAGCAGCGATGCTCGACAGCAGGGAGCCATTCGACGTTCTGGTCGTCGGCGGCGGGCCGGCCGGGGCCTCCGCGGCCATCTATGCCGCGCGCAAGGGCATTCGCACCGGCCTGGTTTCCGAACGCTTCGGCGGCCAGGTCATGGACACGATGGGGATCGAGAACTTCATCTCCGTGACGCACACCGAGGGACCCCGGCTCGTTGCCGCACTCGAGGAGCATGTCAGGACCTACGACGTGGACGTGATGAACCTGCAGCGCGCCGCGCAGCTCCTGCCGGCGGACGAGACCGGCCTCCTGACCGTAAACCTGGAGAGCGGCGCGAGTCTCCGCAGCCGGTCCGTCGTGCTCGCGACCGGTGCCCGATGGCGGGAGATGAATGTCCCGGGCGAGCGGGAGTATCGCGGCCGGGGCGTCGCGTACTGTCCACACTGCGACGGGCCGTTGTTCAAGGGAAAACGTGTCGCCGTGATCGGCGGCGGCAATTCCGGGGTCGAGGCTGCCATCGACCTGGCCGGCCTGGTCTCGTCCGTGACCCTGGTCGAATACGATGGAAGGCTGCGCGCGGACGAAGTGCTGCAGCGGAAGCTGCGCAGCCTGCCGAACGTCCGGGTGATCGTCTCCGCAGAAACCACCGAGGTGCACGGCGCCGACGGAACCGTGAACGGGCTGACCTATCGCGATCGGGGCAGCGACGAACTCCGCCGCGTCGATCTCGAGGGCGTGTTCGTGCAGATCGGCCTGCTGCCCAACACGGACTGGCTCAAGGGCACGGTGGCCCTGAGTCCGCGAGGGGAGATCGAGGTCGACGCGCGCGGCCAGACCTCGGTACCAGGGGTGTTCGCAGCCGGCGACGCAACGACCGTGCCCTACAAGCAGATCGTGATCGCCATGGGCGAGGGTTCGAAGGCCGCGCTCGGCGCGTTCGACCACCTGATGCGCCTGCCGGCGGTCGAACAGGCCGCGGCCGCGGCTTGACGGGCCCTGCCCGGGCGGGGCCAAGGTGCCCGGTACGCCATGCGTACCGGGCTGCCAGCTGCCCTGCCGGTCAGCCCAGCGAGTGCACGCCGAACATGTTGCCTTCGGTATCCACGGCCAGCACGATGAAGCCGTACTCGCCGATCGACATCCTGTCCCGATGCACGCGGCCACCCGCGGCGGCTACCCGGGATGCCTCGATCGCGCAATCTTCGCTGCCGAAATAGACCAGCGTGCTGTTGCCACCCGAGGGCACGCCGGGCATGCGGACCAGCGCGCCGCCGGTACCGGAACGGGTCCGATCCACCGGAAAACCCCACATCTCGATGTCGCCTGAATTGAGCTTCTCGCACTTCATGCCGAGCACGGCTTCGTAGAAGGCCCGTGCGCGAGCCATGTCCTGCACGTAGATCTCGAACCATCGCACCGGATTGCCTGCCATCTGGAGCCTCCTGCTGCTGCCGTTGTCGCACTGAAAAATATTGGCACGGTGCCGCGACGTCTCCCCACCGCGGCCTCAGGGCCATTGCTTCGCACTGCGCTCGAAGTCGCCGGCCGCCGCACGCACTACGCAGAACCTCTGGCCGGTGGGCGCCTGCATGACCCACCAGGTCCCGACCTGGGCGACGCGGGTAGCGCCGAGCCCCTCGAGACGCCGCACCTCGGACTCAATGTCGTCGGTCTCGATGTCCAGGTGCACACGGCTGGGATGGTCCACCGACTGCACCTCGACGTGAAGTCGATCGGCCGGGTCGATCAGTCGCAGGTATTTTTCGCCCTCCTCGCCCGGCAACTGGCGTTGCTCCATGCCGAGCGCACCGCTCCAGAACCGAGCCGCCGATCTGCAGATCAAGTGTCTGGCAGTCGATGATGAATCCGGCGAGCCTGCTCTTGTGCACGTTCGGCTCCGATGAGTCGGCGCCCGACGATGGGCGGGTGGGTTTCCAGACTAGCGCAACCCGGCCCCGGCAGCGACTCCAGGACCTCGCTGGATGGAGTATCGTCGGCGACGGACGTGGACACCCGGCACCGATACCCGCTGGCGCTGCTGGCCGCATTCGCGGCGATCTTCGCCGTGCTCGCCATTGCGCCCTGGTATCGGCAGGACTGGCTGCTCGAGAACGTCATCGTGTTCGTCGCCGTGCCCCTGCTCGCGCTGACCTGCCGCCGCCTGCGACTTTCCGACCTGGCGTACACCTGCCTGTTCCTCTTCCTGGTGCTGCACGAGACCGGCGCCCACTACACCTACAGCGAGGTGCCGTGGCGCGACTGGCTCGCGGCACTCGGTATCGAGGCAGGCACGTCACCGGGCCGGAACCACTATGATCGCCTGGTGCACTTCTGCTACGGGCTGCTGATGATGCCCGCGGCCTGGGACCTGTTCGAGGCGCGGGCCCGGCCGCAGGGACTGTGGCGCTGGCTGATGCCGCTGCTGTTCGTGATTTCGCACTCCGTGATCTACGAACTGATCGAGTGGCTGGCAGCGGAGTCGTTCGGCGGCGACCTGGGAATGGCCTACCTCGGAACTCAGGGTGACGCCTGGGACGCGCAGAAGGACATGGCGTTGGCCGCCGCTGGCGCCGCGGTCGGCACGATCGTGATGGTCTTTGCGAGACCGCGTCCGCAGCGGCTTCCCGACCCCGGCGCCTGATCGGCTCGCGGGACCCTGCTCCCGCTTGATTGACACGGTTGGCGCCCGCCGCGGCGCATCGGCGCCGGACAGCGCGGATTCCGTGAACCAGGTCACTTCCGGACCGGCGAGGCAGGGCTACCTTGCCTGCCGTAACCAGCCCGGGTTGCGGGCTGGCATTGCGTGAGCACGAGTACCAGGATGGTCCCAAGCAACGCCGCAACAATTCACGTGCTCGTCGTGGACGATGAGCCTGGCGTGCTGGACGCCTATCGCCTGGTGTTCGATCCGCTGCCCGGGGAACCGGGCGGCGCCGTGCTCGACGGCCTGCGAACGCGGCTGCTGGATTCGGGCGGCAGCCCCGCGCTGCTGGCCAGGCAGTCGCGAAGGCAGCGGACCTTCCGCGCCACCTACTGCAGTGGCGCGGTCGCAGCGGTCGCGGCGGTGCGTGACGCGATGGCGACCAATTCAGCATTCGACGTCGTGTTCCTGGACTCCCACCTGCCACTGGCCCTCGACGGCCTGTGGACGGCGCAGCGGATCCGCGAACTGGACCAGAAGATAGAAATCGTCATCTGCGCCGCGGATTCGGACGTCAACCCGCTGAAGTTCGGCCGCAGCGTGCCGCCGGCCGACAAGATGTTCTACCTGCCAAAGCCGCTGAATCCTTACGAGGTCCGGCAGATGGCCCTGGCCCTCGGCGAACGACACGCAAGCTTCAACCGGCGCGTAATCGAGATGGCCGAGTACGACAGCCTGACCGGGCTGCCGAGCCGCACCCAGTTCGTCGCCCGCCTGCGGGAGGCGGTCGCGGATGCAAGGCAGCAGGGTCGCAGCATGGCGCTGCTGTACCTGGACCTGGACAGCTTCCGCTGCGTCAACGACGCCCTCGGCCAGGTTGCCGGCGACGACATGCTGAAGCGGGTCGCAGGACGCCTGGGCGAAATCGCGCGCGGCGCCGAGGTCAGTGGCCGGCACAGCACGTCCGACGCCGGTTTCGAACTCGCCCGCCTTGGCAGCGACCAGTTCGTCGTGCTGCTGCGCGCCGCAGAGGACCCGGCACGCGTCGACTCCATCGCACAGCAATTGACCAGCCCGATGCTCACGATGGCGGACGCGTCAAGCACCTCGGTCATGCTGACTGCCAGCATCGGCGTTGCGCTCTACCCGGCCGACAGCGTGGACGAGGACGCCTTGCTCCGGCAGGCGGGCATCGCCATGTACACGGCAAAGCGGCAGGGTCGAGGCCGGATCGCGTACTTCAACGCGACGATGAAGGAAGGCTCGCAGTCGCGATTCCGTCTCGAGCAACGACTGCAGCGCGCGCTGGCACGGGGCGGGTTCAGCCTCTGCTACCAGCCGCAGTTCGACCTCGGCACCGGCTGCATCTCGGGTGTCGAAGCACTGTTGCGCTGGACCGACGACGAACTCGGCAGTGTCTCGCCGGAGGAATTCATTCCACTGGCCGAGGAGATGGGGCTGATCAGGCAGATCGGCGAGTGGGCGCTGCGCACGGCCTGCAGCCAGTTCAGTGAATGGCAGGCCATGGACCTGCAGGCGGGCCGCGTCGCGGTCAACGTTTCGCCGTCACAGTTCAACGACCCGGGGTTCTGCGGGCTGGTCAGCGAGGTGCTGCGCGAGACCGGTCTCCACCCTTCGCGACTGGAACTCGAGATCACGGAATCGCTGGCGATGAGCGACGACGAACGGACGACTGAAATACTCGCGTCGCTGCGCAGGACCGGCGTGTCCATCGCGATCGACGATTTCGGGGTGGGTCATTCCAATCTCGGGCGCCTGGTCTCGATCGCGGTGAACCGCCTGAAGATCGACCGCGCGCTGGTGCACAGCGTCGACCCGCTCGGCAGGCGTGCCGCCATCGTCGGAGCCATCGTCTCGATGGCCAGGGCACTCGGCCTGCAGGTGGTGGCCGAGGGCGTCGAGGACTTCTCGCAGTTGCTCGACCTCCAGGAACTGCAGTGCAACGAGGTGCAGGGTTACCTGCTGAGCCAGCCTCTGGCCGCCGATGAGGCGACTGAGTTGCTCCAGCGCCTCCAGGCCAGCACCGACACCAGCCGCACGATGCGCTTGCGCGCGCTGGCCGGATAGGCCGGCGCGACTCGGGGACGGCGCCCCGGTACACTCGGCCGCGGCCATCCGGTCCACCACGGCTTCCAGCTCCGATGCAAGACGCCCCGCGATCGCTCACGCGACAGAGCCTCGATGTCGCGGCACTCGAACTCGCCGCGCGCGAACCATTGCTTGGCGCCATCCACGCGCGGCTCGGCACACCCCCCATGTGGGGTCGCCGCCCGGGCTTCGCGACAGTGGTCAGGATCATCCTCGAGCAACAGGTATCGCTTGCATCCGCACGGACGCTGTACCGGCGGCTCGAGGCGCGACTCGGCTGCATGAGTGCGGAACGCGTCGCCGCGTCATCGGTGGCCGGCCTCCGCGAATTCGGCCTTACGCGGCAGAAGGCCGGCTACTGCCACGGGCTGGCGCAACGACTGCTCGACGGCAGCCTCGACCTCTCTGCCGTGGCGCGAGCGGATGAGAAGGTCGGACGCGGCATGCTGCTGGCCGTGCCGGGACTAGGGCCCTGGAGCGTGGACATCTACTGGCTGATGGCCCTCAGGCGGCCGGACGTATGGCCCACAGGCGACCTCGCGCTTGCCGTGGCGCTGCGCGACCTGGGGGGCATGGGACGCCTGCCCGGGGCAGACGAACAACTGCGGCTCGCCGAGCGATGGGCGCCGTGGCGATCGGTTGCCGCGAGGATGCTGTGGGCGCACTACCTCGGGGCGCGCGGCCAGTACACGCCGCAGGCGCACGCGTAGCCCCTGCCCGGAGCCCGGAATTGCCGCCTTTGGGCCGCCCCCGGCGCCCAGGGTGCCGGCGAGCCCTTGAACCGGCCGGAAAGGACTCCATGCTCGGGTCCTGATGCGGGGCGGGTTTCGTGAGAAACTTCGCCTGCCGTACACACGAACCCACCCTGATCGGAGCCATCGATGAAGCGAATTCTCCTCCTGATAGCCACCAACATTGCGGTACTGGCGGTCATTTCCATCGTACTCAGGGTCCTGGGGATCGACCAGGCGATGGCGAACCAGGGCGGCATGGGTCCGCTGCTTGCGTTCTCCGCGGTGGTCGGCTTTGCCGGCGCGATCATTTCGCTGCTGATGTCGAAATTCATCGCGAAGCGGTCGACCGGCGCAACCGTCATCACGGGTTCTGAAGGGGAGACCCAGCGCTGGCTGGTCGAAACGGTACGCAAGCTGGCCGACCGGGCCGGCATCGGCATGCCCGAGGTCGCGATGTACGACGGCCCGCCGAATGCCTTCGCCACCGGCGCATTCCGCAATTCCGCGCTGGTCGCGGTCTCGACGCGCCTGCTGCAGAGCATGAACCGACAGGAGGTCGAGGCGGTACTCGGCCACGAAATCGGCCACGTCGCGAACGGAGACATGGTCACGCTCACGTTGATCCAGGGCGTGCTGAACACCTTCGTCATATTCCTGTCGCGGATCGTCGGCTCGATCGTGGACAGGGCCATCTTCAACAACGATCGAGGAACCGGGCCTGGCTACTTCATCACGGTCATCGTCTGCCAGATCCTGTTCGGCATTGCCGCGTCGATGATCGTCGCCTGGTTCTCGCGCCGCCGCGAGTTCCGCGCCGACGCAGCTTCCGCGGGACTTCTCGGGACGCCCGCGCCGATGATCGGCGCGCTCAAGCGCCTCGGCGGCATCGAGCCCACCGCGCTGCCCGAGTCGATCAAGGCCCTGGGCATCAACGACAAGCCGGGGTTCATGTCGCTGTTCTCGACACACCCGCCGATCGAGCAGCGCATCGCGGCCCTGCAACTGCCCCAATAGCCGCACATCGCACCGGTCGATGCGGACGGCTTCGGTAGCGCTGGCCGCGCTGGCCACGCTGTCGGCGCCGTTCGCCGACGCTGCCGGACAGGCCGAGCCGCTCGAGGTCATCCTGGTCACTGCGACCAGGCGACCGGAACCGGCTTTCGACGTGCCGGTTGCAACCAACGTGCTCCAGCTCGAGGAGATCCGCGCCTCGACGCCACAGACCGTCATGGACCTGCTGCGAGGTCGCACCGGCACCTACGTCCAGCAGACGACACCCGGGCAGGGTGTGGTCATCGTGCGTGGGCTCAAGGGCTCGGAGGTCCTGCAGCTGGTCGACGGCTTCCGGCTGAACAACGCAATCTTCCGCAATGCACCGAACCAGTACATCGCGCTGGTGGACAGCCAGATGCTCGGTCAGCTGGAAGTCGTGCGCGGCCCGATGTCGTCGTTGCACGGCAGCGACGCGATGGGCGGCGTGGTGCAGATGCTGTCGAAAGAACCCGGATTCACCGCCGACAGCTGGTCCTCCGGCGGCCGGCTGCGGACCATCTACGGCAGCGCCGACAATTCGACCCTCTCCCGCGCCGAGGCCGCCGCAGGGCGCGCCGGCCTTGCGATCAGCGGCGGCGCAACCTACCAGGGCGTCGGTGACCGGCGAGTGGGCGGCGGCGAGACACTTCCCTACACGAGCTTCAGCGCGCGCGCGGCAGACTTCAAGCTGCGCACCGACGTCGCGCCGGGCCACGAGATCATGGCCTCGATACAGTACTCGGAGCAGCCGAAGACACCACGCTACGACGAACTCACCCCGGGTTTCGGGCAGGCGCAGCCGGCCTCGGCCCTGTTCTACTTCGAGCCGCAGCGCCGCGATTTCGTGCAGCTGCGCTGGCGCGGCACCGATGAGACTGCGCTGTGGGACGATGCGGAGGCGCACGTCGGTCGCCAGGAGATCGTGGACGACCGTCGCACGCGTGACTACGGCTCGGACAGCCAGGACAGCGAAAAGAACAGCGACACGAGCTGGGGGCTGACGTTCCAGGCGGGCAAGGCGCTGTCGGGCGGTCACTACCTGACCTACGGCGCCGACTACTACGACGACACCGTGGACTCCTCCCGGGTGCGCACCAACGTCATCACCGGGGCGGTGACCGAGCGCCCTCCGCGCTTTCCTGATGGCTCCACGATGCAGCAGTACGGAGTGTTCGCGGTGGACGACTGGTCTGCAAGCGATCGTCTGGACGTCATCGCCGGCCTGCGCTGGAGCAGTATCGAGACCCGGCTTCCGCCGAGCGGTGCCAGCGTCGGTACGACCGTTGACGGCGATGACTGGAGCGGCAACCTGAGCGTTGCCTACGCCGTGCGCGACGACGTGCGCCTCGTTGCCAACCTCGGCCGCGGATTCCGTGCGCCGAATGTCTTTGATCTGGGCACGTTCGGCGACCGCCCCGGCAACCGGTTCAATGTCCCGAACCCGGACCTGCGCTCGGAGACCGTGACCACGCTGGACGCCGGCGTGAAACTGGGCGGCAACCGACTGCAGGGAGAACTGGTCGGATACGTGTCCCGCTATTCCGACAAGATCACCGCCGTGCTAACCGGCGAGGTGACGGACTCGGGTCGACTGGTCGTCCAGAACCGCAATGCATCCAGGCTGGACCTTGTCGGCATCGAGGCGGGTCTCGACGGCCGGCTTCGCGACGACTTCGGCTGGTATGCGACGGCAACGTGGACGCACGGCAACGAGACCGTCGAAGGTACCGAGACGCCGGCCGACCGGATTCCACCAATCTTCGGCACTGCGGGCCTGACCTGGGACGCACGCACCGACCTGTCGCTCGAGGCGTACCTGATGTATGCGGGCTCACAGGACCGCTACAGTCCGCGCGACGAAATCGATCCTCGCATCGAACCGGGCGGCACGGCCGGATGGGTCACGTGGAACCTGCGTGGCGCGTGGCAGGCCTCGGATGCTTTCAGCGCATCGGTACGGCTCGCCAATCTCGGCGATCGCCGCTACCGGGAATTCGGCTCCGGGCTCGACGCGCCGGGTTTCGACTGCCTGGTGACCCTCGACTACGAGTTCTGAACCCAGGTCAGCAGCTGGTTTTTGGCGGGCATCGCGTGGTCTGCCTGCAACTCGAGTCCCTGCGCGGCGGCAAGGGCGTTCACGCCTTCGAAGTCGCGGATTCCACTCGCGGGATCGCGGTCGCGCAGCGACCGGTCGAACGCTGCATTGCTCCCCGTGGTGAAGAATCCCCCGTAACGGAACGGACCGTACACGGCCAGCACGCCGCCGTCCTCGAGAATCCGGCCGACTCCGCAAAAGAAGGCCTCCACCTCGGGCCAGGACATGATGTGCAGCGTGTTGGCGCTGTACACCGCGTCGGCGGTGAGCGACGGCCAGTCCGGTTGCGCGACGTCCAGTTCGATCGGTGGGCGCAGGTTCGCCGACCCTTCCAGCTCAATGCGCGCGGCAAGTCCAGGCAGGTACTCCGCGCGATCGGTCGGCTGCCATTGCAGGTGCGGCAGCTCGCGGGCGAAATGCACCGCGTGCTGACCGGTCCCGGCGCCGATCTCTACAACATGTCGCCGATCAACCAGCACCCCGCGCAGCATTTCCAGAATCGGTTGCCTGTTGCGTTCGGCGGCTTCGGAGAATGGCAGCACTGACGTTGACGCTCCTGGTCACGGGTAATTGCCCGCACATGAACTCGCGACTCTATTACGAACCGGGCTAAGCTGTCGGCCCCGACGCAGCCCCAGGTCCGAACGATGACCCGACCGTCAGGTCTCACCGCAAGCTTGCTGTTGTCGGCCGCGCTCGCGCTGGCCGCCTGCCAGCACGCGCCCGGTATCGACGCCAGGAACACAGCTTCGGCAGTCGGGGCCGACTCCGCGCGGGCGACGTCCCGAGCCGGAGTCGCCGCCGCGAATCCGCTCGCAGTCGAAGCGGGTCTCGCGGTCCTGCGTCGCGGTGGATCCGCAGTGGATGCTGCGGTCGCGGTACAGGCCACACTGGGTCTCGTGGAGCCACAGAGTTCGGGGCTCGGCGGCGGCGCCTTCCTCGTGTACTTCGACGGCAAGACCGGCAAGCTCACGGCGTTCGACGGACGGGAGACGGCACCGGCAGGTGCGACGCCCGGCATGTTCATCGGCGAGGACGGCAAGCCGCTTTCGTATGCCGACGCCGTCACGAGTGGGCGGTCCACGGGCGCGCCCGGCGCAATCGCGATGCTCGGGCTGGCCCACGAACGCTTCGGCCGCCTGCCGTGGCGCGACCTGTTCGGGACCACGACGCAGACGGCCGACCAGGGCTTCATCGTGCCGAAGCGGCTGGCCCGATTCGCGAACGGCAATTTCCCGCAGGCCGGCTCTCGGGACGCCCGCGCACTGTTCTCGCGACCCGACGGTACGCCCGTGCAGGCCGGGGAAACGCTGCTCAATTCCGCGTACGCGCGGACGCTGCGCACGATCGCCCTCGATGGGTCGCGCGCACTGCTCGAGGGACCAATTGCCGGGAAGATCGCCGCACGTACACACGACCAGCCGCGCCCCGGTACGATGACGACCGCCGATCTCGCCAGCTACCGCCCGCACGCCGCCGACCCGCTATGCCGGCCATACCGCGTGTACGTGGTATGCGTGCCGCCGCCGCCATCGAGCGGGGTATCGCTGCTCCAAATGCTCGCGATCCTGGAGCGGACGGACATCGGGTCGCGCAGTGCGGCCGATCCAGAGGCGTGGTTCCTGTTCGCGGAGGCCAGCCGGCTCATGTACGCGGATCGCGACCAGTACGTTGCCGACCCGGCATTCGTAGCGGTCCCCGTGAGCGGCCTGCTCGACCCTGCATACGTCGCCAGCCGCGCGGCCCTGATCGGCAGCCGCGCCGGCTCGCCGCCCGTGGCGGGAGTCCCGCCGGGCCTCACTGCGCGTCTCGGCCGCGATTCAACGGACGAGGCGGCGGGAACCAGTCACTTCGTGGTCGTGGACAGCGATGGCGACGTCGTTTCGATGACGACCACGGTCGAGTCGATATTCGGGTCAGGTCGCGCTGTCGACGGATTCTTCCTGAACAACCAGCTCACGGACTTCTCTTTTCGCGCGGTTGAGGACGGCAAGCCAGTCGCCAATGCAGTTGCGCCAGGCAAGCGTCCGCGCTCCTCCATGTCTCCCGTCATCGTGCTGGACCAGCAAGGCCGATTCCTTGCGGCGGTCGGATCGCCGGGCGGCTCTTCGATCCTCGCCTATAACGCCAAGACGATCGTCGGTTTGCTGGATTGGGGGCTTTCGATGCAACAGGCCATCGAACTGCCGAACCTGTTCGCCCGCGGCGCCGATTTCTATGGCGAAGTGGCCAGGTTCCCGCCCGAGGTGCTGGCCGGACTGGCCGAGCGCGGCGTCGTCGTGAAGAGCGGCCGCGGCGAGGAATCGGGCCTGCACGGCGTGATCATGCGACCGGACGGAGCGCCGGAAGGCGGCGCCGATCCCAGGCGAGAGGGTGAGTGGCGCGAACTCGAGCTCAGATAGCTGCCAGCGTCCCCATGTCGAGTTCGACTGCGCGCCGGTAGACCAGGGTCGCCGCGGCAAGATCCTGCGCCGCCACGCCCAACGACTTGTACAGGGTTACCTCCGCGTCCGACCTTCGGCCCAGCCGGGCGTCGGCGAGGACTTCGCCGATTTCCGCAACGACGTGCGACTCGGTGACCACGCCCGCACCGATCGCGTGCAGCAGTTCCCCGGCCTGCGCCATCGCGCTGGCCCGGTAGTCAACGTAGAAACGCGACATTGCGACGCAGGCGTCGTCGACCTCCCGGGTTGACGGAATGGACGCGCCGACCAGGCACAGGTGCGTCCCGGGACGAACGTCGGCGCCACTGAGCAGCGGATCCGGCGAGGCCGTCACCGTACAGACCACATCGGCCTCGGCCAGTGCCTGCGGCACGTCCGGCACGACGCTTGCGCTGCCGATTCCAACTTCTCGTGCCCGATCCGCCAGGCGCCGTGCGGCCGCCGGGTCGCGACCCCACACCAGCAGGCGCTCGAACGGTCTTACCGCCTGGAATGCCTCTAGGTGCGAATGCGCCTCCTCGCCCGTGCCGATGATTGCCAGCACACGGGAGTTCGCCCGCGCGAGCGCGCGAGTCGCCACGACGCTGGCGGCGGCGGTGCGTATGGCGGTGAGCGCCGATGCGTCCATCAGCGCCAGCGGACGGCCGTTGCCGGCCTCGCAGAGCACGTACAGGCCGAGGTGCGAGGACAGCCCCACGGCGGGATTACCCGGGAACAGAGAGAGCAGCTTGATGCCGAAGCACTCCGGATCGCCGAGGTATCCGGGCATCGTGCCGAGGGCACCCCGCCCGCCGGGCAGCCGCATGACCTGGCGCAGCGGCATGATCGTGCTGCCGGCACTCACGGAGCGCATTGCCGCTGCGACGGCGTCGACGCAGTCGCCGTAGGGCAGCAAGCGTCGCACGTCTTCTCCGGCGATCACCCTGAGTTCGAGTCGCTGCATGCCGAAAGCTCCGACGGAACCAAGCGTGCAGACTAGCGCCGCACGCGGCCGTTGTCCCGTGGCTGGTACCGAGCCTGTCCATCGGGCAAAATCCAGCCGCACTGAAAGTGAGTCACGCGCCTGGCGACCGGCCAGCACGCGGCAGCCACGAACTTGAAACAGTCACTTGGGAGGAGCGTAAAAAATGAATGAATCTACTGCCGGAATGGCCGTCGGCGCCACGACGGGAATCGTGATCTTTCTGGTCATCCTGGCCGTCGTCGGGCTCGTCATCGGCGCCCTCGCGAGGCTGGCTCTTCCCGGCCGCGATGACATGAGCATCTGGAAGACGATGGCCTACGGCGTGGGTGGCGCCTTCCTGGGGGGTATCGTCGGTCGGCTGCTGGGCGTGTCCAGCGCGATTCTCGATTACGCGATCGCCGTGGCGGTTGCCGCGGGCCTCATCTGGTTCTTCACCCGGCGCAAGAAAACCCCCTGAGATCGAAACCTGCAGCCCGGCGCGCGCTCGTAAGGTCGGGCTGCAGTAACGATCCGCTTCGAGCCGCGCGTCAGCTCGCCGCCGGCGATTCGGATGGATGCGCGCCCGCGCCCAGGATCTCCAGCGTCGCCACCCTTGCAGCGGCGGAATGAACCATCAGCGCAAGCACGTCGCCCGGCCGGGCCCAGCCCAGGGCATGGCGCGCAGCCTCGATCTCGCTGGTGCAGACCTGGATCGATTTTGGCGGCAGCCCCTGCCGAAGGAGTTCTGCGCAAATGATGCGCGGCACTTCGCCTGGCGCTCGACCGCGCAGATAATCCTCGTGTTCCGCGATGACCACGAGGTCGGGCTCAAATTCCGCAGCCACCCTCGCGACGTGCCGCAGGTCGGAATCCTGGCGATTCCCTGCGTGCCCGAACTGCATCCCCAGCCGGCTGCCCTCGCGCCGGAGGTGCTTGGCCACCGCAAGGAGCCCGCGAATTCCTTCGGGGTTGTGCGCGTAGTCGACCAGCACGACCACGCCGCCGACATTGAAACGCATCAAGCGGCCGTTGTTGTCGTCCGGGTCGCTGCCGAACCCGGCGAAAACCGCGCTGATTGCCTCTGGCGCGATCCCGATCGCTGCAGCGGCGAGCGCGGCCGCGGCGAGGTTTGCCACGTTGTAGGTCGCGCTGCCCCCGATCGTGAGCGGCATCGCCGCCACGGGACCGAGGTCGCGCTCGCCGTTGTCGCCGGCAAGAATGAGTTGGCCAGCGCGCACACCGCAGGTCATGCCACCGTCGGCGCGGTGCGCCCGCAGCGCCGGTGAGTCTGCGTCGAGCGCAAACCATCCCAGCCGCGGTCGGTGTCCGAAGCGCTGCGCCAGCCCTCCGGCCTTCAGCCGAAGCAACGGGTCGTCGGCATTCAGGACCAGCAGCCCGCCTGACGCCACGACGGACGCCACCGATAGCTTCGCGTCCGCAAGGCCATCCAGGTCGTGGATCCCGTATTCGCCGAAATGGTCGCAGCTGACGTTGGTGACGACCGACGCATGCGCGTGACGGACCGCGATGCCGCGCCGCAGGATGCCGCCGCGCGCGGTCTCGAGAACTGCTGCCTCGACGCGCTGGTCGCGCATCACCAGGCGCGTACCGGCAGGGCCCGAGTAGTCGCCGCTCGCGATTGACTCACCGCCGATCAGCACCCCGTCCGTGCAGTTGTAGCCGTCCCGCCAACCGTGCCGGCGCGCGCAGGCCGCCACCAGCCGCACCGTCGTGGTCTTGCCGTTGGACCCGGTGATGACGACCGTGGGAATATCCCTCAGGGCGCCCCACGGCACGTCGTCGACGGCCGGGAGGCCGTCGATCGGATAGCCGATCCCGCCGGCGCCCGCGCCGAGCGTGAGGATCGTTTCGTCCAGCAGGTACGGCAGGACGCGAGCGTCCGCCTCATCCAGCAACCGCAGCAGCGCGGGCCTCTCCTCGAGGCCAGAAAGCCGCTGCAGGCGCGCGAGCGCCGGAGCCTCTGCCAGCACCGGGGGATCCGGCACGGCCGCACCGTCGGCCGCTTCCACGGCGGCGGCCACCAGCGCGTCTTCGAGGCCTGCCCAGTGCATCGGGTCGCGCTCGCTCAGCGCTGCGCACAGCGCCCATTCGTTTACCTCGGTGGCCGTGAAGAGCCGGTCGCAGGGCGCCGTGATTGCGAGCGACGCTCCGCCCGCATGAAGCCTCGCCACCGTCGCCGGTGACGCCGTGTCACCCGCTGGCGAGCCGGCCCCCGCATGAACGGGCTTCCAGCCCAGGTGCTCGCGCGCGCGCTGGACGCGCCCACGCCAGCCCGCGAGCAACGACTCGTCGGCAGCAACACCGACCAGTTCGAGGACCGCGCCCGTGGAGGCAAAGAACAGGTTGCCGCCGGTGAGTCGCCTCGAATCCTCGAACGGCAATGAGAGTTGCAGCGTCAGTCGTCGCTCTCCGGCGCAAATCGCACACCGCGCTCGTCTCGAATCAGACCGTCGAGATTGAGCGCCGCCAGGTCGGCGTCGGCGGGCTTCAGGTCCGACCCGCCGGGCGCGGGCCGGCGTGCCATCGACGGGGGCGTCACGGACTCCAACGCACCCGGCGTCGCGTCGCGCAGGCTGGTGGTTGCCGCGGTCACCGCATCCGCAGCGATCGCGGCCGGCTCGCCGGCCGGCGACGAATAGCTTGCGCCTTCCATGCGGAACTTCGTCACCTGCTTCCACGATCGCACCAGCGCATCGGCGAAGACCAGCAGCAGGTCACCCTCGCGTCCCATGCCGAGCGCGGCGTCGATTGCCTGCTGTTCGTCGGGAATGATCGAGATCGCATCCTCGCTCACGCCCGCCGCCAGCAGTGCGGCCGCCTGGATGCGCGGCACCTCGTCCGGTGCGCGATCACGGAGATTGTCGTCGCGCCGGCACACATAGTGATCGAATCGTCCGGCGACCGCATCCGCGATCGCGACAAGATCCTCGTCGCGGCGGTCGCCGGGCCCGGCCAGCACGACGATACGCCTGCCCTTGACCTCGAGTCGCTGGGCAAGGTCCGCCAGCATGCCGACCGCGTGCGCGTTGTGACCATAGTCGAACAGCACCTTGAACGGGTGTTCGTCGAACACGTTCATGCGTCCCGGCGCCTGGTAGAACGTGGAGTCGAACGTGCGCAGTCCCTGCCGGATGGCGTCGAGCTTGATGCCCAGCGAGAACGCCATGGCCGCTGCGAACATCGCGTTCTGCACGTTGTGGAGCGCGCGGCCCTCCAGCGTCGCCGGGATCAGGTGCGTCCAGACCAGCGGGATGTGCCCGCCGCGGTCGTAGAGCGTGATCATCTGGCCGTTCACGCCGGCCTCCAGCGCGCATGCACGGCCTCCAGCCCGGATGTGCTCGCGCACCAGCGTGTGCTGGGGGTTGACGGTCACGTAGCAGATGTTCTTCGCGTCGGTGTAGCCGGACATCCGCAGCACCAGCGGATCGTCTGCGTTCAGCACCGCGCAGTCCGTGGCGACCTCGACGACGACACGCTTCACGTCGGCCAGTTGCTCGAGCGTGTCGATGCCCTTGAGACCGAGATGATCTGCCTGTACGTTCAGCACGGCGCCGACGTTCACCTCGTTCACGCCCATGCCCGCGCGGATCAGGCCCCCGCGCGCCGTCTCGAGCACGGCGATGTCGATCTGCGGATCGGCCAGCACCATTCGCGCCGACACCGGGCCCGTCATGTCGCCCTGCACCGTGCGCTGCCCGTCGATGTACACGCCGTCGGTGGTCGTGAGCCCCGGCGTGTATCCACCCATCTTGGTCACGTGGGCCAGCATGCGCGCGGTGGTGGTCTTGCCGTTGGTCCCGGTGATCGCTGCAATCGGCACCCGCGAGGCCGCGCCCGACGGGAACAGCATGTCGATCACCGGACCGGCGACGTCGCGCGGGGTGCCCTCGCTCGGCGCGACGTGCATGCGGAAGCCGGGGGCGGCATTCACCTCGCAGATGCCGCCGCCGATGCGACGGTAGCTCTCGGTGATGTCCGTAGACAGGAAGTCCACGCCGCCGACGTCCAGGCCTATGGCGCGCACCGCGCGCTCGGCCATCTCGCGATTGTCCGGGTGGATCACGTCGGTGACGTCGGTCGCGGTGCCGCCAGTCGACAGGTTGGCGGTCGATCGCAGGTACACGACCTGCCCGGATCCCGGCACCGACTCGGCGGCCAGCCCGGCGCGCTCGAGCATCTTCTGCGCCTGGGCGTCCAATTCCAGTCGTGTGAGAACCTTTTCGTGGCCGACGCCCCGGCGCGGATCCTGGTTCACGACCTCGACCAGCTGCGCCACCGTGTGCGTGCCGTCGCCCACGACGTGGCCGGGCGTGCGGCGCGTCGCAGCGACCAGTTCACCGTTGACGACCAGCAGGCGATGGTCGTCGCCCTCCAGGTAGGTCTCGACGATCACCGACCGCGACTGCTCGCGCGCCACGGCATAGCCCTGCGCGACCTCCTCGTCGCTGGTGAGCCGGATCGAGATGCCTCGCCCGTGATTGCCGTTGTAGGGCTTGGTGACGACCGGGAAGCCGATGCGGCCGGCGGCACGCACCGCCTGCGCCTCGCTCTGCACGAGTTCCTGCCTGGGCACCGGCAGTCCCAGCGTCGCGAGGATCTTGTTGGTCTCTTCCTTGTCGCTCGCGAGCTCGACCGCGATGTGCGACGTCCGGCCCGTGACCGTCGCCTGGATGCGCTGCTGGTACCTGCCGTGCCCGAGCTGCACCAGCGACTGGTCGTTCAGCCTGAGCCACGGGATGCCACGCGACTCGGCCGCGCGCACCAGCGATGCGGTGGAAGGCCCCAGCGCCCGGCGCTGCGCGAAGCGGATGAACTCGTCACGCGCCTCCGGCCAGCTCCAGTCGTCGGGCACGGTGTCGGCCGGGCGGATGCCTTCCGGCAGCAGTGAACAGAGCAGCCTCAGCCCAAGCTCCCCGGCTGCAATGCCCTCGTCGCGCTGCGCGTACTCGTAGATGACCGTGTAGATGCCCGGCTCGCCCGAACTTCGGGTCTTGCCGAAGGTGACCGCCTCGCCCGCGATGTTCTGCAGTTCGATCGCGACATGCTCGAGCACGTGGCCGAGCCAGGTGCCGTCGTCCTCGCGCATGCGCCGAAAGAACCCGCCCGGCTCCCGATACGAGCAACCGTGTTCTTCGAGTCCCGGCAGGGCCGCGGAGAGCGCGTCGACAAACGCGGCGCCGAGCCGGCCGGTGGGCCATGCCTCGAGCGCGCCCAGGTCCAGCTCCAGGCGAATGACGGGAAAATGAGCGTACTGCGACGGGCCGACGTAGACGGAACGGTCGAGGATGCGCATGTCTTTCTGCCACTCCCACCTGGCGGATCGAGCGGCCGATAATGGCACAGCGCAGAGCGCCCGCGTAGATCCCCGCCTGGAATCAGGCGGGACTGTCACGAGCCCGGCAGCACTACTGGGTTCAGCCCTCGTACTTGAACGACAGCGAGACCCGCGCCCGGTAGGCGACGACCTTGCCGTCCTCGACTTTCATGTCCAGCTTGGTGACTTCGGCAATACGCAAGTCACGCAGCGACCTGGCGGCCGCCTTGACGGCACTGCTGGCGGCATCCTCCCAGGATACTTTACTGGTGCCGATCACTTCGGTAACACGGTAAACGCCGCCGTCGGACTTTCTGCTCTTCTTTGCCATGTCGCGCTCCTATCCCGGGAGGGAGGCCCGGGCCGACGGCCCGAAACCTCGGAACCTGGATCATACGCCACTGCGTCTGCAGCGCAGATTCATTCACGGCTGGCGCTTGCGCACTACTTCAGCGCCGGCCCCTTGAACAGCGCCATCGCCGTCCCGATCAGCGCCGAGACCTCGGTCATGTTGCCCGGCACGATCATCGTGTTGTTCTTCTGCGCGAGCTGCGCATAGGCCTCGACGGCTTTCTCGGCCACCTTGAGCTGCACGGCCTGGTCGCCGCCAGGTGAGCGGATGGCCTCGGCGATCTTGCGGATCGCGTCCGCTGTCGCATTCGCGACAGTCGTTATCGCAGCGGCCTCGCCCTCCGCCTGGTTGATCTGCGCCTGCCGCTCACCCTCCGAGCGCGCAATGGATGCCTCGCGCTCGCCGGTCGCGATGTTGATCTGTTCCTGCTTGCGACCCTCGGAAGCCGCGATCAACGCGCGCTTCTCACGCTCCGCGGTGATCTGCGCCTGCATGGCACGCAGGATCTCGGTCGGCGGCGTGAGGTCCTTGATCTCGTAGCGGAGCACCTTCACGCCCCAGTTCGCGGCCGCCTCGTCCAGCGCGCTCACCACCGACGCGTTGATCGCGTCGCGTTCCTCGAAGGTCTTGTCGAGTTCCATCTTGCCGATCACGGAGCGCAGCAGCGTCTGCGCCAGCTGCGTGATCGCGACCACGTAGTTGCTGGCGCCGTAGCTCGCGCGCATCGGATCGGTCACCTGGAAGTAGATGATGCCGTCCACCTGGAGCTGGGTGTTGTCCTTGGTGATGCACACCTGACTCGGCACGTCGAGCGGCACTTCCTTCAGCGAGTGCTTGTAGGCGACGCGGTCGATGAACGGAATGACCAGCCCGAGCCCTGGCGTGAGCGTACGGTGGTAGCGCCCGAGCCGCTCGACGACCCAGGCGTGCTGCTGTGGCACGATCTTGAACGTCTGGATGATGAATATGCCGGCGATTGCGGCAAGTACGAGTGCGACGGCCATGCTCATGCTCTCCATGTCATTCTTCCTTCAACCCTGATTCGTGCGTGGCGCAAGCACCAGCCAGTTGCCTTCGACGGCCACGATGTCGTGCTCACCAGACCTTGCCACGGCGCCGGGCGCCAGGCGTGCCGGCCAACCACTGCCGCGATAGGAGACGCGCGTCGTCCCCTCGGGAGCCCACTCGTCCACGTGCACGCGTTCGCCGATGTCGAGATTGACGCTCCGGTCCTCGTGCGCCGGCGGCTTCTTCGGCAATCGCGAACGGTGCCAGTGCCAGATGGCGGTGGCGCCGCCGCCCACGATCGCGGCGCAGGCGACCTGCGCGGACTCCGAGAACCCGAGATGCGCCGCGATGGCGCCCGATGCCAGGCCCAGGGCCATCATCAGCAGGTAGAAAGTGCCGGTTTCAAGCTCGACTACAACGACGATTCCGGCGGCCACCCACCAGATCGTCGCGGCGGAGAATCCCATCATGCGCGTTCACCCGTTGCAAGAGGACGCCCCAGGGGCGCGTCTGGATCCACGATAGCAGAATGGTGACGACAAGGCGCCGACTGCCCATGTGACATCGGTGCCCAGGGGCGGTTCCGGCACGGAGCGCGCGGCGGGCCGGCGCCCGAGGACGCTGACCCGCCGCAGGAACCGCGGCCCGCGGCCTATGCCGCCTTGCCTGCGGCCAGGCCCTTCACGTCGGCGGCACTGAGCGGCTGGCCACCGATGGCCCAGTCGCCGCTTTCGAACTCCTTGATCCGGACCCAGGTTACTCCGCGCAGGTTCTCTCCCTCGACCTCGACCATCGCATTGGTGACCTTGTCGATGATCTGCTGCTTCTGCTGCGGTGAGAAAACGCCCTTGATCACGTCTACGGTAACGAGTGGCATGTGAGTGCTCCTTCAGTTTGACAACTTTGAATTGAGGTGGTCGATGACCGTGCACATCGCGGCGCTCGGGCTGAACTCGACGGCTTCGTAGTCCTCGTCGACCCTGACGGTGTGACCCGGCGGCCAGTAGTACACGTCTCCCGCACGCACGGTCTCCTCGTGTCCGTCGACGAAGCGCACGTGTATCGAGCCGCTCAGCACCGTTCCCCAGTGGGGGCACTGGCAGAGGTCCTGCGGCAGACCCTTCAGCAGCGGCGCGGCATCGGCACCCTTCGGAAACCGGATACGTGCGACATTCAGATTTGCCCAGTCAATCGCCTGGATGCAGACGCCGCCAGACTCGACTCGAACCGGCAACTGGTCTCGATGCTGTTTCACGGTGATCTCCCTCCTGGGTTCCGGCGACGGAGACATTCCGTCGCGGCTGCAGCGAGTGTCGGGCAACGCTCCGCGCCGCGCTTGAAGGCCTGCTGGAAATACCATGGAGATTTCTGGGAGATCCGTCTCGCGTGATCTATGCTCCTGTTCATGATCTACCGGTTCGACAGCTTCGAGCTGGACATGGCGACGGTGGAGTTGCGCAGGGACGGTGCGGCCTGCCCGGTGGAACCGCAGGTATTCGCGCTGATCGCGCTGCTGGTCGAGAACCGTGACCGTCTCGTCTCGAAGGACGAAATCATCGAAAAGGTGTGGGACGGTCGCGTGATCTCCGACTCGGCCGTGGCAAGCCGCGTGAAGACGGCGCGCAAGGCCATCGGCGACGACGGCAGGAACCAGCGTTACATCAGGACGATTCACAGCCGCGGCTTCCGCTTCGTGGCCGATGTGAAAGTGGTGCGTGGCGCTGCAATGTTCCCGGCGACGGACGCGTGCCAAGCGCCGGTCCCGGCCGGCGCGCGGCCGCCGGCGGGATCCACCGACGCGTCTTCGAGGCCCTCGATCGCCGTGCTGCCGTTTCGCCTCACCGGCGACCCGGGCCCCTACGCGGCAATCGCCGACGCCCTGCCGCACGACCTGATCCTCGACCTGTCGAGGCTGCGCTGGCTGTTCGTCACGGCCCGCGGCTCTTCGTTCCGCCTGCGTGCGTCCGACGCGGACATGACCGAGGTCGGCCGCCTGCTTGGCGTGCAGTACTGCCTGGCGGGCAGCATGGAAGTCGAGGGGCCGGGGCTCAATGTCACGGTGGAACTCGTCGACACACGGGACGGCGGAGTGGTCTGGGCCGACCGTTACACCAGCCCGGTCGGTGACGTGCACCAGATTCGCAGCGAGATCCGCGGGCGGATCCTGGCCGCGCTCGAGATCCACATTCCGTTGCACGAGGCCGGGCTCGCGCGCCTGAGGGTGACCGAGAACCTGGACGCCTGGTCCGCATACCACCTCGGCCTGCAGCACATGTACCGGTTCAATCGCACCGACAACGCGGCCGCAAGCGCGCTGTTCCAGAAGTCGGTGTCTCTGGACCCCGGCTTTGCCCGCGCGCATGCGGGCCTGTCATTCGTCCACTTCCAGACCGCGTTCCTGAGGCATGCGGACGACCTCGCGATGGAGATCGACCTCGCGCGGCGCTTTGCGGAGCGCGGCGTGGAACTCGACCCCCTGGACCCGTTCGTCAACTTCACCATGGGCCGCAGCTACTGGCTCGAGGGCGACCTGGAACACAGCCTTGCCTGGCTCGAGCGCGCCACTTCGATCAGCCCCAACTACGCGCAGGGAATCTACGCGCGCGCATGGACGGAGACACTTGCCGGACGGGGACTCGAAGGGCGCGAGCACGTCGACCTGGCGATGCGGCTGAGCCCGCTCGACCCGTTGTACTACGCGATGCAGGGGACGCGGGCGTTCACCCACATCGCGCTCGGCGAGGACGCGCAGGCGGTGTACTGGGCCGAGCGCGCGGCGCGCTCCCCGGGTGCGCACGTGCTGATCGCGATGATCGCAGCCGCGGCACATGCACCGGCCGGGGACAGGGCGCGCGCCGCATCGTGGACGGCAAACGTGCGCGAGCGCAACCCGAGGCTCACCCGCGATGACTTCTTCGGCGCCTTCCCCATGAAGGCCGAGACGGTGAGGTTGCGCGTCTCCGGCGCGCTCGTGCTCTGCGGCTTCTAGAGCCGCCATTCCGCGCAGCGCATCAGCACCGCGCCGCGGCCCCGGCACTGCCGGGCGGGCATCCCAGCAGCGACTTGCCGGGCCGTCACTGTTTGGCCGGCATCAACACCGCGGCCTCGGCGACGCGCGTGTGCAGGTTGAAGGTGGCTCCGGCCACCAGCATGTGCATCTTGAGACCCAGCATGCACACCGGCTGGCCTTCGCTCACCGAGTCCATTGACGAGAAAGTCACCTCGGACGCATCGACGACGGTCACGCCGCCGCTGCCTGCGATCTCGACAGTCTCGTCGGGGCCGATAAACGCCGCCGTGTCCTCGTCAAGCCCGATACCAATCGCGAACGGGTTATACGCCAGCGCCGTCAGCAGCCGGCCAAGCCGGTCTCGCTGGCGGAAATGCTGGTCGATGATGAAGCGATTGGTGAGACCAAGTCCCGGCGCGAGACGCACGCTGCCGGAAATGATCGAGGAGCCCTCGTCGCCGAACGCGATCATGTGCTCGCTCAGGATGCTTGCGCCGGCGCTGGTGCCGCCCACCGCGACGCCGTGCGCATTGCGGATGCGGATCAGCTTCGCGACCGGCGTACCGCCGAGCAGCGTCGTGAGTCGCAGCTGGTTTCCGCCGGTAAAGAATATGCCGGTCGCCTCTTCCAGCCGTTGCAGCCGGCCAGGCTCATGACAATCGCGCCGCGTGTCGAAATCCATGCACGTGACGCGCGCGGCGCCGATCTCGCTGAAAAGCCGCTCGTAGCGCGGCCCGGTCTCGGCCATGCGGCTCGCGGTCGGGATCACTACGATGTCGGCGTCACTGCCGCCCGAGACCTGCACGAACCGCTCGAGGATGTGCCGGTCGTTTTCCTTGTTCTCGGCGCCGCCGATCGGGATGATCCAGCCGCGCGTCGCACCGTCGGGAATCTTGCTTGGCATCGTGGTCGGGGGTCCTCGCGCACCGCAGCGCGATTGTCTCAGAATTCGAAGGTGCCGCGACGGATTGCGACGCCGTCGCGGACGTGGATTTCGCCGCGCACCAGCACGGTGTGGGCACGGCCGGCTTGGTCGAGGGCCACGAGGTCCGCATCGGCGCCGGTTTCGATCGCACCCTTGCCGGGCAGGCGCAGCAGGCGGGCCGGATTCGACGTGAAGGCCGGCAGCACCTGATCGAGCGGCAGCCCGGCGGCCAGCAGCTCACGGACCGTCTGCAGCAGCGCGCCGGCCGACCCCACGTCCATGCTGCAGACCCGGCCGTCCGTATCGAAGCAGGGCAGGCAGCCGCCCGCGTCCGAACTGACGGTCACGTTATCCGGCGGCGCGCCGCTGGCCAGGTATCGGCGCAACGCATCCGCCGCCGTGTAGGCGTCCTCGCCCTCCTCGACCGGGAACGCGGTGATGTCCACCGTGCAGCCGCGCTGTGCGAGCTCAATCGCTTCGTCGAAAAGCGCGCGACGGCGATTCACGTGGGTCGGGTTGAATACGCGCGGCGGCAATTCAGTCTCGTCGAGCGCACGGCGGACCAGCGACAGGCCGCGCGGACCGTCGCCAAGGTGCAGGTGCAGGATTCCTGCCTTGCCGGTCATCAGTCCCGCGACATGCGCGTCGGCAGCGAGCCTCGCGAGCTCATCCAGCGTCGGCTGGCTCGAACGATGATCGCTGATGGCGACTTCGCCGATCCCGAGCAGCGCCTCGACGAAAACGAGGTCGGTCCGTACATTTCCGGTGAGCGTTGCAGGTGGCACGTGATAGCCGCCCGCGTAGCCCCAGGCATTCAGTCCTTCCTCGCGCAGCGCGTGCAGCGTCGCGAGCAGTTCGCGCGGCCCTCGGGCGGTATCGTCCGTGCCGAGCAGCCCGACCACCGTCGTTACCCCGGCTGTCGTGAACCGGCTGAGCTGGACCGGCGGCACGCGCGTGCGAAATCCCGCCTCGCCGCCCCCACCGGTCACGTGCACATGACCGTCGACCAGGCCCGGGATGAGTCGCCGGCCTTCCAGGTCGAGCACGATAGATCCAGCTTGCAGCGGCCCGGGCAGTTCGGGAAGGTCGGTGCCTGCGCCGATCCAAAGGATCCTGCCGGCGCCGACAAGCAGGCTGCGGACGCCTAGCGGGCGCGGGGCGAAGACGTCGGCATTCCGGATCAGCAGCATGCGGGGCGCGATGATGCCCGACATCGACGCCGAACCCAACCTACTTCTTCTTGCGTGGTCTTGTCTTGCGCGGCGCGGCCGCCGCAACATGCATTGCCTTGCGCGCCCATGTGGCCAGCTCCTCGACATCGTCGATGACGTCCGCGGGCACCTCGTAGTAAGCCATCGCAAGGTCCGGCTTGTCCCGGAAAGGCCGGAACGGTCCCATGCCACGCGCGACGAAGTCGTTGCGATTGGTGTCGTCCACCTTGAAATACACGCAGTTGTCGTCGATCAGGCCGAAGAAAAGTTCGTCTGCGTACAGGCCGACTGCGCCGAACATTCGCCTTGATCGCACCCGGCCGACTCCGGCGAGCTGGTCGATGACGAAGTCCAGATACGAATCGCTGACGGCCATGCACTGTGCCCCGCTGCCATGCGACCCGATACCGGGCCGCCGTCTCGCTGCCTGCTTCCGCCCGGTCGTACTGCCGCCCGACCACCCGGCGCCTGCCGCCCGCCGCCTACTGCCGGCAGCGCGCCGCGCCTGAATCGAGCACACGGCCGTCCGTGTCGATGAACTGCCACGAGTAAGCGTCATCGTCCAGCAGCAGTTTCAGCACCCCGTGCCTTGCGAGGCGCTGGCGGCTGTCGTGAAAGGGTTTCCAGGTGGGGTACAGGCGCGCACCGCCGGTGCCGACGACGAATTCCCGCATGCCGTCCGCGGCTGGATTCCCCGCAGAATCGAGCGGGTCGAATGCTTCGTAGAAATGCTCGTGCCCGTTCAGCACGAACTCGGCGTGCCTGTCGTTGAGCAGGGCCCAGAACCGCTGCATCTTCGGTGTCGGCCCGTGCTCGAACCCCGACGAGAATGCGGGCAT